>NZ_JAPSKZ010000221.1 GCF_031181185.1 Phenylobacterium sp. | reverse complement strand
TCTCGGCCGGCGAAACCGTCTCGGACCTGCTCCTTCAGATGAAGGAAAAGGCCCTGGCGGCTTCGGACACCTCGCTCGACACCACCAGCCGGACCGCTCTCGCCGACGACTTCAAGGCGCTGCGCGATCAGCTGGGCAAGGCCGTGAAGAACGCCGAATTCAACGGCATCAACATGGTCAAGACGGGCGGCACGACGATCGCGGCGATCGCGAACGCCAACGGCACCGAGAAGATTACGGTCACCGCCCAGAGCCTCGCGCTCGGCGGCGCGAACGTGACCGTTTCGGCCGCGGCGACGTTCACCACCGCGACCCAGGCCAGCGCGATGATCTCGACGATCAACACCTCGATCTCGAAGGTGTCGAGTGTCCTGTCGAAGCTCGGCACGGGTTCGAAGTCGCTCGCCTCGCACGTCGACTTCGTCAACAAGCTTCAGGACTCCATCGACGCCGGCGTGGGCAACCTCGTCGACGCCGACCTCGCGAAGGAAAGCGCCAGGCTCCAGGCTCTGCAGACCAAGCAGCAGCTGGGCGTTCAGGCGCTGTCGATCGCGAACCAGTCCTCGTCGATCCTGCTGGGCCTGTTCCGTTAAGGCCCTGGCCGCGGGGCTTCGGCTCCGCGGCCGTCTCACGGGGGCGGGCCGGGCGACCGGTTCGCCGCTGTGCTCTCACATCGGAGCGCTGCCTAACCGGCGGCGTCAGGAGCCATGCAAAGCAAGGTTGCGGCCTTCGCAGCCACGCCCGATCCGACGCTCAACCAGCCCAAGTCCGGCGCGTCGCCCAGCGGCGGCCAGGCCAAGGCCCAGGTCAAGACCTCGGATCCGGTCGATCTGCGACTGATCATTGAAGAGGATCAAGCCAGCGGGACCTACGTCTACAAGACCATCGACCGCCGAACGGGCGAGGTCGTCCTCCAGCTGCCCAGGGCCGATGTCCTGCGGATGCGGGAGGAGACCGCCTACGCCGCCGGCGCGGTGATCCGCACCCAGGCCTGATTCCACAGCTCGCTTGGCGAGCCCGAACGTCCCGACCGCCCCGGAGAGGCTCCGGCGGCGGCGACGCGCGTTGGCGTCGTTAACCTTCTGATCACCACGTTTCTTCACCCTCGCGGCAAGGCGGACGGCGAGTCGCCGAGCGTGAGTGGAGAGCGCCATGTCGATCAGCGTGCATACGAACAAGTCCGCCCTGATTGCGCTGCAGAACCTGAACAAGACCAACGACGAGCTCAGCTCCGTCCAAAACCGTGTGAACACGGGCCTGAAGATCTCCAACGCCAAGGACAACGCCGCCATCTGGGCCATCGCCCAGGGGCAGCGCGCCGACATCGGCGCGCTCGGCGCGGTGCGGATGAGCCTGGAGCGCGCCCATTCGATCGCCGAGGTCTCGATGACGGCTGGCGAATCGGTCTCCGACCTCCTCGTCGAGCTGAAGGAGAAGGTCGTCGCGGCGATGGACACCTCGCTCGACAGCGCCTCGCGCACGGCGCTGAACTCGGACTTCCGCTCGATCCTGCGGCAGATCACCCAGGTGGTGCAGAACGCCGAGTTCGACGGCGCCAACCTGCTGGACGGCTCGCTGGGCGCCAGCATCCAGTTCCTCGCCAATGCGGACGCCAACTCGCAGATCACGCTGTCCAGCCAGAACTTGTCGCTGGGCACCGGGGGCATCATCACCATCACCGCGAACGCGGCCATTCTCACCGTGACGACGGCGTCCGCGGCGCTGACGCGGCTGGAGACCTCGATCTCGGCGGTGAACCAGGCGCTCGGCAGCCTGGGCTCGCAGGCAAAGCAGATCGACGCCCACCTCGATTTCGTCTCCAAACTGACCGACGTGCTGGAAACCGGCGTCGGCAATCTGGTGGACGCCGACCTCGCCAAGGAGAGCGCCAGGCTGCAGGCCCTGCAGGTGCAACAGCAGCTGGGGGCGCAGGCGCTGTCGATCGCCAACTCGGCGCCGCAGATCATCCTGTCGCTGTTCCGCGGCGGCTAACGGCTTTCCGTTGGGGCGTACTGACGAGCCCGGAGGCGCCCGCTTCCGGGCTTTTCTTCTGGGCTCTTAACGGCGTGGAGACTCTGGCGAGCTAGAAGGGACGGGCGGAATTCCGTCCGCGGTGCGGGTCGATGGTTGTATCACTCGATAGCAATCTGCTCCTGAGCCTCTACCAGGGCCGCTCGTCGGGGCTGCTCGGCGGCGCCGCCGGCGCGTCTTCGACCGGCGGCTCGGCGCCGCGTGGGAGGGTCGCCCCGACCGCCCCGTGGAGCACCCAGGCCACGCCGACGCCGCCGGGCGAGCTGGTGAAGTCCGTCCTCCGCGGCAAGAAATTCATCGACGAGAACGCCGCTCAGCTCGACCTGCAGGGCGCCAGCGCCGACTACCGCAAGCTGTTCGCCATGTACCAGGGCCTGTCCACGCTGAGCGGGCTGGCGGAGCGGATGCGCGCGAAGGGCGTCACCAGCACCGAGAAGATGCAGATCCAGCGCGCTTTCTCGCGCGGAATGGCCGAGTTCAACAGCTATGTGGACACCGCCGCCTTCGAGTCGCTGCGGCTGACACAAGGCGAGGCGGCGACCCGGGCCAAGAGCACCGCTCCGGTGCCGCGCAAGAAGACCGAGTATGTCACCGCGCCGATCTTTGCTGGGACCAGCTCCGCCGCCGTGCCGGCATTCCAGGGCGCGGTGAAGTTCGACATCAAGGTGAAGCGGGCCGGCACGGTCCACAGCGTGGCGATCGACTTGGCCGACATGGGCGCCCAGACCCGATCGATGGCCAACGTCGTCACGTTCATCAACGACAAGCTCGCTGCGGCCGGCGTGGACACCCGCTTCGCGACCCAGCGTCTGCCGGGCCAACCCAAGACCGTCGAGTCCGGCGGCAAGACGATCAACATCGGCACGGGCCCCGACCAATGGGCGCTGAAGGTGAAGGTGTCGGTCGGCGAGGTCGTGACCTTCGACGCCCCGGCGACCGCGGGCGCTGTCTACATGGCCCAGACGACGGGCAATCCGGATCCGGACGGCAAGGCCTCGACGAACGACGCCGTGCTGCGCCAACAGCTGCTGAAGTTCCAGACGGATACGACCAGCGTTCCGGCCCCCGCGCAGGCCGACGGCGAGAGTTACTGGGTGGATGGCCGCGCCTTCGCCAAGACCCTCGGCCCCGAGGTGAAGACCGTGCGGGCCACACAGGTGGGACCGGATGGCTCGGTCTACATGCTGGCCGACGTCACGGCTGCGACGGGGGGACAGGAGCTCAAAGGCACGCAGGACGTCGCCCTCCTGAAGTACGACGCCGCCGGCCAGCTGGTCTATTCCCGGACACTTGGCGCGTCAGACGAGGCGACGGGCCTGGCCCTGGCGGTTTCCGCCGACGGCAAGGTGGCCGTTGCCGGCGCGGTCAAGGGCGGCCTCGGCGGCGCCACCGAGGGTCCGATGAACTCGGGCGAAGCCGGGGCCTACGCCGGACAGTCCGACAGCTTCGTGACGCTCTACAATGCCGATGGCGAAGAGACCTGGACGGCGCGCCGCGGCGCGCGGCAGCAGGACGAGGCGACGCACGTGGCCTTCGCCGCCGACGGTTCGATCCTGGTCGCCGGTCGCGCGCAGTCCACCATGCCGGGCGCCACCGCGGTCGGGAGCTGGGACAGCTATCTTCAGGCCTTCAAGCCGCAGCTGGTCACGACGGCCGAGGATCGCACCGGTAAGGTGGGATCGCTGTTCACCCACAGCTTCGGGACGGCGGGCGCGGACCGGCCGGCCGGGATGGTCGTCGACGGGACGTCGGTCGTCACCGCCAGCATCGAGAACGGCCGAGCCATCCTGAGGCGGTTCGACCTCTCTGGCGGATCGCCGGTGCTCACCTCGACGCGCGACCTGGGCGACCTCCAAGGCGGTGAAATTACCGGCCTGGCCATCGACGGCGGCCAGATCATCGTTGCGGGCACGACGTCGAACGGAGCGCTGAGCGCCGGAACCGTCAGTCGCGCTCATGCGGGTGGCACGGACGCCTTTGCTGCGAAGGTTTCCGCCAATCTGGCGCCGAACGCCGGCGACCGCATCGCCTACTATGGCGGCGCCGGGAACGACCGGGCCACGGCGCTCACTGTCGCCAACGGACAGGTCTATATCGCGGGCGCCGTCGGAACCGATCTCCCGCCGGAGGGGCCGGTCGGGGCGCCTGGCTCGGGTCCGGCCGCGGTTGGGAAGAAGGATGGGTTCCTCACCCGGCTGGTAATCGACACGGGCACCGTCGATTGGTCGCGGCGGTTCACGGGCAAGGACGGCTACGCGGCGCCAACGTCGATCGCGGTCGATCCGGACGGCGCGAGCGTGCTGGACCGTCTGGGACTGCCGAAGGGCACGCTCGATATGGCCGATTCCGAGCGGATCATCGACCAGACCAGCATTCGCCCTGGCGACGCCTTTCAGGTCCGCTCCGGCTCGGGCCGTTGGGCCACGGTGACGATCGAGGCGAAGGACACGCTGGACAGTCTCGCGGCCAAGATCCGCCGCGCCTCAGGCTTCCAGGCGAAGGTGTCGCTGAGCTCCAGCGGCGGCAACCGGATCATCAACATCACGCCGGCCACCGACCGAGCGGTGATCGAGTTTTCCGCCGGCAAGACGGATAAGGACGCCCTGGCGCTGATCGGGATTCCCGAAGGCGTCGTACGCAACACCGAGATCGGAAAGGATGGCAAGGCGGTCGCTACCGACGGCAAGCCGATGTTCTACGGTCTGGGCATGGACAGCCTGCTGAACCTGAACGACGACAAGCAGGTCGCCCACGCGCTTGCGGACCTCGCGAAGGCGCAGGGCGTGATCCGCAACATCTATCGCGACCTCGTCGCGGCCGCGACGCCGCCGGACCCGCTGGCGAAGGCTCAGATCGCCAGCGGCCCCGCGCCAGCCTACCTGACCAACCAGATCGCCAACTACCAGGCGGCGCTCGCGCGGCTCGGCGGCGGCGGCTGACACGGCGGCTTGAAAGCCCGGGCCGCGCGGTCTAGCGAGGCGCCATGACTTCGCAGCCCCCGAGCGAGCATCCGCCCGCGCCCCGCCGCACCGGCCTGGTGATCGTCGGCGCCGCAGTCGCGTTGCTGGCGGGCGTGGTCATCGCCTGGCTGCTGATGCGGGGCGGGCAGGGCGAACCGGCCCAGCCGCCGCCGGCCTCG
>NZ_JAPSKZ010000018.1 GCF_031181185.1 Phenylobacterium sp. | reverse complement strand
CCCTCGCCCAGCAAGGTGGGCCCCAACGCCCTGGTGGGCGTGCGCACGCCTTGGACCTACGCCAGCCGGCTCGCCTGGGACAAGGCCAACCGACTGGCCGGCCGCCTGTTCTTCTGGTTCGGCCTCCTGGGCTTCGCCGCCGCGCCGCTGGTCCCGCAGCCCGCCGGGATGCGGGCCGTGGTCGTCGCGACGATCGCCATCGCCGCCCTGGCGGTGTTCGAGAGCTGGCGCGTCTGGCGCGACGATCCGGAGCGCCGCAGCGCCTTCTAGCCGCCGCCGGGCAGCGCCGCGGCCAGCTTGTCGAGCAGCCAGCGGGTGCCCTCCTCGCGGCTGCCCGCGTCGTCGTAGCCGTCGAGGAACGCGCCCTGTTCGGTCATCACGAGGCGGGTCCCCGCTCCGTCGGGCTTGAACTCGATGGTGGCGAGCGAGACTGAGAGCTTCACCCCGTTCATCCACATGTCGTAGCCATAGATGATCCGCTCGTTCGGGATCACCTCGAAGTAGCGGGCCTGGAAGTCCGAGACCTTGCCGCTGGGGTGCTTGCCCCACAGCCGCTCGGCGCCGCCCGAGCGGAAGTCCATTGACCGCTCGTAGATCTCGGTGCCTTCGGGTCCGTCGAACCAATGGGCCTTGGCCTCGGGAGTCGCCCAGGCGGCGAACACGCGGCTCGGCGGGGCAGGATAGCGGCGCTCGATGCAGAAGGTCGCGTGCACGACGTTACGCTCGGTCATGAAGGCTCCTCGGGGTTGGCGGCCAGGTAGGCGCCCAGGCGGTCCAGCCGCTGCTCCCAGGCGGTGCGGCGCTCGTTGATCCACTGTTCGGCTCGGCTGAGGACGGCGGGCTCGATCCGGCAGGTCCGAACCCGGCCGACCTTCTCGGAGGCGACGACGCCCGCGGCCTCCAGCACGCCCAGGTGCTGCACCACGGCCGGCAGACTCATGTCGAACGGCCGGGCGAGATCGCTGACCGAGGCCGGTCCACGGCTCAGGCGTTCGACGATGGCGCGACGCGTCGGGTCGGCCAGCGCCTGGAACAGGGCGTCGAGGTTGGGGGTCATGCCGCCTTCCGGCCCGGGAACATGTGCCAGACGGGCTGGGCCTCCTCCAGGGTGCGGGCGAACGACGGACGCGCCTCCAGGCGGTCCAGGTAGGCGCCGAGCGTCGGGTGGCCGGCGCGGAACGGCAGGACCTTGTCGGCATAGTAGAGCGCCGGGGCGGCGGCGCAGTCGGCCAGGGTGAAGGCCTCTCCCGCCGCCCAGGTCCGGCCCGCCAGCTCGCCTTCGAGGTAGTCGTAGGCCTTCTTCAGCAGAGCGTCGGCCTGCGCGACGCCGACGGGGTCCTCCCCGCCCCGGAAGTTCTCCGCCACGACCCGGGACATCGGCTCCATCACGTAGCTGTCGAACACTCGGTCCAGCATCCGCACGCGAAGCGCCGTCTCGGGGTCGGAGGGGATCAGGCCGGCCGAGGGGGCGTGGAAGACCTGAAGATATTCGATGATGACGCTGGTCTCAGGGATCACCTGGCCGCGGTCCGTGTCCTCCAGCACCGGCATCTTGCCGAGCGGCCAGCGCGCCAGGTGCGCCTCCCAAGACGCCGGATCGTAGGGCGCCACCAATCGCGTCTCGAACGGCAAGCCGGTCTCGTAGAGCGCGACCTTGGCCTTCCAGCAGTAGGACGACAGCGGGTGTTCGTGGAGGATCAGGGTCATGGTGGGTCCGTCACTTAAGTGTTTCCTTAAGTATCAGCCGTCGGGCAGCCGCGCAAGCCATTGAGCCGGAGCGGCTGCGCCACTAGCTTCCGCTCCACCTGAGCCGGAGCCCTTCATGCGCATCGCCACCTGGAACGTGAACTCGGTCAACGCTCGCCTGGAGACGGTGCTGCGCTGGTTCGAGGAGGCGCAGCCGGACGTCGCCTGCCTGCAGGAGATAAAGTGCGTCGACGAGAAGTTCCCGGCCGAAGCCTTTGAACGACTTGGCTATAACGTCGCCGTCCACGGCCAGAAGAGCTACAATGGCGTCGCCATCCTCTCGAAGGCCCCGCTCGAGGACGTGACCCGCGGCTTGCCGGGCGACGACACGGACGAACAGGCCCGATACCTGGAAGCGGTCGTCTCAGGCCCCCAGCCGGTGCGGGTAGCGTCGATCTACCTGCCGAACGGCAATCCGGTCGGGACGGAGAAGTTCGCCTACAAGCTGGCCTGGATGGAGCGCCTGCACCATCACGCCGCGGCGCTGCTGAAGCTGGAGGAGCCGTTCGCCCTGGTTGGCGACTACAACGTCATCCCCGAGCCGCGCGACGCCGAGTTCCCGAAGAACTGGGTCGACGACGCCCTCTTCCAGCCGCAGAGCCGGTCCGCCTTCCGGGCGTTGAAGAACCTGGGGCTCACCGAGGCCTATCTGCAGGCCGACGGCGCGCCCGGGGCCTACACGTTCTGGGACTACCAGGCCGGCGCCTGGCAGCGGAACAACGGCATCCGCATCGACCACGCCCTGCTCTCGCCTCAGGCCGCCGACCTACTGCGCGGGGTCTCGATCCACCGCGACGTGCGCAGCTGGGACAAGCCGTCCGACCACGTCCCGCTGGTCATCGAACTCGACCTCTAGCTCTGCCGTAGTCCGACTCACCGGAACGGCGTTACGCTCGCCCTATGGACGAGTTCGCCCGACTGGTCGTGCTGATGGCGATCGCCGGCGGCGCCTTCACGGTGCTGGGGGCTGCATTCGTGTGGTTCCTGGACGAGGGCCGCCGCATCCGCCGAAGCCTGAAGAAGGTGCTGCGCGCCGAACCGCACGCGCTGCTGGTCGCCCGCGGCCGCGGCAAGGGGATCGGCTTCGACTTCGGCGCGAACAACGTCGCGGTCACCTGGGACGCCGGAGCCTGGTGCCTGGAATACCGTGTGGACGAACTCATGGGCGCCGAACTCATCGTCGATGGCCAGGTCGCCGCCCGCACCCACCGCGGCGAGTCCCGCCGGGCCCTGGACCATCTCTCGGGCGCGCAGGACCATGTCAGGCTGCGCTTCGTCTTCGACGATCCGACCTACGCCGACTTCATCGTCGACCTCTGGAACGCCGCCGACGCCGACAAGCGCAAGGCCTGGACGGCGGCGGAGGCGCTCCAGGAAGGCAACCGCTGGGTCGCCCGCATGGAGTCGCTGTTGCGCCGGCCGGTCCCGAAGCGCGGCGCCGTCCTTTCGGTTGCGCCCGCCGCGCCATCGCCGCCCCCTGCGATCGCGCCCCCGGGCCTCGACGCCGACGCCGGCGACGAGGACGGCGCCGAACACGCAGCATGACTTGACGCTGTAAATTAAAGACGCCACGTTCCGGCGCGGAGGGCCCCAAACCATGACGAACCTGATCGCCGCCGCCGTCTTCTTCGTGCTGATCCACCTACTGATCTCGGGCACGCGCGCCCGGGACGCCCTGGTGCTCCGGCTGGGCGCCGGCCCCTACATGGGGCTCTTCTCCCTGGCGTCCTTCGCCGGCCTGATCTGGCTGGGCTTCGCCTTCGGCGACGCCCGCGTCTCGCCCGCCAACGACGTGCTCTGGGGCGCAAGCGCCGCCACCCGTCACCTGCAGCTTGCGATCCAGCTGATCGCCGTCGTCTTCATCGTGGTCGGCCTGACGACCCCCAACCCGACCAGCGTCCGCCAGGAGGGCGCCCTGGACCGCCCGGACGTGGTGCGCGGCGTCCTGCGCGTCACCCGCCATCCGTTCCTGTGGGGCGTGGCGATCTGGGCGCTGGGCCACCTGCTGGTGAACGGCGAGGCCGCGAGCCTGATCCTGTTCGGCTCGATGCTGGCGCTCGCCCTGTTCGGCACCGCCAGCATCGACGCCAAGCGCAAGCGGGTGCTGGGCCTGAAGTGGGACCCGTTCGCGGTGCAGACCTCGAACGTGCCGTTCCTGGCCATCGCCCAGGGCCGCCAGCGGCTCAGCCTGGGCGAGATCGGCTGGTGGCGGATCGCCCTGGGCGTCGTGATCTGGGCGGCGCTCGCCTGGGGCCACCCGTACATCACGGGCGTCGCCGCTCTCCCCTAGGCCAGCGCGAACTCTATCGCCGCCTCGCAGTGGACGAGCGTCGTGTCGACGGCGGGCACGTCGAGGTCGTCCTGGCTGAGCAACATGCCGACCTCGGTGCAGCCGAAGATGACGCCGTCGGCGCCGGCCGCGCGGCCCTTCGCCACCATCGCCAGCGCCTCGGCCTTCGATTCCGGCCGCACGACACCCTGGCAGAGTTCGTCATAGATGATGGCGTGCAGCCGCGCGCGGTCCGCCTCGTCGGGCGTCAGCGGCTCCAGCCCTGCGGCGATGAGCCGATCCTTGTAGAAGTTCTGCTCCATGGTGAACCGCGTGGCCAGCAGCAGCGGCCGGCTGACGCCCCTCGCCTTCAGCGCCTGGGCGGTGGCGTCGCCGATGTGCAGGAAGGGCACGGAGACCGCGCCCGAGATCATCGGCGCGTTCAGGTGCATGGTGTTGGTGCAGAGCACGATCGCTTGCGCCCCCGCCAGCTCCAGCCGTCGCGCCCCGTCGGCCAGGATTCGGCCCGTCTCGTCCCAGTCACCCTCGGCCTGCAAGGCGGCGATCGGCGCGAAGTCGACCGACCAGATCAGGAGGTCGGCCGAGTGCAGCCCGCCCACCCGTTCGCGGACCAGGCGGTTCAGCTCGCGGTAGTAGATCGCCGTGCTCTCGGCGCTCATCCCGCCGAGGAGACCCAGCGTCTTCATGGTTAGATGTCCGCGTACACGTGGGTCTCGGCCGCCGCGCCCGGATGGGTCACCGCGCCCAGGTGGGCCGGGCCCACCGACTGGGCGAACTTCCAGATCGCGCCGCTCTGGTAGTGGGTGCGGCGGGGCTCCTCCTGGGCCAGCAGGTGCGCCCGGTGCTCGAGCTCGATGGGATCGACCTCCAGCTCGATCGTGCCCGCGTCGGCGTCGATGGAGATGATGTCGCCGTCCTTAACGAGCGCGATCGGACCGCCCACGGCGGCCTCCGGCCCGACGTGACCGATGCACAGGCCTCGCGTGGCGCCCGAGAACCGGCCGTCGGTCACCAGGGCGATGTTCTCCACGCCCTGGCCGTAGAGCGCCGCGGTGGTGGACAGCATCTCGCGCATGCCCGGGCCGCCCTTCGGACCCTCGTAGCGGATCACCAGGACGTCGCCCTCCTTGTAGTCGCGGGCGGTGACCGCGGCGAAGCAGGCTTCCTCGCCGTCGAACACCCGCGCGGGGCCGCGGTGCTTGGTGTGCTTCAGGCCGGCCACCTTGGTGATGCAGCCGTCGGGCGCCAGCGAGCCCCAGAGCCCGACCACGCCGCCGGTCGGCGACAGCGGGTTGGACACCGGACGGATCACCTCCTGGTCGTCGCGCCATTTCACGTCCGCGACGTTCTCGGCCAAGGTCTTGCCGGTGACGGTCATGACGTCGCCGTGCAGGTAGCCGCCTTCCAGCAGGGTCTTCAGCAGCATTGGCGTGCCGCCCGCCTCGCCCATGTCCTTGGCCACGAACCGCCCGCCCGGCTTCAGGTCGGCGATGTAGGGCGTGCGCGCGCAGATCTCCGCGAAGTCGCGCAGGGTGAACTCGATCCCGCACTCGTGCGCCATCGCCGGCAGGTGCAGGCCGCCGTTGGTGGAGCCGCCGCTGGCGGCGATGACCACCGCGGCGTTCTCGAAGGCCTTGCGGGTGCAGATGTCGCGCGGGCGGATGTTCTGCTCGATCAGCCGGACCACGGCCTCGCCCGACGCGCGCGCATACTGGTCGCGGTCGAGGTAGGCCGCCGGCAGCGCCGACGATAGCGGCAGGGCCAGGCCGATGGCCTCCGACACCATGGCCATGGTGTTGGCGGTGAACTGGCCGCCGCAGGCGCCGTCGCCCGGACAGGCGTGCTGCTCCACCTGGCACAGCCGCTCCTCGGTGATCTGGCCGGCCGAAAACTGGCCCACGGCCTCGAACACGTCCTGGACCGTCAGGTCCTTGCCATCGAGCCGGCCCGGGAGGATCGAGCCGCCATAGAGGAACACCGACGGCACGTTCAGGCGCAGCATCGCCATCATCATGCCGGGCAGGCTCTTGTCGCAGCCGGCCACGCCCACCAGGGCGTCATAGCTGTGGCCGCGCATGGTCAGCTCGACCGAGTCGGCGATCACCTCGCGGCTGGCCAGCGAGGCGCGCATGCCCTCGTGGCCCATGGCGATGCCGTCGGTGACGGTGATGGTGCAGAACTCGCGCGGCGTGGCGCCGGCGGCTTTCACGCCTTCGGCGGCGGCATGGGCCTGGCGCATCAGGGCGGTGTTGCAGGGCGCCGCCTCGTTCCAGCAGGAGGCTACGCCAACCAGCGGCTGGGCGATCTCCCGCGAGCCCAGACCCATCGCATAGTAGTACGACCGGTGCGGCGCCCGCGCGGGGCCCTCGGTCACATGGCGGCTGGGGAGATTGGACTTGTCCCAGGATCCGTCCGGCTTGCGATGCATTCGTTGCGCCTCCGACTTGGCGGGGCCGTCTTAGAGGCGCGATCCGCGGCGGGAAAGAGGCCGCTTTGGAAAATCATGCCCCGCTGAAGGTCAGCGCCGCGATCCGTCGCAGGCGCTCGTCCCACGCCGCCTGGGTCTCCAGGCTCCACCCCTCGCCCAGGACCTCGCGGCAGGTCTCCATGACGATCGGGAAAAAGCTCTGGAAGGCCTCGGGCGAGACGCCGAAGCCCTCGTGGTTCACGCGCTCGGCCCTGATGAAGTTCTGGGCGTAGCTTCCGTCGAGGTCGAGCAGACACTGGAAGGCCACCGCCAGCATCTCGCCCCGGATCGAACCCGTGGTGTCGCGCCAGAACAGCGGCTCCATCTCCGGAAAGGCTGCGAACAGCCGCGTATAGATCGCCGGCGCGGGATCGCCCACGCGCTCGGCCATCATCTCCAGCGACAGCGCGACGAGGTCGATCAGAGCGCCTTCTCGATCGCCTCGGTGACCTCGGAATCCAACGGGTCCGTGCGCGGACCGAAGGCCTGGATCGCCTGGCCGTCCTTGCCGACCAGGATCTTGTGGAAGTTCCAAACCGGCACCGCCGGCTCGCCCAGCTCCTGTTCGGCCCAGCGGTAGAACGGGTGCGCGCCCTCGCCTTTCACCTCGACCTTGGCGGTCAGCGGGAAGTCGACGCCGAAGCGGGTCTCGCAGAAGTCCTTGATCTCGGCCTCGGTACCCGGCTCCTGGCCGGCGAACTGGTTGCAGGGGACGCCCAGCACCACCAGGCCCTTGTCCTTGTAGGCCGAGTAGAGCTGCTCCAGGCCGTCGTACTGGGGCGTCAGGCCGCACTGCGAGGCGGTGTTGACCACCAGCACGACCTTGTCGCGGAAGGTGTTGAGCGGCAGCGGCTCGCCGCTGATGGTGCTGAAGGAATAGTCGTGCGCGCTGGACATGGCGTGCGCCTCCTTGGCTGCAGGCCTGAGGCTAGCGCCGTTACGCAGCGTCCTCCAACGCCTGTTCCACGGCGATGGCCAGGTCGAGGGCGCGGATGGCCTCTTCCGCCGTGACGATCGGCCGGGGCGCCTCGCCCCGCACCGCCTGCAGGAAGGCCTCGACGCTGGCGCCCAGCGGGTCGGCTGCGGCCGGCGTGTCGGCGAAGTCGGGGTTCAGGGCGAACGGCGTCGTGTTGCGGAAGGTGCGCGCCATGAAGTCGATCTCGACTTCGCCGGAAGGATAGACCACCCGCATGGTTCGCTTCCGGCCCTCGGCCAGGCGCGAGACGTCGAACAAGGCGGTGAAGCCTGAGTCGAAGCTGACCTCGGCCCGGGCCGCGTCCCACGCGCCGCTGGCGCCAAAGCGGCCCTCGCCTTCCGCCGTCACCGGCTCGGCCGTGGTGATCGAAAGCGCCAGGTCCAGGTCGTGCACCATCAGGTCCAGGACCGCCGAAACGTCCCGGCTGCGCTCGGAAGGCGGGCCATGGCGCAGGGCTTCCAGCAGCACCGGCTGTTCGGGCACGTCCAGCAGGCCCATGGCCCGGAACACCACCCGCTCCTGATGGCCGCAGGCGACGACCACCCCGGCGGCCGCGGCCGCGGCGCGCACCTTCTCGGCGTCGGCCACACTGATGGCGATGGGCTTTTCAATGTAGACCGGCTTGCCCGCGGCGATCGCCGCCAGCGCCTGTTCCGCATGCCAGGTGGCCGGCGAGGCGATGGTCACCACGTCCACGGCGTCGAGGAAGGCCTCCATTTCGTGGAAGGCGCGGCCGCCCAGGGGCACGGCCACCTTCGCCGCACGGTCGGGGTGCGGATCGAGTACGGCCGAAAGCGCCACGCCCGGCAGCTGGGCGTACTGGCGCGCGTGGTAGCCGCCGAACACGCCGGCGCCGATCACGCCGCCTCGCAAGATGCCGGTCATGGATTCCCCTTCGTCTGGGCGCCGGCGGCCTAGCATGCTCCGGCCGCTCGACGCCACTGCTCGACGCCATTGCTCGACGCCAGTGGGCCGCTCAGGCTAAACAGTTGTTTGAACCATGACTTGAGAGGACGCCCATGACCGTCGCGCGCGAGATTCGCCTGAAGAGCCGCCCCTCCGGGATGCCCACCCACGACAACTTCGAGCTGGTCTCGGTCGACCTGCCGGAGCCCGGTCCCGGTCAGGTGCAGGTGCGGAACCTCTGGATGACGGTGGACCCGTACATGCGCGGCCGCATGAACGACGTGAAGAGCTACGTGCCGCCCTTCGCCCTGGGCGAGGCCATGCAGGGCGGCGCCGTCGGCGAGGTGGTCGCATCGAACGATCCCAGCCTGAAGCCCGGCGACCTGGTGCAGTCGATGCTGGGCTGGCGCGACGCCTTCAACGCCCCGGTCGGCGCACTGCAGAAGCTGGACACCCACGGCCTCCCGCCCCAGGCTTTCCTGGGCGTCGCCGGCATGCCGGGCCTGACGGCCTATGTGGGTTTGCTGCGGATCGCGAGCCTGAAGGACGGCGACGTGGTGTTCGTCTCCGGCGCGGCCGGCGCGGTGGGCTCGGTCGTCTGCCAGATCGCCAAGGCCAAGGGCCACACAGTCATCGGCTCGGCCGGCGGGCCGGAGAAGGTCGCCTTCCTGAAGGATATCGGCGTCGACCACGCCATCGACTACAAGGCCGAGCCCGACCTGACCGCGGCCCTGATGCGCGCCGCGCCCGACGGCATCGACGTCTACTTCGACAACGTGGGCGGCGAACACCTGGAGGCGGCGCTGACGGCGGCCCGTCCCTTCGCCCGCTTCGCCGAGTGCGGGATGATCTCGATGTACAACGCCAACGAGCTGCCGCCCGGCCCCAAGAACCTGATGCTGGTCGTGGGCAAGCAGCTGCGCATCCAGGGCTTCATCGTCTCGAGCCATGCCGACATGCAGGCCGAGTTCCAGCGCGAGCTGGCCGGCTGGGTGCGCGAGGGCAAGATCACCTGGAAGGAGACCGTGTTCGAGGGCCTTGAGCGCGCGCCCGACGCCTTCCTCGGCCTCTTCAAGGGCGAGAACCTCGGCAAGATGCTGGTGAAGCTCGCGTAGGCCGGGCGGAGGGGGTAAAACCCCTCCTCGTCCCCTGCCCCGGAGCCTGCCAAGTGCCGCGCCTGTTCAGCGCCTATGTGATTGTCGATTGGAGTGCGGCGGCGAAGCCGACCACCGGGGCGGACTCGATCTGGATCGGGGTGCTGAAGCGGGACGTGCGCTTCCGCCTCGCCTTCGAGAGCTACAACCCGGCCACCCGCGCCGAGGCCGAGACGCGGCTGACCGCCATCCTCGACGACCTGAAGAAGCGCAACGAGCGCTGCCTGATGGGCTTCGACTTCCCGCTGGGCTTCCCGCGCGGCTTCGCGGCCGCGCTGAAGCTGCCAGGCGAAGAGCCTTGGCGGGCGACCTGGGACCAGCTCAACAAGATGGTCAAGGACAAGGCCGACAACACCAACAACCGCTTCGGGGTGGGCTCCGAGATCAACCGGCGCATCACCGGCGGCCCGTTCCCGTTCTGGGGCTGCCCGCCGAAGGATGCGCTGACGACGCTGCAGCCCAAGCGCACCCGCGCCCACGGTCCCGATGACCTGCCCGAATTCCGGCACGCCGATCTGGCCGCCAAGGGCGCGGCCTCGATCTGGAAGCTCTACTACAACGGCTCGGTCGGCGGTCAGGCGATCCTGGGCATCCCATTCGTGCGCCGGCTGAAGCTGGCCCGCGGCGAGGGCTTCCGCGTCTGGCCGTTCGAGACGGGGTTCAAGGCCCTGACCGAGGCCGACCTGGCCGGCGTCGATGTCGTCGCGGCCGAGGTCTACCCCTCGATGCTGAAGCCCCAGGGCGCGCCCGGCGAGGTGAAGGACCTGACGCAAGTCCGCACCACGGCTGAACATTTCGCCCGCCTGGACGAGCAGAGCAAGCTGGGCGCGCTCTTCGCGCCGCCGAAGGACACGGCGCCCGACGTGGTGCTCGACGCCGAGCGGGAGGAAGGCTGGATCCTGGGGGCGGGAGCGTAGAGCAGCCCGCCTAGAGCCCCCTGCGGCTGAGCATCCAGAACCGGCCCAGCAACAGGGCGCACGAGACGAAGCTCGCCACGATCACCGCCCAGACGATGCCGTTGATGCCCAGCCTCATCGGGATCGCCAGCCAGTACGCCAGCGGCATCATGATGGCGATGTAGCTGGCCAGGTGGGTGTAGGTCGGCAGCCAGACGTCGCCGCGCGCGCGCAGCGCCTGGGCGGCGACCACCTGCAGAGCGTCGGGGAAGAAGAACAGGCACGACAGCGCCAGCGCCGGCGCCGCCATCGCGATGGTCGCGGCGTCCTTGGTGTAGCCGTGGCTGATCAGGTCGGCGGCAGGCCAGATCGCCAGCGACACGATCAGGCCGAACACCGCCGTCACGCCGAACGAGACCACCCCGGCGCGCGCAACGCCCGCGCGGTCTCGCGCGCCGTAGGCCGTGCCGACCAGCACCGCGGCGCCGGTCGCGAGGCCTAGCGGAACCATGAAGACGATGGCGGCCACGTTCAGCACGATGGCCCAGGCGGCCACGGCCAGGCCGCCGATCCAGCCGGCGATGACGTTCATGCTGGCGAAGGCCGAGACCTCCAGGAAGTTCGAAAGACCCGCGCCATAGCCGATGCGGCGCTGCTCGGCCTCGGCCGGACGATCGCGCTCGGGCTTGCGGAAGACGCCGAGCGCCCTCGCCTCCGGCAAGAGGAAGATGAAGGCCAGCGTCGCCAGCGCGAGGAACATCCGCGCCCCGAAGGTGCCCCAGGCCGCACCCACCGCGCCCATCGCCGGCAGGCCGAAGGTCCCGGGCACGAACAGCAGGACGAGGGCCAGATTGACGACATTGGCCGCCCACATGGCCACCGCCGCCGGTCCCGGCCGAGACAGCCCTTCGAGCCAGAACGTGGCGGCGACGCTGACCGCATAGGGCGTCAGCGACAGCGAGAACACCAGGAGCGCCCGGGTGGCGCCGTCCGCCAGGTCCGACTCAAGGCCGATAACGTGCAGGAACGGGGGGCCCACGAGCGCCAGAAAGATCGTCGAGGCGATCCCCAGCCAGAAGCTGTAGGTGAGCCCGCGACGCAGCACAGCCCCCGTGCGCTCGCGCCGGCCCTCGCCGATGGCCCGCGCGGTCATCACCTGCACGCCCACGAGGAGACCCACCAGCGCGGTCAGGATCACGCTGGTCGGGGCCCAGCCCAGGGCGTGGTAGCCCAGCTCGCGCGCCGAGAACCGGCCAACCACCACCGCGTCGGTGAGGCCCATGGTCATGATCCCCAGGCGCGACAGCACGACCGGCCCCGACAGCTTCAGCAGCTGGTTCAGGTCGGCGCGCACGAGCGAGGGATTCTGGGCCGCGGCGCGGTCCATGACGTTGGTTCCGGTTTTCAAAGAGGCGCGGAGACTGCGCCGCCCAGCCCGGCTGGACAAGGGCGGCGGCAGTCCCGTCGATCGTCTGTGCTGAAGCGTGGCCGCAAGGCCACGGCGGTCAGATGTTGACCGCCGCCCGCTTAGACAGGTCCACCCGGTCTTCCTTCAGCTTCTCGGCCACCAGGAAGGCCAGCTCCAGCGCCTGCTCACCGTTCAGGCGCGGGTCGCAGTGCGTGTGGTAGCGGTCGGCCAGGTCGCCCTCGGTCAGCGCGCGGGCGCCGCCCAGGCATTCGGTGACGTTCTGGCCGGTCATCTCCAGGTGCACGCCGCCGGGGTGGACCCCTTCGGCCTTGCAGGTGTCGATGAAGCTGCGGACCTCCGACAGGATCCGGTCGAACGGGCGGGTCTTGTAGCCGGAGTTCGCCGTCAGGGTGTTGCCGTGCATCGGATCGATCGCCCAGACCACGTTGCGGCCGCTGGCCTTGGTGGCCCGCAGCAGGCGCGGCAGCCGGTCCTCGATCTTGTCGTAGCCGAAGCGGCCGTAGAGCGTCAGCCGGCCCGCCTCGTTCTTCGGATTCAGAACGTCGATCAGGCGCAGCAGCTCGTCCGGCTCCAGGGTCGGGCCGACCTTCAGGCCGATGGGGTTCTTGATGCCGCGGAAGAACTCGACGTGCGCGTGGTCAAGCTGGCGCGTGCGCTCGCCGATCCACAGCAGGTGGGCCGAGGTGTCGTACCACTCGCCCGAGGTGCTATCGACCCGGGTCATGGCTTCCTCGTAGCCCAGCAGCAGGCCCTCGTGGCTGGTGAAGAACTCCACCCGGTGCATCTCGGGATGGGTCTCGGGCGTGACTCCGATCGCCGCCATGAAGGTCAGCGACTCCGAGATCTTCTCCGACAATTCGCGGTAGCGCGCGCCCTGCGGGCTGTCGTTGACGAAGCCCAGGGTCCACCGGTGGATGTTGTAGAGGTCGGCATAGCCGCCGCCCGCGAAGGCGCGCAGCAGGTTCAGGGTCGCCGACGACTGGCCATAGGCCTGGATCAGCCGCTGCGGATCGGGGATCCGCGCCTCGGGCGTGAACTCCATGCCGTTGATGTTGTCGCCACGGTAGCTGGGCAGCTCCACGTCCCCGATCTTCTCCACCGGGGACGAGCGGGGCTTGCCGAACTGGCCGGCCATGCGGCCGACCTTCACCACCGGCTTGCCGCCCGCGAAGGTCAGCACGACCGCCATCTGCAGGATCAGGCGGAACAGGTCGCGGATGTTGTCCGCGTGGAATTCCTTGAAGCTCTCGGCGCAGTCGCCGCCCTGCAGAAGGAACGCGCGGCCTTCCGACACCTCGCCCAGCAGGCTCTTCAGACGGCGCGCCTCGCCCGCAAACACCAGCGGCGGCATCTTGCGAAGGGTCTGTTCCACCTGCGAAAGCGCGGCCGGATCCGGATAGTCGGTCGGCACGTGCTTGGCGGGTTTCCCTCTCCAGGATGCAGGCGTCCAGTGTTCGGTCATCGCTCCATACTCCGCGCCGCAATACGTGGGGTTCCGGCCCCCGCGGCGGAAGCGGGCTTCTACCCCGAGAAGGCCGCCGCGGTCGACGTTTTTGCTGCGGTGCGGCGAATTTCACCGGTCTGCGGGGCAGGATTCTCCCCGCTCATCAGGCCGACGATCACGCAGGCCAGCGCGCCGAGGCCCAGCCACCACTCCTGCCAGATCCCGAAGTTGATGGCTCCGAACAGCAGATAGACCGCCGCCGAGGCGCAGGCCGCGGTGGCGGCGAGGTCCGCGCGCTCGCGGCTCAGCCGCCGCAGCAGGAAGGCCCAGAAGAGCGCCGCGCAGACCGCGCCCGGGACGCCCAGCTCCAGCCAGACCTGAAGGGCGCCGTTGTGCGGGTGCAGGATGATCTCGGGGCTGAAGGCGCGGCTCGCGTCCAGGCCCCAGCCGCGGATCGGGTGGACGGCGATGGCGTCCAGCGAATGGCTCCAGTAGCCCAGCCGCTGGGCCCAGGAGTCCGGCGGCGTGATCGTCATCTGCAGGGCGCGCAGCAGGCTGCGCAGGCCCAGCAGGGCGGCCGGGGTCAGCAGGAAGAAGGCCGCCGCGGCGAGCGCCAGCGCCTTCGGGCCCGATCGCGGCAGATTGAGCACGACCACGCCCACGAACACGCTCAGGCCCACCGCCAGCACGGGAGCGTCGGACAGGAACAGGAAGGCCAGCAGGCCCGCGCCGATCGCCATGGGTGCGGCCAGCCACCACGGCTGGCCCGCGCGCATGCCGCCCGCCGCGACCACCGGCCACAGCAGCGCCATGCCGAAGCTCGCCTGGGCCAGGTTCTTGCGCGCCAGGTCCGGCCTGGCGGGATCGCCGATCGCCGCCCGGATGGCCTGATAGACCGCGCCGCCGGTGAGCGCCTCGACCACCATGACCGCGCCCACGGCCGCCAGCCCCCAGGCGAGGATACTCAGCGCACGCCGGCGCAGAAAGGGATCGGCGCGGCGCGCGCCGCACCAGGCGGCCCAGTAGAGCGGCAGTTGCAGCGCGAGCTTCAGGGCGATGCTGTCCTCCAGCTCGTCAGGCCGATGCGGGCTCCACGAGGCGGCCATGCCGGCCCAGACGAGCCCTGCAAACAGCATCACCGCGACCGGCCGGTCCTCGTCCTCCAGCCGCAGCGCCGGCAGGCACAAGAGCCCCGCGAGGCCCATCAGCGGCGCGAACGCCAGCGGGCCCAGCCAGGCGATCGGGATCGCCAACACCGCGGCGCCGATCATCACCCAGCCGCACCAGGCCTCCAGTCGGCCGGACGCGCTTCGAGGGACAGGCCGCGATCCGTCTTGGTGACGCAGGATCAAGCGACCTGGCCCAGCGCCGGCGGCGTGTGCTTCTCGCGCATCGTCACCAGCTCCTCGGCCAGCGTCGGGTGCACGGCGCAGGTGGAGTCCCACTGCGGCTTGGTTACGCCCATCTTCAGCGCGATCGCGGCCATCTGGATGATCTCGGGCGCGTCGGGACTGACGACATGGCAGCCCAAGATTTTCTCGCTCCCCTGCTCCACCACCAGCTTAATCAGGCACCGCTCGTCCAGGCCGACGAAGGTGTATTTCATCGGCCGGAAGCGCGAGAGGTAGATGTCCACCTTGCCGCCGTGGGTGTGCCGCGCCTCCGCCTCGGACAGGCCCACCGAACCGATCGGCGGCTGCGAGAACACCGCCGAGGCCACCATCTCGTGGTCGAAGCGCGTCGGCCGCTTGTTGAACTCGGTGTCGGCGAAGGCGTGGCCCTCGCGGATCGCGACCGGCGTCAGGTTGATGCGGTCCGTGACGTCGCCCACGGCCCAGATGTTGTCGACGTTGGTGCGGGAGTAGTCGTCCACCTTCACAGCGCCGCGCTCGTCCAGCTCGACGCCCGCGGCTTCGAGGCCGAGACCTTCGACATAGGGTTCGCGGCCCAGCGCGAAGAGCACCAGGTCGCTCTCGCACGGCGACATGCCGTTGGTCAGGCGGCTGACCAGCCCGGTCGGCGTCTTCTCGATGGCCGCGTGCTGGGTGCCCAGGAGCACCTTGATGCCGCGCTTCTCCATCTCCTCGGCCACGTGCGAGCGCACGTCGTCGTCGAAGCCGCGCAGGATGTTCGGGCCGCGATGCACCAGGGTCGTGTCCACGCCCAGGCCGTTGAAGATGCAGGCGAACTCGACGGCGATGTAGCCCCCGCCGGCGATGACGATCCGCTTCGGCAGTTGCTCGATGTGGAACGCCTCGTTGGAGGTGATGGCGTGCTCGATCCCGGCCAGGTCCTTGGGCATCCAGGGCCGCCCGCCCGTGGCGATCAGGATCTTCTCGGCGGTGACCCGCCCGCGGCCCTCCACCTCGACGGTGTGACGGTCCACGAGCCGCGCCTTGCCGTGCACGAGCTCGGCGCCGGCGTTCTGCAGGTTGCGGACATAGATGCCCGACAGACGGCCGATCTCCTTGTCCTTTTCGCGCAGGAACGTGGGCCAGTCGAAGCGGGCGTTCTCCACGCTCCAGCCGTAGCCTTCGGCCAGCTTGAAGCCGTGGGCGAACTCCGAGGCGTAGACCATGAACTTCTTCGGCACGCAGCCGCGGATAACGCAGGTGCCGCCGACGCGGTGCTCCTCGGCCACCAGCACCCGTGCGCCCGAAAGCGCCGCCACGCGCGCGGCGCGCACACCGCCCGAGCCCGCGCCGATCACGAAGAGGTCGTAGTCGTATCCCGCCAAGTCGGAGTTCCTTCGCTTCAGGGCTCGAGCGTGCGTACGCCGTCGGGCCCGCCGATCAAGGCCTGGTCGGCCAGGTCGAGGAACAGGCCGTGGTCCACGACCCCGGTGACGCTCTTCAGCGCCGCGGCGAGCGCCGCCGGCTCCTCGATCCGCCCGCAGGCTGCGTCATAGATAAGGTTGCCGCCGTCGGTTCTCACCGGCTGGCCGTCCTTCAGGCGCAGGCGGGGCGCGATGCCGATGTCGCATTCGGCGAGCGCGTCGCAGATCCTGAGCGAGGTGGTCTTGTGCCCGAAGGCGACAACCTCGATCGGCAGGGCGAACTTGCCGAGCGTGGTCACCACCTTGGCGGCGTCGGCGATCACGACGCAGCGCTTCGAAGCTTCCCAGACGAGCTTCTCGCGCAGCAGGGCCGCGCCGCCGCCCTTGATGAGCGACAGGCCGGGCCCGATCTCGTCCGCCCCGTCGACGGTCAGGTCGATTTCGCGGGTCTCGCCCAGCTCGGCGATCTTCATGCCCAGGCTCGTGGCAAGCTCGGCGGTGGCCTGCGAGGTCGCCACGCCCACGATGTCCAGCTTGCGCGCCGCCAGCGCCTTCACGAACCAGGCGGCCGTGGAGCCGGTGCCCAGCCCCACCACCATGCCGTCCTCGACCAGGGCCGCGGCGGCTTCGCCGACGGCCTGCTTCTGCGCGTCTGCGTCGCTCATTTCTTCTTCGCTGCTGCTTTCTCGGCCGACTTCTTCTCGCGGAAGGCCCTGGCCCAGCCGGCCTTGTCCGCTTGCGTGCTGCGCTCGAGGGCGAGCGCGTCGTCCGGCACGTCGCGGGTGATCACCGAGCCCGAGCCGGTCATGGCGCCCGCTCCCACCTTCACCGGCGCCACGAGGGCGGTGTTCGAGCCGATGAACGCGTACTCGCCCACCTCGGTCCGGTATTTGAAGAAGCCATCGTAGTTGCAGAAGATCGTGCCGGCCCCGATGTTCGCGCCCGCGCCCACCGAACCGTCGCCCAGGTAGGACAGGTGGTTGGCCTTGGCGCCCGCGCCCACCGTCACGTTCTTCACCTCGACGAAGTTGCCGATATGGGCGTCGGGTCCGATGTCGGCGCCGGGCCGCAGCCGGGCATAGGGGCCGACCAGGGCGCCCGACCGGACCACCGCGCCCTCCAGATGGCTGAAGGCGCGGATCACCGCGCCGCTCTCCACCTTCACGCCCGGGCCGAAGACCACGAACTGTTCGATCGTGACCCCGGGCTCGATCTCGGTGTCCCACGAGAAGTGCGCCGTCTCCGGCGCCAGCATCGTCACCCCCTCGGCCAGGAAGTGGGCCCGCCGGCGCTGCTGCCAGATCGCCTCGGCCTGGGCGAGCTGGGCGGGCGTATCGCAGCCCATCACCGCCGTCTCGGGCGCGGAATGGGCGCGGACCAGGCCGCCCTCGTGCACGGCGATGCCGACAATGTCGGTGAGGTAGTATTCGCCCTTGGCGTTGTCGTTGCCGACCTGCGACAGCCAGCCGAACAGCCGGGCCCGGTCGGCGGCCATCATGCCGGCGTTGCAGGTCTTCACCGCCCGCTCCTCGGGCGTGGCGTCGCGCGCCTCGACGATGCGGATGACGTGGCCGTCCGCGCCCTTGATCACGCGGCCGTACAGCAGCGGGTCCGCGGGCTCGAAGGTCAGCATGGCCAGGTCGACGCCCTTGGCGCGCAGTTCGAACAGCGGCGCGAGGTCGGTGGCCGACAGCAGCGGGGCGTCGGCGTAGGTGATCAGCACGTCGCCGTCGAAATCGGCCAGGTTGTCCTTGGCGGCGAGCACGGCGTGGGCCGTGCCCAGCGGCTCCGTCTGGACCGCGACGGCGGCGGCGCCCAGCCGCTTCTCCACGGCCTCGCGCACCGAAGGGCTATGCGTGCCGACGACGACGACTATGCGCTCGCAGCCCGTCGCCTGCACGGTGTCGATCATGCGGTCCAGGTGGCTGCGCCCGCCCACCTTGTGCAGCACCTTTGGGATCGGCGACTTCATGCGCGTGCCCTGTCCGGCGGCCAGGATCACGGCGGCTCTGGCGGTCATGCGGCGAAGGCTCCTGGTCAGGCTCTGAGTCACGGACGCCGAAACGCCTTAGCAAGCCTTGTGGTCCGGCGCGACACCGGGCTAGCGTCCCGCCTCCATCGGGGGAGCTTCCATGACATCGTCCCAGCGTTTCACGAGCCTGCTGGCCGCCTGCGCGGTCGCAGCCCTGTCCGTCGCGCCGGCCGTCCAGGCTGCGCCGGACCTCGCATTGGAAGAGCGGTTCAAGGCGCAGCTGAACCCCGCCGAGATGGGCGGCTGGCTGAAGACCATGTCCGCCCTGCCGATCCACGTGGGCGCGCCGCACAACAAGGCGAACGCCGAAATGACCTTGAAGCAGTTCAAGGACTGGGGCTGGGACGCGAAGATCGAAACGTTCTGGGTTCTGTATCCCACGCCGCAGGAGGTGGGGCTTGAGCTGGTCAGCGGGCCCGGCGCGCCGTTCAAGGCCACGCTCACCGAGCCGGCCGTTCCCGGCGACGAGAGCAGCACCCGCCAGCAGGACGCCCTGCCCGCCTACGTCGCCTTCCAGGGCGACGGCGAGGTCACCGCACCACTGGTCTACGTCAACTACGGCATGCCCGCCGACTACGACGCGCTGGAGCGCATGGGCGTGTCGGTGAAGGGCAAGATCGTCATCGCTCGCTACGGCCAGGGCTGGCGCGGCCTGAAGCCCAAGCTGGCCCAGGAGCACGGCGCGGTGGGGGCCATCATCTATTCCGACCCGCGCGACGACGGTTATTCCGCCGACGACGTCTATCCGAAAGGCGCCGCGCGCCCACCCACCGGCTTCCAGCGCGGTTCCGTGGCCGACATGACCTATGCGCCGGGCGATCCCACGACCATCGGCTATGGCGCGACGAAGAACGCGAAGCGGACGCCGCGCGAACAGTCGCCGACCATCCTGAAGATCCCGACGCTGCCGATCTCCTACGGCGACGCCCAGGTGCTGCTGAAGTCCCTGGATGGCCCGGTCGCGCCGGCCTCGTTCCGCGGCGGCCTGCCGATCACCTACCACGTGGGCGGCAACGGCGGTCAGGTGCGCCTGAAGGTGAAGTCCGAGTGGACGCCCAAGCCGGCCTACAACGTCATCGCCAAGCTGAAGGGCTCGGAGAAGCCGGACGAGTGGGTGGTCCGCGGCAACCACCGCGACGGCTGGGTGTTCGGCGCCACCGACCCGATCTCGGGCCACGTGGCCATGATGGGCGAGGCCAAGGCGCTTGGCGACCTGAAGAAGGCCGGCTGGAGGCCGAAGCGCACGATCGTCTATGCCAGCTGGGACGCCGAGGAGCCCATGCTGCTGGGCTCCACCGAATGGGCCGAACAGCACGCCGCCGAGCTGAAGAAGAAGGCGGTGATCTACATCAACTCCGACTCCAACGCCCGGGGCTTCCTGGACGTGGACGGCAGCCACGCCTTCCAGCACCTGGTCAACCAGGTCGCCGCCGACGTGAAGGACCCGCAGACCGGCGTCTCGGTCCGCGACCGGCTGCGCGCGCGATACGCCGTGAACGGAACCGCGCCGGGCGCGTCCGAACAGGCCCGGAGCGTCGCAAAAATTGCGCTGGATCCCGCCAAGGACCTGCCCATCGGCCCGCTGGGCTCGGGCTCAGACTATTCCGCCTTCCTGCAGCACCTGGGCCTGCCTGCCCTGAACGTCAGCTACGGCGGCGAAGGCGAGTCCGGCGGGGTCTATCACTCGGCCTACGACACCTATGAGCACCACAGCCGGTTCGTCGACCCGGGCCACGTCTATGCGGGCGCCCTGGCCGACACCATCGGACGCCTGGTGATCCGCATCGCCGACGCGGACCGTCCGGTGCAGCGCTACGGCGACTTCGCCCACACCGTCGCCGGCTACCTCGACGAGGTGAAGCGGCTGGACGCCGCCAAGCGCGACGAGGCCGCCGTCCAGGCCAAGCTGCTGGCCGCCGGCGCCTACAAGCTGGCCGACGACCCGACCCAGTCGCGCGGCGATCCCGCGGCCTTCGCCCCCTCGCCCGCCCTCGATTTCGCGCCGATGGACCAGGCCGTGGTCCGGCTGAAGGCCAGCGCCGAGGCCTTCGATCGGGCCCTGGCCGCCAAGGGCGACGCGCTGACACCCGCCCAGCGCAGGCGGCTCGACGCGATCACGCTCACGCTGGAGCAGCGCCTGCTGCGCGAGAAGGGCCTGCCGCACCGGCCCTGGTACCGGAACATGATCTATGCGCCCGGCCGCTTCACCGGCTACGGCGCCAAGACCCTGCCCGGCATCCGCGAGGCCATCGAAGAGCGGCGCTTCGACGACGCCCGCACCTACGTCGGCCTGACCGCCGAGGCCTTGACCGACTACGCCCAGGGGCTGGACCAGGCGACCGCGGTGATCAATGGCGGCTAAGGACCTGCAGGGCGCGGTGATCGCTTTCGACCTCGACGGCACGCTGGTCGACACCGCGCCCGACCTGATCGGCACGCTGAACGAGCTGCTGGTGGCCGAAGGCGTCCGGCCGTTCCCGCTCGACGAGGCCCGGCCGTTCATCGGCAAGGGCGCGCGCTGGCTGATCCAGCGCGGCTTCGCCGAGGCCGGCGCGCCGCTGGACGAAGCCCGTGTCCCCGTCCTCTTCGAC
This sequence comes from Phenylobacterium sp., assembly GCF_031181185.1. GTDB lineage: Bacteria > Pseudomonadota > Alphaproteobacteria > Caulobacterales > Caulobacteraceae > Phenylobacterium. The sequence goes on along the minus strand of NZ_JAPSKZ010000018.1, from coordinate 13,071 downwards.
CGCTTCATCGCCCGCTATCTCGAACGCATCGCCGACGAGAGCCGGCCCTATCCCGGCTGCGTCGAAGCCCTGGATTCGCTGAAGGCCCGGGGCGCGAAGCTCTGCGTCTGCACCAACAAGCTTACCGGCCTCTCGGCCTCGCTGCTGGGCGCGCTGGGAATCGCCGACCGCTTCGAGGTGGTCGTAGGCGCCGACGCCGCCCCCGCCATCAAGCCCGACCCGAGACACCTGGCCGCCGCCGTGGACGCCGTCGGCGGCGACATGGCCCGTACGATCATGGTGGGCGACGCGGCCACCGACGCCGGCGCCGCGCGGGCCGCCGGCGCGGGCCTGATCCTGGTCAGCTTCGGCTACACCGAGACGCCGGCGGCCGAGCTCGATCCCGACATCCTGATCCACCACTTCGACGAGTTGCCGAACGCCTGCGAAAGGCTGCTCGGCGCTTGCGAGGCGTAAGCCTTCCGGCTATACGCCCCACCTCCCGCGCGACCTGATCTCGACGGTCGCGCTTCGGCGGATGCGTAGCTCAGCGGGAGAGCACCTCGTTCACACCGAGGGGGTCACAGGTTCAATCCCTGTCGCATCCACCATCCTTCGCCGAAGTTCGAAAGACGAATGTTCTCAAGCCTCGGGCTGTGCCGTGCCCGGCTGGGGACTAGCCGCGGCCGCAACTTGTCGGTAGCGATGGCAGCCTTCGTCCGGCCCGGTGTTGGCGGGACTAGCAACACAGAGACGGATTGGATGAGCCAAGCGAATCCCAGCCAAGAGCCCGCGGCGGCCGCCTCGCGCAAGACGCTGGGCGCGACCACCTATCGCGACTTCATCGCCGAACTCCTGCGGAAAAAGGGCGCGAGGAACTATCTTGAGATCGGCGTGCGCGACGGCGCGACCCTCGCCAAGGCGGAATGCCACTCCATCGGCGTCGATCCGAACTTCACCCTTAAGCACGATCCGCTTGGCAGGAAGCGGGTGCTGCACCTTTATCAGATGACGAGCGACGAGTTCTTCCGAGACCACGATCCGCGCGATGTGTTCCGCGGCTCGGTGGACGTCGCCTTCCTCGATGGGCTCCACCTCTTCGAGTACTTGCTGCGGGACTTCATCAACACCGAACGGACCTGTGATCGACGGTCCGTCATCCTGCTCGACGACTGCCTTCCTCCAAACATTGAGATGACGGAGCGGACGCATCGGCCCGAGCAACGGCGAGATCAGGCCGTGGCGCAGTGGTGGACGGGCGACGTCTGGAAGGTGGTCTCGATACTGCGGGAACTGCGTCCCGAACTGCGCATCACCCCCGTGGACGTCCGCCCAACCGGCAGCATCATGGTCAGCAACCTCGACCCGGACTCAACCGTGCTCTACGAGCGCTACTTCCAGATCATCGATCGCTACCGAGACCTCCAGTTTACGCCTGATAGTTTCGAGACATACTGGACCGTGAACCGACCGGTCGCGGCCGAGACGTTGCTCCACGAGTTTGATCTCTCCCTTTACATTCGGGCTTGAAGCTCGGGCGAAGCAGCCCCTCCGCATCCGCGCCAAATAAGGCTCCACAAAATGGTTCACCGCACGGCGATCACGAACGCCAAGCTCTTCTTCGACGCTTATGTTCGACCTCTGGGGGAAGTGACGGTGGTCGAGATCGGATCTCAGAACGTGAACGGGTCTATCCGGGATCAGTTTGTCGGCGTGAAGTACATCGGGCTCGACTTCGCCAAAGCCAAGGGCGTCGACATCGTCCTTGAGGATCCCTACGCGTTTCCTCTCGAGGACGAGAGCATCGATGTTGTCGTAAGCAGCTCCTGTTTCGAGCACTCCGAGTTCTTCTGGCTAACGTTCTTGGAGGCCATCCGCATACTCAAGCCTGGCGGGCTTTTCTATCTGAACGCTCCGTCCAACGGCCCAGTACACGGCTATCCGGTCGATTGCTGGCGCTTCTACCCCGACGCAGGCAGCGCCCTCGCCCGCTGGGCGGTTCGGCAGGGCTATGACGTCATCGAACTGGAATCCTACACCTCCGATCAGGCGGGCGGGTATCTCAACGACTACGTCGCCGTTTTCCTGAAAGACTCCACGAAGCTGGACGCGCACCCCAACCGGATCCTTCCCCGCATCAAGGACTACTCCAACGGGCGGCTGCACGGCGCGCGGGAGATTACTCACCAGCAGCAGCTCACCGAGGACCAGCGCGCGCTTAGGGCGCTACAGAATTACCTCAAAGATCGCCTACGGCCGATCTAATGCGCCGGCCTTAGGGTCACCCGCCCCGCGGGGGCGCCGGGGAGATCTCAGGATCTTGGATCCTCAACTCGATCCAGGGTTCCGGCCGGTTCCGGCGCACGATCACCACGATGCTGTCGTAGAAGCAGACCGAGAAGGTGGCGCGGCAAAGGTCCGACGCCGGCAGTGGGGCGGCTCGCTGGTGAGGCGGGGTTCGCAGCGCTCCGAAGTTCGAGCGCTTGCCTGTCCACTCATGGAGCACGGAGACTAGATCGCGGGCGTAGTCGATGAACGTCCGTCCCTGCGGGTCGTCCAGCCAACCACCGCCCCAGAATTGGGTGCAGACGTCCTCGACTAGGTACACGCCCGGCGACTTCATGTGGGGGTAGAGCGTCTCGAAGCTGACGATCATCTGATTGGCGGTGTGCCCGCCGTCGTCGATCACGACATCCAACGGCCCGGTCTCGGCAACGACACGGCGCAGGAAGTCAGGATCGGCTTGACTGCCGATGAACACCTTCGAGTCTGGCGGGCCGCGATGTTCACACGCCGGGTCCACGTCAACCCCGAAGACCCGTGCGCCCTCACCGAAGTAGTCCTTCCACATGTGCAGCGCCCCGCCATTCTGCACGCCGATCTCGAGTATGGTCGGCGCCCGGCCGCGGAAGCCGTCGAGGTGCTTATGATAGACATCGAAGTAATGATGGAGCTTGTCGATGGGGGGCCGGCCTTTCGCCCCGCGCAGAAAGCTTTGGTACAGGGGATTGAGCAGGGAGGATTGCGGAGGGCTCGACATGGTCTCTGCTTAGCACCGCCGCCCGCGTGCGCGCAAAGCCGGTCGCCAATGTCACCGCAGCCGACAGATGTTAGCCTCTCGTTGGGCGATTCGCCTCGCCGCACCCATTTGGAGTCACAATCTTGAGGCGCGGTCCTTCGACGCGCAGCGATGCAACCGACGCTGCTGAGCTCCGCCTGGCCCAAGCCGCCCCGCTCACGGCGCGCCGCGTCCTCTACGCCGGAGACAATTTCGAAGGGTTCCTGGCCGCGTATGGCCGTCGCAATCCCAACGCGCCCGTCCAGTACTTCGCGGGCGAAGCACAGGACGACGCTCTGGTCGATCTGGTCGTGCTCGGACCAGGCGCGCCCCTCGAAGACCTTCTCGCCAGCGTTCGTCTGGCGGCGGGCGGAGCCCTGGCCATCGCCGGGGGGGCCCACGGGGAAAAGCCATCCGCGCAGCTGGCGGCGCGCGGGTTCACGGTCGTGAAGACCCGAGGCACCGAAACACAGCCGGTGTGGATCGCGCAAGACGCGGCCGACGCCCGCCACGGGCGCTTACACGTCGAGTTCTGGGCGTTCGCCCCCAAGCTCCTAGACATCCGCACGCGGCTGCCCACGACGCAACTCGATACGGATCCGCGGATCGTCGCCCATTTCCGCACGGCGCCGTTCAACCTGCCGGACCTGCCTGATCGGACCCCCAGGATCGTGATCTGCCAGCGCCCGGGCGCCTATTCTTTGCAGGCACTGCGTCAATGGCTGGCGCCTACCCTCGCCGCCGGCTGGCTTCCGGTTCTGGAGTACGACGATCACCCCGAGCTTGTGGCGGCCGTCACGGGCGTCGCTTCGAGCGAGCAGACATGGAATATCGCTCGGGGGATGGCCGCCGTCCAAGTGTCTACGGAGAAGCTTGCCGAGGCGTTCTTGCGGCACAACCCAGAGGTGGCCGTCTTCCCCAATTCGGTGTTCGACCTTCCGCCGTTTCCCGAAGGCGACCGGCCGCGACGGGTCTTCTACGGCGCCGTCACGCGCGGACCGTTTGCCGTGGAGGTAGCGCGCTCGCTCACGCCGGCGATACGCCAGTTCCCCGACACCGAGTTCGTAGTCGTCGGCGACCAGGCCGTGTTCGACGCCTTGCCAACGCGCCGCAAGCGGCTCGAGTCGTACATGCCGTACGAACGCTACCTCGAGCTGATGCGGACTTGCACCGTTACGCTCTCGCCCTTGTCCGGCGGTCCAGCGCACGAGGCGAAGAGCGACGCCAAGTTTTTAGACGCGGCCCAGAGCGGGGCGCTGATCATCGCTTCCCCCCTCGTCTACGCCGATGTGGTGCGGCACGGGGAGAACGGGCTGATCGCCCGCAGCCGCGAGCAATGGGCGCCGCTCCTCGCCAGGGCGCTTCGCGATCCCGGCAAGCGCCGCGAGATGGCCAGGCGGGCGTGGCAGGAAGTCCGAGACCGCCGCATGTTCGCCGACCAGATCGGTCGTCGTCGCGACTGGTATCTAGAGCTCTGGGCTCGGCGGGATGCGCTGCAGCGTGAGATCTGTGACCGCTTGCCAGGCCTGCGCGAGGCGATAAGCGCACTCCGCTAAGGCGGCGCATTCACGCCGGAGCCGCCTCCCGCGGCACGGGCGCGTACTGGTCGATGAAGGCCTGGTGGCTGGGCAGCTTGGCCACCGCCCCGTCGATGTTGCGCTTCAGGTCGGCGAGCGCCATCTCCAGCTGCTCCGGCGGCATCAGCGCCCCCATCAGGTGGTGGGTCTTCGGCCGGATGCGTTGGCCCAGCATCACCTGCAGCCACGAGTCGATCAGGAACAGCTCGCCGGGGATGTGATAGACCTGGGCGGTCTCGCGGAAGAGGTCGATCCGCTCCTTCAGCGACGCGGGAATCTCCATCGTCCGGCAGCGGTTCCAGTACGGCGTGTCCGTCCGCTCGGTCGCGTTGTAGTGCAGGATGATGAAGTCGCGGATGCGCTCGATCTCCTGGTTGGCCAGGAAGTTGAAGCGGTTCTGAAGCGCATCGTTCACGCCGTGGAACGGGAACAGCTGCAAGAGCCGCGTCACCGCGATCATGATCATGTGCAGCGAGGTCGCCTCCAGAGGCTCGATGAAGCCAGCGGCCAGGCCGATCGAGACGCAGTTCTTGTCCCAGGCCTTCTTGCGACGGCCGGGCCGGAACTGGAGCTTCCAGGGATCGGTCAGCTTCTCGCCCTTCAGCTGGCTCAGGAAGGTCGCGGTCGCCTCGTCCTCCGACATGAACTCGCTGCTGTAGACCCAGCCGTTGCCTTCGCGGTGCTGCAGCGGGATGCCCCATTGCCAGCCCGCCGTATGCGCCGTGGCCCGGGTGAGCGGCAGCGGCGGCTGCGTCGTGCGCGTCTGGCAGGCGATGGCGCGGTCGTTCGGCAGCCACTGGCCCCAGTCCTCGAAGCCCGCCTTCAGAGTCTGCTCGATCAGGAGCGCGCGGAAGCCGGTGCAGTCGATGAAGAGGTCGCCCTCGACCCGCTCGCCCGATTCCAGGACCAGCGCGGTGATGTGGCCGCTCTCGGGGTGCTGCTGCACCTCACGGATCTTGCCCTCCACGCGGCGCACGCCCTTGTTCTCGCAGCGCCGGCGCAGGTACTGGCCGAAGCGCGTCGCGTCGATGTGGTAGGCGTAGTTCATGGGGAAGTTCTCGGCCATGTAGAACTTGCCCTCCTCCGAGGCGCGAAGCTCCAGGCAGTAGTCTCCAAGGTCGCCGCCGAAGCCCTGGTCCTTCGCCTGCATCCACATGTGGTGGAAATGCGCCATCAGGGTCGATTTGCCGACCTGGCCGAAGGAGTGGATGTAGCGGTCGCCGACCTCGCCCCAGTTCTCGAACAGGATGCCCAGTTTGAACGTGGCGCCCGTCTCGCGCATGAACTCGCGCTCGTCGAGCCCCAGGAGGTGCACGAACGTCCGCGCCGTCGGGATGGTGGATTCGCCCACGCCCACGATGCCGATGGCGTCGGACTCCACGAGGGTGATGTCGAGCAGCCCTCCCAGCTGAGTGGACAGCGCCGCCGCCGCCATCCATCCGGCCGAGCCGCCCCCGGCGACCACCACCTTCTTCACGATCTGGTCTTGCATGCGTTTCCCCCCGCGTTGCGCGGTTAACGGTTCAGGCGATTGAGCAGTTGGGCCCGCAGCCGCCGGGCGCGGAGCTCGTCCAGGGGGCCCAGCGGCCCTTGCGCCGCCGGCGGCAGGTGCGCGGCAGGCCGCTCGGCCGGGCCGAAGACGTAATAGTTGAACAGGGCCTTCCAGCCGGCCTTCTCGTGCGCCGGGCGATCGCGGAGGCTGAGCAGCGCGTGCAGCAGCGTCGTCTGCGGCGTGTCCATGAACGCCGGCGCGGCGTTCCACCAGTAGTTCACCAGGATGTTGAACGGCTCCAGCGCCTCGACCTGGTGCCACCACAGCGCCGGATAGATCAGCACGTCGCCGGGCTCGAGCTCGGCCACCTGCGCCGCGGCGAGGGCCTCGCGGAACCGGGGATGGCGGTCGAAGTCCGGCCGCTCGAAGTCCACCAGACTCACCACCTGCCCGCCCGGCGTCGGCTCCAGCGGCCCGGGATACAGGTTCTCGATCTGCTCGGGCGGGAACAGCGTGAACCGCCGGCGGCCCGCCACGCAGCAGGCGATGTTGTTCGACATGTCGTAGTGGGCCGCCGCCGTCGTGCGGTTGCCGATCCAGATGCTCACCAGCGGCGGCTGCGGCTCGAACGCGGCGGGATCCAGCCCCAGGTCGTTCTCCGCCCGGAGCCCGGGCAGATAGCCGTCCACGTCGGTCGAGCCGATGTAGAGCGACGGCGGGTCGTCCTCGTCCAAGGTTTCGGCCAGCCGGTCCAAGAAGGCCCCCAGGCCCAGCCGCGCGGTGCGGAAGTTCAGGCCGGTCATCGCCGGATCGTAGTGGAACCGGCCCTTGATCTCGGGCGGGCCCTCATAGGCGGTCACCGGATGGCCGGCGTCATAGCCCTTCAGATAGGCCATCGCGGCGCGGGCCGACTGCAGGCCCTGGCGGACCAGCGGCCAGTCGCGCGCCAGTCCCTTGAAGACCACCGGCTTCTGCTCGCGCACCAGATCGTTGATCCGGATGTCGGCGGGCCGCGCCCCGGTTAGGGCCTCGACGCGACGCGCGCCTTCCATCACAGCCCCGCCAGCTTGCGGTTCTTGGCCTCCACCAGCCAGGCCATGTTGCCCAGCGACGAGAGCACCGCGTATGCCGCCCGCAGCAGCCCCGACTGGTTCAGCCGCTCGAGCTCGGCGCCGGGCAGCGCCGCCAGGCGCTCGTGCGAGATCATGTAGACGTCGGGCAGGTCGTAGGCCTCGCGGTCGTTCAGCTTCACCTCCAGCGCCACCGGCTCGATCAGCCCCAGCTCGTCGAAGGCGGCGAAGAAGGGGCCGTTCACCTCCAGCCCATCGTAGAGCGTGCCCAGGAGCCGCGCGACGTGCTGCAGGTAGGGCGCATTGCCGCCGGCCGGCAGGAACAGCGGCTCGCCCTCGGTGCGGCTGACCCGCGGGTGGTCCAGGTCGATGTGGATCATCGGCTGGCCGCCCTCGCCGCCGGGACCCGCGTCCTGCAGCGCGATCGAGAACGGCCCCCGCTCTTGCGAGGCCGGGATGTAGCGGGCGTTCCAACGGGCGCCTTCGAGGTAGAGGTTCTCGTCCCGGTCCAGGCCCAGCAGCGCCACGGCCTGGTACTTGCCGTCGGCGTCCTTGCGGAACAGGATCGGGTATTCCCGCTGCAGCGCGTCGAATTCGGTGGGGAAGACCAGCACCTGGTTCACCGCGTCGCCGAACTCGGGGCCGCGACGGGTGATCACGCGGAGCTCCGCGTGGTCCACGTTGTTCAGCAGCACCCTGTTCGTCATCGCACGCTCGCCCCAGCGGAAAGAGGCCGCTGCGAACAGCGGCCTCCCGTCTTGCCGGCCCAACTCCTAGCCAGACTAGAACTTGTACCGCACCCCCAGAAGGTAGCGCGTGTCCAGTTCCTGCGCGAACCACAGCTGGTCCTCGTCGCGTGCGTGGGTCCGCAGGTGCTCCTTGAAGAGGTTGATACCTTCGAATGAGACCGCGATGTTCTCGTTCACGTCGTAGCTGACGTTCAGGTCCACCTGGTCGAAGGCCTCGACGAACACCGGGTTGCGCGAGCCGCCGCGGTTGGTCGCCGCCAGGAACTTGTCGCGCCAGTTCCAGGCCACACGGGCCGAGAAGCCGTACTTCTCGTAGATCAGCGTCACGTTGGCCGTGTCGCTGAGCCCCAGCAAGGCGAACTGGTCCTGGCCCGGATCGGCGCCGATGTCGAAGCCGATATCGCCGTCGACGAAGGTGTAGGCGCCGGCGATCCCGAAGCCCGTCTCCCCGAAGAAGTGGGTCCCGGCGACTTCGAAGCCCCAGATCTTGGCCGAGCGGTTGTTGATCGGCTGCGCCACCTGGAAGTTGAACAGCGGGTCGCTGGCGTTCGCCTCGATGTCCATCGAGGCCAGGATCTGGTCGACGAACGCCTGGTTCAGGTCGCCCAGGCCGCCGCCCGGAAGCGTCTGGCGGTTGGCCTGGAACTGGGACTGGGCCGCGGCCACGTTGCCGGCGTTCTGGATGATCAGGGCCGTGGCCGTGAACAGGTTCACGTCGGTCTGGTCGGCGCCCACGTCCGTGAGAAGCTGCCGCGCCTGGCCGGAACGGGTGCCCGCCTGACCCGAGCTCGGGTCGCGCAGGCCGAACAGGTTGCGCATCACCGTGCCGGTGCCGACGAAGTTGTTCACCCGCTTCTCGAACAGCGCCGCCGAAACGAAGCTGCCCGGCTTGTAGTACCACTCCAGCGAGACGTCGAAGTTGTCCGAGATCAGCGGCTCGAGGTCAGGGTTCCCCGCGGTGCCCAGCGGAACGGCCCCGTTGGCGATCGGCCGGTTGGGCGCCTGGGCGGTCACGGCTGCGAACAGGTTGCCGTAGTCGGGCCGCGCGATGGTGCGGCTGAACGAGGCGCGCGCCACCACGTCGTCCATGACCTCGATCTGGAAGTCCAGGGAGGGCAGCAGGTTGTTGTACTTGCCCGAGCCTTCGATCGGCTCGAACGTCGCCGTGGTCGCGACGCTGAAGTCGTTGTCGGCGGTCCAGACCACCGCCCGCGGCGTCCGGATCAGCGAGGTGGAGTCCACCTTGGTCCGCTCGTAGCGGATGCCGGCGACCATGCTGGCCGGCCGGTCGGCGATCTCGCCCTTCCAGGTCAGCTGGCCGTAGGCGGCGAGGATCTTCTCCTGCACGCGGTTGTCGTTCTGGCCCGTGATGCTGATCGGGTTGCCGCGCGCCAGGTAGGCGGCCGAAAGGGCGTCATACAGCGCGAGCGGATCGCCCCGGAAGGCGATCAGCCCCGAGCCGCTCTGGCCCGGATCCAGCTCGTTGAACGCGCAGGCCAGGCAGAACTCCTGAACCAGGTTGCCCGCGTACTGCGAGATGTCCCGGGGATTCGAGATGCCCCAGCTGCCCAGGTCCTGCTGGGTGTTGATGTTGGACTGCCGCATCTCGGAGTCGCGGTAGTTCGCGCCGAATTCGAAGCGGCTGCCCGAGTCGTCGAGGTCCCAGGCGCCGTCGAAGCGGAGCTCCTTGATCTCCTGCGACTGTCGTTGCGAGAACGTGCGCGCCACCTGGCTGCCCAGGTCGCCGGCGTCCAGCCTGCCGTTGCCGTTTCCGCGCGGGGCCGCGTCGTTGACGGTAATGCTCTGCACCGGGATCGTGCCCGTGAAGTCGACCGAGTGCGCGGCGATGACCGGGGCGCCCATCGACAGCATCGTCGAGCTCGCGCCATTCCGAGCGCCGGGCTTGCTGTTGGCCCGCGAGATGTGGCCGTCCAGCGACAGGGTCAGGCGCTCGTTGACCTCCCAGGAGCCGTTCAGCGCGTAGGACTCCAGCGTGTCGGTGTTCGCCCGGTACTGCTGCTCGAACCCGGCGTCCTTGGTGCCGCTCAGCGTCTCGCTCAGGAAGACGGCGGTGGCCACGACCGGGTTGTCGTCGAAGGTGACGCGGTCGAACGGGCGGTTGAACCAGTTGCCCTGGTCGCTCCGGTGCTCGTTGGCCTTGTTGCGGGCGTACAGCGCATCCGCCGTGATGACGACGCTCTCGACCGGCTGCCACTGCAGGGTCACCTGGCCGTTCATCCGCTCGCGCTGGCCTTCCGACAGGTGGTAGCGGCTGTCGTTCGGGATCGCGACCAGCGTGTTCGGATCCGTCGGCCCGTTGGTGATCTGGGTGCCGTTATTGTTCCGGACGAAGCCGTTCGAGGGGTTCAGGAAGTCCGAATAGCGGCGGATGTTCCAGTCGTTGACGGTCGAGGATCGGGTCGTGAAGTTCCGCTTCTGGTAGCTGCCGAACACGGTGACGCCGAACACGTCGTTCGGGTCCGTCCAGTTCACCAGGCCCGAGACTTCCGGCGTGATCTTGGTGGCGTCGCGCTGGCTCTCCTCGACGCTGGTGTCGTACAGCGCCTTCACGCCGATCGAGCCGCTCAGGCCCTCCTCGGCGTCCAGCGGGCGGCGGGTCCGCACGTTGATCGAAGCCCCGATGCCGCCCGACGGGATGGCGGCGCGGCCGGTCTTGTAGACCTCCAGGGCGCCCACGCCTTCCGAGGCCAGGTTCGAGAAGTCGAACGAGCGGCTGGTGCCGCCGGCGAAGTCCGCGTTCTGGTCGCCGCCCACCGTCTGCACGTTCGCCGTCGGCATCGTGCGGCCGTTCAGGGTCACCAGGTTGAAGCCGCCGCCGAAGCCGCGGACGGTCACCTCCTCGCCTTCGCCGTTCCGCCGATCGATGGCGACGCCCGGGATCCGCTGCAGGGATTCGGCGAGGTTGGTGTCCGGGAACTTGCCGATGTCCTCGGCGACGATCGCATCGACGACGCCGCTCTGGCTGCGCTTGATGTCGATGGCTTCCTCGATCGACGCCCGGAACCCGGTGACGACGATTTCATCCACTTCCGTGCCCGGCGCAGGCGACTGCGCGCTGGCGTGGCCCGCCGCGAGCACAGCGGCTGACAGCGCAATGAAGGAAGCAGACGTACGCAAGCTGTTGAGCCGATTCATGGGTATCCCCCCTGATGTTTTTGCGCGAGAGAAGATCTCGTGATTTTACGACGCAGCATCCCGCCGGCCGCATACCGCGATGCAGGCCGCCGAATACTGCAGAACATGTTACGTTAGCGGTACCAGTTCTACTCCAGATCGGTCAATACGCGTACTGATGTTTCACCAACTGACTTTCGACTGCGGCGCCTCCGCCACAACCGCTAAGGGCAGACGCCGTCGTTCTGGTTCGGCGCGAGCCGCAGTTCGCCGATGGACAGGCCCAGCCGACCGGCCGTGGCGAACGAGACCGGCGAAGCCACCGCCGTCAGGTCCTCCCCGCCTTGCCGGAAGCAGGCCAGCTTGAACTTCACTGTCCGCCACTCGCCGGACGGCGCGCCGTTCAGCACGCCTTCGATCGGCAGGGCGGTCGCGCCCACGCCCAGCCGCACCGGCGCGCTCGGGCGCTGGTCGACGCGGTAGGTCATGAGCAGGGTCACGTCGCCGTTGGCCTGGCGGCTGAGGTCGACGGGCGGGCCGACCACCCTCGCCTCACCCGGCCGGGTCCAGGTCAGCTTGCGGCCGGCGCCCTGCTGGGCGGCCGTGTCCACGGCGCTCAGCGTCACGGCTCCGCCGGGGCTCGCCGTCGTCGTGGGCCCTGCGTCGACTTCGCCAGCGGCGTCCTTCAGCTGCAACCGCCAGGGGCTGGCCAGCGCGCCGTTGACGAAGAAGCGGTCCGCGTTGACGGTCTCGGCCTTCACACCCGAGTCTTCGGAGAGCCGGCCGATCTCACGTCGGTCGCGATAGGTCAGTCCGTAGCCGTAGGCGAACAGCGGGTCGTACTTCGCATCGCCCCGGTTCAGCGACGTCTGGCTGGCCAGCTTGGGCCAGGAGAACGAGAGCTTGCCGCGGAAGTCGTGTCGCGCCTTGCCGCGGGCGTCGCCGATCAGCACGTCGGCCACGCCGCCGCCCTCGCTGCCCGGCAACCAGGCCGCCACGAAGGCGTCCGCCGCGTTCAGCTCGGGATTCACCCACATCGGCCGGCCCGACAGGAACACGGCGACGACAGGTATGCCCTGGCTCTTCAGCTTGCGCAGCAGCGCCAGATCGGTCTTGGCGCCCGGCTGGTATTCCAGGTGCGGCCGGTCGCCCATGAACTCGGCATAGGGCTCCTCGCCGAAGACGACGATCGCCACGTCGGGCTTGGTGTTGAAGCTGCCGTCGGGGCTGAGCTCCGCCTGGCCGCCGCCGGCCTCCACCGCCTCGCGAAGACCTGCCCAGATCGACTGGGCGCCGGGGAAGTCGCTCGCCTTGTTGCCTGTCCCCTGCCAGCTCAGCGTCCAGCCGCCCGACTGCTTGCCGATGTTGTCGGCCCCGTCGCCGGCGACCAGCACCCGCGCCGAGCTGCGGATCGGCAGCACGCCGCCGTTGTTCTTCAGGAGCACCAGCGACTCGCGCACCGCCTGGCGGGCGATGGCGCGGTTCTCGGCCGAGCCGATGTTCTCGAGCTTGCCTTCCAGGGGTCGCGGTCCGAACAGGCCGGCCTTGATCTTCACCCGCAGGATCCGGCGCACGGCGTCGTCGATCCGCGCCATCGGAATCTCGCCCGAACGGGCCTGGGCCAGGGTGTTCTTGTAGAGCCCCTTCCAGCTATCCGGGGCCATCAGCATGTCGATGCCCGCCTTGATGGCCTGGGGGCAGCTCTCGTTCGTGCAGCCGGGCACCTGGCCGTGGGCGTTCCAGTCGCTGACCACGAAGCCGTCGAAGCCCATGCGCCCCTTCAGCACGCCGGTCAGCAGGCTCTCGTTGCCGTGGACCTTCACGCCCTGCCAGCTGGAGAACGAGGCCATCACGGTCATGACGCCGGCGTTGATCGCCGCGGCGTAGCCGGGCGCGTTCAGCCGCGCGAGGTCGGCCTCGCTGTACTTGTTGTCGCCCTGGTCCTTGCCGTTCTCGGTGCCGCCGTCGCCGATGAAGTGCTTGGCCGAGCCGGCTACCCGGCCGGCTCGGC
>NZ_JAPSKZ010000017.1 GCF_031181185.1 Phenylobacterium sp. | reverse complement strand
GTCGTAGGCGACGGCCTCGACCGCCTACGACTACGTCGACGGCCAGCTCGAGGGTGACCCTCGCCGGGTGGCGCGTTCGCTGCACCCCGATCTTGCCAAGCGCGCGGTTGAGACGAATCCCGACGAGGTCTTCGCCCTTCGGCGGATGTCCAAGGAGGAACTCGTCGAACTGACCCGCCAGGGTGCGCTGAAGACCCCGAAGGACCAGTGGAGCCGTTCGGTGCGGGTGCTGGACATCGCGGGCGACGTCGCGGTCGCCCGGGTCGAGACGCCCTGGTTCACCGACTACTTCCACCTCGGGCGCTTCGGCGACCGCTGGGTGATCGTGAACGCCATGTGGCAGCCGAAGGCTCGCGCAGCAGGCGCCTAGGACAGGGCGTTGCGGCAGGCGCCCGCCATCGCGAGGGGGCCCAGCGCCACGGCCGCGGCGGCGTAGGCGCCCAGCAGCGCAACTCCGCCCTGCCACGGGAGGCCTGAGGTAAAGGCGTCCAAGGCCCCGCCGCCGAAGATCACCGGCGGCACGAACAGCGGCAGCACGATCACGGCGGTGAGCAGGCCGCCGCGCCGAGCCCCCAGGCTCAGCGCCGCGCCGATGCCGCCCATGAAGGCGAAGGCGAGCCCGCCCAGCAGGGCGCAGGCGAAAACCAGCGGGGCCAGCGCGGGGGCCGCGCCCAGCGCGATGGCCGCCACCGGCGCGGCGAGCGCCAGCGGCGCGCCCGTCGCCAGCCACTGACCCAGGCACTTGATGGCGCAGACCAGCGCCAGCGGGATGGGAGCCAGGGTCAGGAGGTCCAGGGCGCCGTCCTCGTAGTCGCGCTCGAACAGACGGTCGAGCGACAACAGGGCGGCGAGCGCCAGCGCGACCCAGGCCGCGCCAGGCGCGATGGCCGCCAGCCGTTCCGGCTCTGGCCCGATCGCCAGCGGCACCAGCGTTGCGACCCCGGCGTAAAAGCCCACCGCCACCAGCGGCCCGCCGCCGCGGCCCCAGGCGAGGGTCGTCTCGCGGACGAGAAGCGCGCCGAGCCGGTTCATGCGGCGAGGTCCAGTGACTTGGCCGCGATCGGCAGCGGATCGTGCACGGCGGCCAGGATCATGCCGCCGCCGGCCAGATGGCTGGCCATGATCTCGCCCATCCGGCCGCGCCACTCGGCGTCCAGGGGGCTCAGCGGCTCGTCCAGCAGCCAAAGGGGGCGAGGCGCGGCGACGAGCCGGGAGAGCGCCAGGCGCCGGCGCTGGCCAGCGGACAGGCGGCGGACCTCCAGGTCCAGCAGGCGCAGGAGGTCGAAGGCGCGGGCCGCCTCGTCCGCGGCGGCCTGGCTGCCGCCCGACCAGAGGCTCCAGAACGCCAGCTCCTCGCGCACCGTGCGCGCCGGCTTCAGCCCGTCCTGGTGACCGACGAAGTGGAGGTCTTGGGCACGGGCCTCCGACGGCTCGGCCGCGCCGAACGCGATCTCGCCGGCCCCCAGGCGCACGAGCCCGGCGACGGCTCGCAGCAGGCTGGTCTTGCCCGAGCCGTTCGGCCCGGTCAGCGCGCAGGCCTGGCCGGCCGCCAGATCGAGGGAGAGGTCCTCGAACAGCACGCGCCCGCCGCGCTGCACGGAGGCCCCGGAAATCCGCAGCTCGGCGATCAACTCGCGCCGCCCCCGTAGGCGGAAAGCAACGCGCATGGACGCACGCGATGGGCGGGGCTATGAAGCGGCCGGCCGCTGCAGCCCGAGGGGGCCAACGCCGCGCGGGGACGAACGCTGTGTGTCCGTCCCTTCAGAGCGCGCGATCCCTGGGGTGGTCGTAGGGCGGCCGGGAACAGAGAAAGGATCTCCCCTCATGGCGTCGATCGACAGCCTGAAAACCCGCCGCGAATTGACGGTGGGCGACAAGACCTATGCTTACTACAGCCTTCGCGCCGCCGAGGAAGCGGGACTTTCAGGGGTTTCGCGCCTGCCGATCTCGATGAAGGTCCTGCTCGAGAACCTGCTGCGGAACGAGGACGGTCAGTCGGTCAGCGTCGAGGACCTGAAGGCGGTCGCCGCCTGGCTCGAGAACAAGGGCGCCGTCGAGCACGAGATCAGCTTCCGCCCTGCGCGTGTGCTGATGCAGGACTTCACGGGCGTGCCGGCGGTCGTCGATCTGGCGGCCATGCGCGACGCCATGACGGCGCTGGGCGGCAACCCCGAGAAGATCAATCCGCTGAACCCGGTGGACCTGGTCATCGACCACTCGGTGATGGTGGACTACTTCGGCACGTCGAAGGCCTTCGGCGCCAACGTCGAGCGCGAATACGAGCGCAACATGGAGCGCTACCGGTTCCTGCGCTGGGGCTCGTCTGCCTTCAACAACTTCCGTGTCGTGCCGCCCGGCACCGGCATCTGCCACCAGGTCAACCTCGAGTACCTCGCCCAGACCGTCTGGACGAACTCGGACGAAGGCCAGGAAGTGGCCTATCCCGACACCGTCGTCGGCACCGACAGCCACACGACCATGGTCAACGGCCTGGCCGTGCTGGGCTGGGGCGTGGGCGGCATCGAGGCCGAGGCGGCCATGCTGGGCCAGCCGATCCCGATGCTGATCCCCGAGGTCATCGGCTTCCGTCTCGACGGCGCCCTGCCGGAAGGCGCGACCGCCACCGACCTGGTGCTGACCGTCACCCAGATGCTCCGCAAGAAGGGCGTGGTCGGCAAGTTCGTCGAATTCTACGGCCCCGGGCTCGCGAACCTGACACTGGAAGACCAGGCCACGATCGCCAACATGGCGCCCGAGTACGGCGCCACGTGCGGCTTCTTCCCGGTGACCCAGGCGACCCTGGACTACCTGACCGCCACCGGCCGCGATCCGGCCCGTGTGGCGCTGGTCGAGGCCTACGCCAAGGAACAGGGGATCTGGCGCGACCCGGCCGATCCCGACCCGGTGTTCACCGACACCCTAGAGCTGGACCTGGCCAGCGTGGCGGCCTCGTTGGCCGGGCCCAAGCGCCCGCAGGATCGGGTGCTGCTGACCGACGCGGCCGCCGAGTTCCGCAACGCCCTGGCGAACGACTTCGGCAAGGCCGACGGCTACGGCGAACGCGCCAAGGTCGAGGGCGAGAACTTCGACGTGGGCAACGGGGACGTGGTGATCGCCGCGATCACCTCGTGCACCAACACCTCGAACCCCAGCGTGCTGATCGCCGCCGGCCTCGTCGCCAAGAAGGCGGTCGAGAAGGGCCTGCAGGTGAAGCCGTGGGTGAAGACCTCGCTGGCGCCCGGCTCGCAGGTGGTGACCGACTACCTAAAGGCCGCCAAGCTGGACAAGGCGCTGGACGCGCTCGGCTTCAACCTCGTGGGCTACGGCTGCACGACCTGCATCGGCAACTCGGGCCCGCTGCCCGAGCCCATCTCGGACGCCATCCAGAAGAACGACCTGGTGGCGGTGTCGGTGCTCTCGGGCAACCGCAACTTCGAAGGTCGGGTGAACCCCGACGTGCGCGCCAACTACCTGGCCTCGCCGCCGCTGGTCGTCGCCTACGCGCTAGCGGGCTCGATGCTGATCGACCTGGCCAACGAACCCCTCGGGGAAGGCAAGGACGGCAAGCCGGTCTATCTCAAGGACATCTGGCCGACCTCGGCCGAGATCGCCGCCCTGCAGCGCAAGCACGTGACGAACAAGATGTTCGCCACGCGCTACGCCGACGTCTTCAAGGGCGACAAGAGCTGGCAAGGCATCAAGGTCGCCGGCGGCCAGACCTACACCTGGGACGTGGGCTCGACCTACGTGCAGAACCCGCCCTACTTCCAGGGCATGAGCATGGAGCCAGCGCCGGTCACCGACATCGTCGAGGCGCGCGTGCTGGGCGTGTTCGGAGACTCGATCACGACCGACCACATCTCGCCGGCCGGCTCGATCAAGGCGAGCTCGCCGGCCGGCGTCTATCTCCGTGAGCGCCAGGTGCCGCAGTCCGAGTTCAACTCGTACGGCGCGCGCCGCGGCAACCACGAAGTGATGATGCGCGGGACCTTCGCCAACATTCGCATCCGGAACCGCATCACGCCCGACATTGAAGGCGGCGTCACCAAGCACTTCCCCTCGGGCGAGGTCATGTCGATCTACGACGCGGCCATGCGCTACCAGGGCGAGGGCCGCCCGCTGGTGGTGTTCGCGGGCAAGGAATACGGCACCGGCTCGTCGCGCGACTGGGCGGCCAAGGGCACCAAGCTGCTGGGCGTCCGGGCGGTGATCGCCGAGAGCTTCGAGCGGATCCACCGCTCGAACCTGGTCGGGATGGGCGTGCTGCCGCTGCAGTTCCTGCAGGAAGGCTGGCACAAGCTGAACCTGACCGGCGAGGAGATCGTCACGATCCGCGGCCTGACCGAGCTCGCCCCGCGCAAGCAGCTGATCGTCGAGATGTACCGCCCGAGCGACGGCCGCATCGCCCGCTTCCCGGTGCGCTGCCGCATCGATACGCCGACCGAGCTCGAGTACTTCAAGCAGGGCGGCGTGCTGAACTATGTGCTGCGGAGCCTGGCGAAGCCCACGGCCTAAGCGACGGATTGGGGCAGGCGGCTTGACGTGCGTCGAACCGCCTGCCGATCCTCACGCCATCTTGACCACCTCAGGCGCAGGAACTGCGGCTAAACACCAACCGATGCGGAAAGCGGCGCTTCTCAGCCTGATCCTGATCGCGGCCGCCGGCTCCGCGATGGCCAAGCCGCCTGTCCTGGTGGAGCTCTACACGGCGCAGGGCTGCGCCTCGTGCGCGGAGGCCAACGCCCACGTCGGCAAGCTGGCCGAGCGTCCGGGCGTGCTGGCCCTGACCTTCCCGGTGGACTACTGGGACTACCTCGGCTGGACCGACACCTTCGCCAAGCCCGAGTTCACCGAGCGGCAGAAGGCCTATGTCACCCGGCTGAAGCTGCGCGAACCCTACACGCCGCAGGTGGTGGTCGACGGTCGCCATGAGGCGCCGGGCCTGAAGACGGCCGAGGTGGACCGCCTGGTGCGCGCCGCCGTCGGCGCCCCCCGCAACGCCCCCGACATGAAGTTCATCGGGCCGCGCCGGGTGGACGTGGGCTCGGGCCGCGTGCCGACGGGCGGCGCCGAGGTCTGGCTGATCCGCTACGACCCGCGCGAGCTGGAGGTGGCCGTGAAGGCCGGCGACAACCGCGGCGAGACCGTGGTGCAGAAGAACGTGGTGCGCGAGATCAAGCGCCTGGGCGTCTGGCGGGGGCGGCCGCAGGCCTATCGCATGACGGCGGCGGCCGAAGAGGGTCTCAAGACGGTGGTCGTCGTCCAGGCCGCCAAGGGCGGTCGCGTCCTCGGGGTCGCGCAACAAGGCGGCTGAAGGCCAGCTCTCCGAAAAACGTAAGCCCGCGCGGCTGGAGAGAGACCGCACGGGCTTTCGCTTGGAGAGGGGATGTAAGCGTCGGTTGGCCAGGCCACGATCCAGGGGGGCTGGGGGGGCTGTTCAGGATCCGGGACCGCAGGTCCGACCAACCGACGAGACGAATATCGAAACCGCATCCGACCTTCGCGGGACCGAAATAAGGTGATTTCGCGGCGGGCGCGGCCAGGCTTGCCCGGGTGGCCCGCGCGCTTATTTCGGGTGGCCGATCCCCCGATTTTGCGTCAGGCTCCTCCTTCGATGGCCTTCGATCCGAGCTACGCGGCCCCGCGCCAGGCCGGCGTCTTCTTCGAGCGGCGCGAGCTGGAGCGCCTGCTCAGGCTCTACGGGCGCATGGTCGCCGCCGGCGAATGGCGCGACTACGGCATGGACAGCCTGCCCGACGCCGCCGTCTTCTCGGTCTTCCGCCGCACGGCCGAGGCGCCGCTCTACCGCATCGAGAAGCGCCCCAGCCTCGCCAAGCGGCAGGGCGCCTGGGCGATCGTCGGCGAAGGCGGCCACATCCTGCGCCGCGGGCACGAGCTGGACCAAGTGCTGCGCTTCTTCGAGAAGGGCCGCTTCAAGGTCGTCGACTGACGGGGCTCAGCCTTTTTGCGCGGGCGATCGCTCGGCGCTGATCTGGTGGGATCGGTGGGCGAGGAGCTCCAGCGCGCGTCGAAAAACCGAGCGCCGGCCTGGATCTGGCGGCCAAAGAAAAGGCCCCGGCGATCTCTCGCCGAGGCCTTCCATCGTGCCGTCTGCTGCGGACTAGCGGCGGTCGCCGAAGAGCGCCAGCAGGAACTGGAACATGTTGATGAAGTCCAGGTAGAGGCTGAGCGCGCCGTAGCTGGTCGCCACGCCCATCGCAGCCTGGTTCCCGCCGACCTCGTAGTAGGTCATCTTCAGGCGCTGGGTGTCGTAGGCCGTCAGGCCCGCGAAGATGAACACCCCCAGGACGCTGATGATGAACTGCATCATCGAGTTCTGCAGGAAGATGTTGACGATGCCGGCGATCAGCAGGCCCCACACGCCCATGATCAGGAAGCTGCCGAAGCCGGTCAGGTCCTTCTTGGTCGTGTAGCCGAAGAGGCTAAGGGCGCCGAACGCGGTCGCCGTGATCAGGAACGTCGAGGCGATCGACGCGCCGGTGTAGCGCAGAGCCAGGACGCCCAGCGAGGCGCCGATCAGGCTGACGACGGTCCAGTAGACGATGCTGGCCGAGCGCGGGCTCTGGTTGCGGATGGCGAAGCCGGAGAACAGCAGGACCGCCAGCGGCGCGAAAGCCACCACCATGCCCAGGACGCTGTAGCCGACCCGGCCGTTGGCCACGACGAACATCGCGTCGCGAACAGGCGGAAACGAGCTGGTGACCCAGGCCAGTGCGGCCGAGAGCACGAGGCCCAGCGCCATCTTGTTGTAGACGCCGAGCATGAAGCTGCGAAGTCCCGCGTCCACCGACATGTCGGCGCGATCCGCCGGGATCGTGCGCGCGTAGCCGCGGTTGAAGTCGCTCATGAGAGGCTTAGCCCTTTTGTTCGCGTCCCCATCGGACGCAGACTGAAATATCGTGTTCGTTACGCCTGTAAGCAAGGCTCTTCCGACATGTCGGGTTCCATTTTCGGTCGGACTGTCGCACGCCCTTGGACCGCCGCAAACGCAGGCTAAATCCTGAACATGGCTAACGATTTCACGAGGCGCGCGACGCTGGCGGGCGGACTGGCGGCGATCGCGGGCTCGGCCGCGGCGCAGCAGGGACCGCCTGTGGTGGCGATCCTGGGCGACTCGATCACGGCCGGCTACGGCCTGCCGCGGCCCCAGGCGCTGCCGGCGCAGCTTGAGGCCGAGCTCGCCCGCATGGGCCGGGTGGCGCGCGTGCGGCCCGCGGGCGTGAACGGCGATACGACGGCCGGCGGCCTGCGCCGGGTGGACCGCGCCGTGCCCGCCGGGACGAAGGTCTGCGTCGTGGCCTTGGGCGGCAACGACCTCCTGTTGGGGGCCGACCCGAAGGCCGTCGAGGCGAATCTGGACGGCATCATCCGGCGGCTGAAGGCGCGCGGCGTCAGCGTCGTGCTGGCCGGCGTGCAGGTGCCGGTGATCTTGGCCGGAGCCTGGGGACGCAACTTCAACGGCGCGTTCTCGAGCGTCGCCCGCCGGCACGGGGTCGCCTTCGTGCCCGACATGCTGGCCGGGGTGGCTCTGAACCCGAAGCTCAACCAGAACGACGGGATCCATCCGAACGCCGCGGGCGTGGGCGTGATCGCGCGGCGGCTGGCCCCCTCCGTGGCCAGGGCGCTGGCGGCGCGCTAAACCGGGGCATGATCCGCCTCTTCGCGGCGCTGAGCCTGCCGCCCGAGATCGTCAAGGGACTGGTGCGCCGCCAGACCGGCGTCGACAACGCCCGCTGGCGTCCGCCCGAGAGCCTCCACGTCACCCTGCGCTTCTTCGGCGAGGTGCGTGAGGACGTTGCGCGTGATCTGGACGCCGAGCTGGCGGGCGTGGACGTTCCGCCGTTCGAGATGGTGCTGGAAGGCGCCGGCTCCTTCGGCGACGGCCGCGACCTGCATGCGATCTGGGCGGGCGTGGCCGAGAACCCTGAGCTGCGCCGCCTGGCGGACGCCTGCGAGACCGCCGCCCGGCGGGCCGGCCTCAAGCCTGAGAAGCGGCGTTACAAACCACACGTCACCTTGGCCTATCTCAAGCAGGCCGATCCGGCCGAGGTCGCCGGCTGGATCCAGGGCCACAACCTGCTGAAGAGCCCGCCGATCGCCGTGGACAGCTTCGGTCTCTATTCCAGCACGCTCGGCGGCGAAGGCGCGCACTACCGCCTGGAGGCGGAGTACCCGCTGGCCTAGGCCTCCACCGCGTGGTCCTTAAGGACGCCCAGCGGCACGATCGCGAGCGTCTCCTCGTGCGTGCTCTCGAGCACCACCTTGGGCGCGGCGCCGGCGTCGAGCGCCTCTTTCCAGCGGGGAGCGCAGAGGCACCAGCGGTCGCCGGGCTCCAACCCCGGAAAGCCCAGGTCCGGCCGGGGCGTCGAGAGGTCGTTGCCGACCCTGCGCGAGAACGCCAGGAACTCGGCCGTCATCACCGCGCAGACCGTGTGCATGCCGACGTCGTGCGGCCCGGTCTCGCAGCAGCCATTGCGGAAGAAGCCCGTCACGGGATCGAACGAGCAGGGTTGCAGTTCCGAGCCCAGGACGTTGCGGGCGCCGGCGTCGTAGCGGAGCGGGCGGATGGCCATGGCGCCATCCTAAACAGGAACTCGCGCGTTTACAGGCTCCGGAGGCCGGGCAGGCCGTGGAAATCCATAGCCAAGCTTGGCGCTGCAAGGGAAAATGACGCGATGAGAGCGAGGACGGCAGGAATCGGGATGCTCTTGGTCGCGGCCGCCGCCGCGACGGCTCAGGCTCAGCCTGCGCCCGACGGGCCTGTCGAAGCGCCTACCCCCGCGCCGGTCGTCGAGCAGGTGGACCCCACCGAGGCGATCCCGCTGGTCGCGCCCGCGCCGCCGCTAGCTGGCCCGGCCTATGAGTCGCGGATCCGCGCGTCGCTCGTCGCGACCCAGACCTTCCAGGGACCGCTGGACGGCGGCTGGCGGCTCGCCGGCCCCTCGGGACCTCTCTACGACTTGCAGCTGGTCGATCGGAACACCGGCGCCGTCGAAGGCGCCTGGCGGGACCTGCGCCGGCCCGGCGCGCTGACCGGTTCTGGGTTGCTGGACGCCGTCGAGCGCGACGGGGCGGCCCTGCGGCTGACCTTCGATGGCGGCAAGACCGCGGTGCTGACGCCCCGCGCGGACGGCGCCTGGACCGGCCAGCTCGAGGGGCAGGCCGTCACCCTAGCGCGGCGCGCGCCGTAAGCAGCGCCGTGGCCAGTTCGGCGGGGCGGTAGCGCCGGGCCTCGCCCGAGCCCCACACCGGACCCGGCCAAGCCGCATCGTCGGACCTGCGGCCCACCACATGGACGTGGAGCTGGGGCGTGACGTTGCCCAGCTGGCCGACGTTCAGCTTCTCGACCGGGCGGGCGGCTTCGTGGCCGATGCGGCGGACCGCCTGGCCGGCGGCCACCACCTCGTCCACCAGCCGGACGCGGTCCTCCGCCGACAGGTCTTCGACCTCGCGCAAACCGGCGATGCGGGGGATCAGCACGATCCACGGGAAGCGGGCGTCGTCCTGCAGGCGGGCGTGGCAGAGGCCAAGGTCCGTCAGCGGCTCCGACGTGGCCTCGAAGGCAGGGTCGATCCGGAACATGGGTCACCGCCTGCGGCATTGCAGCAAGCCCGTCAATTGGTTAGGGACCCGGCCACATCATCCCAGCTTATCCAAGGAGCAGCCTCATGGCCTCGAAGCCGCCCATCCGCGTCGCCGTCACCGGAGCCGCCGGCAACATCGGCTACGCCCTGCTGTTCCGCATCGCCTCGGGCGAGATGCTGGGCAAGGACCAGCCGGTCATCCTGCAGCTGCTCGAGATCCCCGCCGAGGGTCCGCAAAAGGCGCTGAAGGGCGTGGCGATGGAGCTGGAAGACTGCGCCTTCCCGCTGCTGCAGGACATGATCCTGACCGACGACCCGAAGGTGGCCTTCAAGGACGCGAACTGGAACCTGCTGGTGGGTTCGAAGCCCCGCGGTCCGGGCATGGAGCGCGCCGACCTCCTGAAGGACAACGGCAAGATCTTCATCGCCCAGGGCCGGGCGATAGACGAGGTGGCCGCCGACGACGCGCGCGTCGCCGTCGTGGGCAACCCCTGCAACACCAACTGCATGATCGCCGCCAGCCAGGCCAAGCGCCTGACTCCGGATCGCTTCACCGCCATGGTGCGCCTGGACGAGAACCGCGGCCGCGCCCAGCTGGCCAAGAAGGCCGGCGTGTCGATCAACGACGTCAGCGAGCTGTTCATCTACGGCAACCACAGCCCGACGATGTTCGCCGACTTCACCCACGCCAAGATCGGCGGCAAGGCGGCCGCCGAGGTCATCAACGACCGCGCCTGGCTCGAGAACGAGTACCTGCCCACCGTCGGCAAGCGCGGCGCGGCGATCATTGAGGCCCGCGGCCAGAGCTCGGCGGCCTCGGCGGCCAACGCCCTGATCGATCACGTCCGCGACCTGGTCACTCCGGGCGCGATCCACTCCGTGGCCGTGGCCTCGGAAGGGCGCTACGGCTTCGCCGACGGCGTCTGGGCCGGCATGCCGGTGAAGACCACCGCGCCGGGCGCCTACGAGGTCGTGACCAGCTACGAGATGGACGACTTCGCCAAGTCGAAGATCAAGATCACCAACGACGAGCTCGTCGGCGAGCGCGACACGGTGAAGGAAATGCTGGGCTAGGCGCTCAGCAAGCCGGTTGGCGAAGGGCCCCTCGACAGATCGAGGGGCCCTTTTTCTTTGGCTAGCCCGCCAGGTCGTTCAGCTCGGCGATCCGCTGACGGTAGATGCTCTCGACGGCGGCGGGCGAGCGGCGGGCGGCGTCCTCGCGGATGGCCAGCCAGTCGTCCTGCTCGGCGCGGAGCTCGCGATAGGGGATGCCCGAGGAGACGGCCCGATCGAACGCGCGGTCCAGGCGGCGGTCGAGCTGGGCCAGGACAGGGTCGGCGCAGATCATCCGCTCGGCTCGCGTTCCCGCGTAGCGGCAGTTGAAGCTGGGCCGGGCCGCCGGCGGCGGCGTGACGGCCGCCACTCGCGGGGGCGGCGGCGCAGCCTCGCGCGGCGGGGCCGGCGCAGCCTCGCGCGTTGGGACCGGCGCAGCGTCGCGGACGCGGGCGGTGCGCGTCTCCACCGGTTCCGGTCGGGTTGGCACAACGGTGGGCGAGCGCGGCTGCACGGCGCGGGCGAGTTCCGGCGGCAGCACCTCGAGCTTGCCGGCGGGCGGCGGCGCTGACGGGGTCGACGCCGGCGCCACCTCGATCGGTACGGACGCCGCCGTGGGCGCGGTCGCCGGGGTCACCGGCTGCATCGGCTCACGGGTGCGGGCCTCCTCGCCCAGATCCGGCTTGGCCAGCAGCCCGAACACCAGCCCAAGGCCCACGGCTGCGCCGAGACCGCCCAGCAACATGCCGCGCGACACGCGTCGTCTCGGCCTGGACGGCAGCTCATATTCGTGAGGCTCGAACCGCCGCGGCTCAGGCCTTTCGATGCGAAGCCCTGTGTCGTGAAGCGGCGCGCCTGTGCCGGAAAAGCCGTTGTAGGTGCCGGGCCAGCGGTCCGTCGTCATACGCAGTCTCGCACGCTCTGCGTCCCTCGAAGGGCCGAAAGCGCGCGAGCGGCGCAGACGTTGCAAATGCGAAGGTCGTTCGGGGATCAATAATCCCGGGCGTCGCGCGCCAGATCGTTCAGCTCGGCGATGCGCGCCTCATAGACGTCCTCGACCGCCCAGGAGCCGTCGCGCGCGGCGGCCGCCCGGGCTTGGCGCAGGCGCTCCTGCTGGCGGCGAAGCGCCGAGGCGGGCACGCCCGCAGCCTCGGCGTCGCGCAGCGCCCGCTGCAGCTGGCGGTCGCGCTGGTTCAGGCGCGGGTCCGCGCAGACCAGGGCCTCCCCCGGATCGGCCGAGGCGCAGGCATCATTGCGGGCGACGCGCATCGGACCTTCGCCGCGGGGCGTGACCTTCTTCTTCGGCGCCGAGGCCTTCTCGACCTGCGGCTTGGCCTTCGCCTTGACCACTTTTTCGGCCTTGGCCTTGGCGTGTTTGGCCTCGCGCGCCTCGGCGAGCTGAACGTCGCGCTTCTTCTTGCGGTCAGCCGCGGCCGTAGCGGTGTTCTTCAGCTTCTTGGGCGCGGCCTTCACCGCCTTGACCAGCTTGGTCAGCTTCGCGGGTTTCTCAGCCTTGGTTTCGCTCTTGGCCCTCTTCGCCGGCGGGTCGGCCTTGGCGAGCTTGACTGCGCGTTCCTTCTTGGCCTCGGCCGGCTTGGCCTTCTTCTTCGGCGTCTCGGCCTTGGCCAGGCGCTTGGCGGTCTCTTTCGCCTTCTTGGGCGCGGCCCTGGCCGCTTTCTCTTCGGGCTTTTTCTTCTCGACCTTGGCGACGGTAGGCCTGGCCTTCGGCGATTCCACCTTCGCTTCCCCGCGGGGTTCGGGCTTGGGCTCGGGACGCACGATCGGAATCACGGCGGGCACAGCGGCGACGGGCGCCGCCGCCACCGGGGTGTCCACCTTCATCAGGCCGGCGGGCGGGCCCTTGGGCGCCATCGGCTCGGCCGGCAGGGGCTGCGGTTCGGCCGGCGAGAGGCCCGGCGTGTCTGCCGGCATCACCTCCAGCGGCTGGCCGATCGGCGCGGGGCTGTCGTCCAGCACGATCTGCAGGCGTCGGTCGGAGAGCTTGGCTTCCGCCTCGGGCTTGGGCGGGACCGGCGCGTCGCCGCGTTCGGTCGATGAGGGCCGCGCCCACAGGCCCAGTCCGACGCCCAGCGCGCAAGCGCCCACGACGCCGGCGACGATGAAGCGCCCGCCGCCGCGTCGCGGAGCGGTCTGGCCCTCGATGTCGAACTGGTCGTGCGCCATTGGCGAACCCTCGTGGTACGGGTCCCTCGACGCGCAAAGCAGAAGGCGGCAAACCGGCGCGGCTGAAGCCACGCTTGCGACGCCCCCAAACCCCGAACTCTCTCCCGAAACCAGATAAAGGCCCAAAAAGGTGGAGATTCCAATACCGACGCTTGAGACAGAACGCCTCATTCTAAGGGCGCCCAGGCCCGAGGACTTCGAGCCTTGGGCGGCGTTCGCCAGCGATGAGGAGGCGGCGCGCTATATCGGCGGAGTCCAGCCCCGCATCGGCGCCTGGCGCGTGATGGCGACCATGGCGGGCGCCTGGCTGGTGCGCGGCTTTTCGATGTTCTCGGTCGTCGAGAAGGGGTCGGGCCAATGGGTCGGCCGCGTCGGTCCATGGCAGCCGGAGGGCTGGCCCGGGACCGAGGTGGGCTGGGGCATCGCCCGGGAGCACTGGGGGAAGGGCTACGCCACCGAGGCGGCCGAGGCCTCGATCGACTGGGCGATCGACCACCTGGGCTGGACCGAGGTGATCCACACCATCGAGGCGGCCAATGTGAACTCGCAGAAGGTGGCCGAGCGCCTGGGCTCGCGCATCCTGCGCCAGGCGGTGCTCCCGCCGCCGATGAATGTCGCCGTCGACGTCTGGGGCCAGACCCGAGAGGAATGGCTGGCCCGGCGTAAGCGCTAGATCCAGCCGCGGGCGCGCAGCTCCCCGGCGTAGGTGCGGCTGACCGGGACCTGGACGCCGTCCTTGAGCGTCAGCGTCGCCCGGCCGTCGCCGCGCCTGGCGTCGACGATGGCGTCACGGGCCACCCACCATGACCGATGCACCTGCAGGCCCTCGATCCCCTCGAGCTCGGCCACGGCGTCGGCGAGCCGCATCAGGATCAGGTCCTGGCCCTTGGACGTGTGCAGGCGCAGGTAGTGGTCCTCGGCCTCGACCGCCCACACCTCAGCGCCGCGCAGCTTGAGCGGCAACCGCTCCAGGAACTTTGGCGGCGCAGGCGTCCCCGCCTGCGGCCCGTGGGCCGCCCGGCTCTGGAACCAGGCCACGACCATGCAGAAGAAGAGCGACGTCACGAACGAGACGCCGATGAAGCCCGGGATGGCCGTCACCGGCGGGTCGCCCTGCGGCGGGGCCGCCAGCCTCACGCCGCACCAGACCACGAGGCCCATAGGGGCGAACATCAAGGCCGCGCCCGCCAAGCCTACCCGCCACCAGGCGCCGCGCACCCACGCGGACCGCTCGACCACGGCGAAGGCTGCCGCGCCCATCAGCGAGGCTGTCCAGGCGATCCCGACCATGAGCAGGGTGCGGGTTGCGAACGGCAGGTGGCCGGAGTCGAAAGCCGCGATGAAGCTAAGGAACCCGCCGATTACCAGCGCCACGATCAAGGTGTGCCGCAACATGAGGCCCAGCCGGGTCGCCGTCCGCGAAGCGTGAACGGCGCCCGACGGTCGTTCGCGTAGCCCCGCCGTCATCCGACGCATCCGCCCTCGCGTGCTCAAGGCCACGCCGCCATCACCCCGGTCGAACCCGCGGCGCGCACCCGCAGCGCCGCCCCAGACCGGAGATAGAGCATGTCGCAAGTTTCGGAAAATGCCGCTCGCCGCCGCATGGGCTTCCTTGGCTGGTTCGCCGTGTCCATGGCGGCGGTCGCACTCGTGCTGGCGCTCGCAATGGGACCTTACCTCGGCGCGCTTTTGCGGCTGGCGGCGGAGTCGCGCCCGCACGCGCCGGACCTCTCCCTGCTCGCGGGGCTGTCGACCCCGATCAAGATCCACCTGGCGACGGCGCTGGCCGCCCTTGCACTCGGAGGCGTGCTGATGGTCGTCCGCAAGGGCCGGTCCTTCCATCGGGTCGCCGGCTGGGTATGGGTCTCGCTGGTGTCGATCACGGCGGGCGCCACGCTCTTCATCACCAACCTCACGCCCGGCAGTTGGTCCTTCATCCATCTCTTCACCGGCTGGACCCTGATCGCCCTGCCGGTGGGCGTGCTGGCGGCCAGGCGTCACAAGGTGGCGCACCATCGCCGGACGATGATGGGCCTCTTCTACGGCGCCTTCGCCATCAACTTCTTCATCGCCTTCATTCCGGGCAGGACCATGTGGCAGATGTTCTTCGGATAATCGGTCTGCTCTCCCTGCGTGAGCGGCGTGGCGGAGAACGCGATTCGATGGGGCTCACGCGGTTGTCATCGCGGGATGCGGCGCCTATAAGCCCCGTCACTCGCCACGGTGACCCACTGGGGGCGAGCCTCCGCCAAAGCGCTCCCAAGGCCTCATGAACATCCACGAACACCAAGCCAAAGCCGTCCTCGCAGAGTTCGGCGTGGCGGTTCCGCGCGGGTATCCCGCGTTTTCGGTCGAAGACGCCGTGCAGGCTGCCGAGAAGCTGGGCGGCCCGGTCTTTGTGGTGAAGTCCCAGATCCACGCCGGCGGGCGCGGCAAGGGCCGGTTCGAGGGCCTCGGCCCCGACGCCAAGGGCGGGGTGCGGGTGGTCAAGTCGGTCGACGAGGTCCGCGCCAACGCCGAGGAGATGCTCGGTCGCGTGCTGGTGACCCATCAGACGGGTCCTGCGGGCAAGCAGGTGAACCGCCTCTACATCGAGGAAGGCGCCCAGATCGCCAAGGAATTCTACCTGTCGCTGCTGGTGGACCGCGAAACGAGCCGCGTCTCGGTCGTGGCTTCGACCGAAGGCGGCATGGACATCGAGGAAGTGGCCCACGCCACGCCCGAGAAGATCGTCACCTTCTCCATCGACCCGGCCACCGGCGTCTTCCCGCATCACACGCGCGCGCTCGCCAAGGCTCTGGGCCTGACCGGCGGCCTGGCCAAGGAAGCGGCGACCCTGCTGACCCAGCTCTACACGGCGTTCCTGGCCAAGGACATGTCGATGCTGGAGATCAACCCGCTGATCGTCACCGGCGACGACCACTTGCGCGTCCTCGACGCCAAGGTCAGCTTCGACTCGAACGCGCTGTTCCGCCACAAGGACATCGTCGAGCTGCGCGACGAGAGCGAGGAGGACCCGAAGGAGATCGAGGCCTCCAAGTACGACCTCAGCTACATCGCCCTGGACGGTGAGATCGGCTGCATGGTCAACGGCGCCGGCCTGGCCATGGCCACCATGGACATCATCAAGCTCTACGGCGCCGAGCCCGCCAACTTCCTCGACGTGGGCGGCGGCGCCAGCAAGGAGAAGGTGACGGCGGCCTTCAAGATCATCACCGCGGACCCGAACGTGAAGGGCATCCTGGTGAACATCTTCGGCGGTATCATGCGCTGCGACATCATCGCCGAGGGCGTGGTCGCCGCGGTGAAGGACGTGGGCCTGAAGGTGCCGCTGGTCGTGCGCCTGGAAGGCACCAACGTCGAGCTGGGCAAGAAGATCATCAACGAGAGCGGCCTGAACGTGATCGCCGCCAACGATCTGTCCGACGGGGCCGAGAAGATCGTGAAGGCCGTGCGGGGCGCTGCGTGAAGCTTCTCGCCGCCCTGGCTACGGCAAGCGCCCTGGCGGCAGGTCAGGCGCAGGCCGGGCCCTTGTTCGATTCCTTCCGTGCGAACTGCGTAGCCACGCAGGCGAAGCTCGAGGCGGTCCAGGCTCAGGCGAAGACGGGCGGCTGGATGCCGATGCCCCAAGCGCTGCTCGACCAGGCGTCGCGCCAGTTCAAGCCGAAGGCTGCCGAGGGCTGGATCAAGACCGACCCGCAGGCGATGAACATGCTGCTGTGGGCAAAGGCGGAAGTCCCAGGCGCGGCGCAGATCGGCGATATGCGCTTCTGCGCGGTCGCCTCGATGCCCCCGGACGGAGCCGCCGCCAGTGAGATGAAGGCGTGGGCCGCGGTGCCGGAGCGCAAGGACTTCGGCGGCTCGGACGCTACAGCCTACGTCTTCGTGGCCGACCCTGCGGGCCACAAGCCGCTGCCAGAGAAGGTGAGCGATCGGGCTGCGAAGGACTTCTTCGCCAACCCCCTCGCAACGCTCGCCATGACCCAAACGAGCCCCCAGATGACGATGCTGGGCGTGTTCATGCCCGACAAGTGAGCTCCTGCTGATGTCGATTCTGA
The DNA here is from genome assembly GCF_031181185.1 of Phenylobacterium sp. Taxonomy (GTDB): domain Bacteria; phylum Pseudomonadota; class Alphaproteobacteria; order Caulobacterales; family Caulobacteraceae; genus Phenylobacterium. Next base: position 17,576 of record NZ_JAPSKZ010000017.1, on the reverse strand, counting down.
TCAACAAAGACACCCGCGTCATCTGCCAGGGCATCACCGGCAGCCAGGGCACCTTCCACACCGAACAGGCCATCGCCTACGGCACCAAGATGGTCGGCGGCGTGACGCCGGGCAAAGGCGGCCAGACGCACATCGGCCTGCCCGTGTTCGACACCGTCGCGGAAGCGGTGAAGGAAACCGGCGCCGAGGCTTCGGTGATCTATGTGCCGCCGCCGTTCGCCGCCGATTCCATCCTGGAAGCGATCGACGCCGAGATCCCGCTGATCGTCTGCATCACCGAGGGCATCCCGGTGACCGACATGATCAAGGTGAAGCGCTCGCTGTCGGGCTCGAAGTCGCGCCTGATCGGGCCGAACTGCCCGGGCGTGCTGACGCCCGGCGAGTGCAAGATCGGCATCATGCCGGGCAACATCTTCAAGCGCGGCTCGGTGGGCGTTGTTTCGCGCTCCGGCACGCTTACCTATGAGGCCGTGTTCCAGACCTCGCAGGTGGGCCTCGGCCAGACGACGGCCGTCGGCATCGGCGGCGACCCCGTCAAGGGCACCGAGTTCATCGACGTGCTGGACATGTTCCTGAAGGACCCCGAGACCGAGTCGATCATCATGATCGGCGAAATCGGCGGCTCCGCCGAGGAAGAAGCGGCCGAGTTCATCAAGAATTCAGCCATCAAGAAGCCTATGGTCGGCTTCATCGCGGGCCGTACGGCGCCTCCGGGCCGCCGCATGGGCCACGCGGGCGCGATCATCTCGGGCGGCAAGGGCGGCGCCGAAGACAAGATCGCTGCGATGGAGGCTGCGGGCATCCGCGTGTCGCCGTCGCCGGCGAAGCTTGGCGAAACCCTGGTCGAGGTGCTCAAGGGCGCCTGAGTTACACAGTTTCTAGCGTAGGGCGGTCCGCGCCAGGCTCCTTCTCCAGAAGTCCGCGGGTCCGCCCCCGGAAGGCGAAGAGCCAAAGGCGACGAAATGGCGGACGACGCAGGCCTGATCAACCAAGTCCTGGCCGAGACGAGCTTCCTCTACGGCGGCAACGCCGCGTTCGTGGAAGACCTGTACGCCAAATGGGCGGCCAACCCCGAGTCGGTCGAGCCGTCTTGGCGCGCGTTCTTCACCCAGCTGGCCGACCGCGCCGACGAGGTGCAGGCCGCCGCCCGGAAGCCCGCCTGGACCAAGCCCGCGGCCCCGCAGCCTCGACCTGAGTGGCTGTCGGCCATCGATGGCCTGTGGCCGGCGGTGGAGGCCAAAGTCGGCAAGGCCATCGCCGACAAGAAGCCTGCAGCGACTCAGGACGAGGTCCGCGCCGCGACCCTCGACAGCCTCCGCGCCATCATGATGATCCGCGCCTACCGGATGCGCGGGCACCTGAAGGCCAACCTGGACCCGCTGCAGATCGCCACGACGCCGGGCGACGCCTCGGAGCTGGACCCGGCCACGTACGGCTTCTCGGAGGCCGATTTCGACCGTCCGATCTTCCTGGACTACGTGCTGGGCCTCGAGACGGCCACACTGCGCGAGATCCTCGACATCCTGCGCCGGACCTACTGCGGCAACGTCGGCGTGCAGTACATGCACATCTCGGATCCGCGCGAGAAGGCGTGGCTGCAGGAGCGGATCGAGGGCCGCGACAAGGAGATCGCCTTCACCAAGGAAGGCAAGGTCGCGATCCTGAAGAAGCTGATCGAGGCCCAAGGCTTCGAGGCCTTCCTGCATCGCCGCTTCCCCGGCACCAAGCGTTTCGGCCTGGACGGCGGCGAGGCGATGGTCCCGGCGCTTGAGCAGATCATCAAGCGCGGCGGCGCGATGGGCGTGAAGGACCTCATCGTCGGGATGCCGCACCGCGGTCGTCTGAACGTGCTGGCCGCCGTGATGGGCAAGCCCTACCACGTGATCTTCCACGAGTTCCAAGGCGGCTCGTCGGTGCCCTCGGACATCGAAGGCTCAGGCGACGTGAAGTACCACCTGGGCGCCAGCTCGGACCGCGAGTTCGACGGCAACAGCGTGCACCTGTCGCTGACCGCGAACCCGTCGCACCTCGAAATCGTCAACCCCGTGGTCATCGGCAAGGCCCGGGCCAAGCAGGCCTTCACCCTGCGCGAGCAGTCCGACGCCGGCCGCGCTCACGTGCTGCCCCTGCTGCTGCATGGCGACGCCGCCTTCGCCGGCCAGGGCGTGGTGGCCGAGTGCTTCGCGCTGTCGGGCCTGAAGGGCTACGGCGTCGGCGGGACGATGCACTTCGTGGTGAACAATCAGATCGGCTTCACCACCAGCCCCAAGAACTCGCGCTCCTCGCCTTATCCGTCCGACGTGGCGTTGATGGTCGAGGCTCCGATCTTCCACGTGAACGGCGACGACCCCGAAGCGGTGGTGTTCGCGGCCAAGGTGGCCACGGAGTACCGCCAGCTGTTCGGCAAGGACGTCGTCGTCGACATGTTCTGCTACCGGCGGTTCGGTCACAACGAGGGGGACGACCCCACGATGACCCAGCCGCTGATGTACGCGAAGATCAAGGGCCACCCCTCGGTCCGCGACCTCTACGCCCAGCGGCTGGTGGGCGAAGGCGTCGTGACGCAAGGCGAGATCGACGGCTGGATCGCCGAGTTCGACCGCTTCCTCGACGCCGAGTTCGAGGCCGGCAAGACCTACAAGCCGAACAAGGCCGACTGGCTGGACGGCAAGTGGTCGGGCCGCAAGCCGACGGGCGAGGAGAAGTACGCCACCGGCGTGCCGAAGCAGAAGCTCATCGACCTGGGCCACAAGATCACCTCGGTCCCGGAGCGGATCACGGTCCACAAAACCGTCGATCGCGTGATCGCCGGCCGCCGTGAGGCGATCGAGAAGGGCGAGGGCATCGACTGGGCGACGGCCGAGCATCTGGCCTTCGCCACCCTGCTGGACCAGGGCTATCCGGTGCGCCTGTCCGGCCAGGACAGCGTCCGGGGCACCTTCAGCCAGCGCCACGCCGGGCTCATCGACCAGAAGACGGAGGAGGTCTATTTCCCGCTCCGGAACCTGGGGCCCAACCAGGCGCACTTCGAGGTGCTGGATTCGGCGCTGTCGGAAGAGGCGGTGCTGGGCTTCGAGTACGGCTTCTCGCTGACCGATCCCGACACCCTGACGCTCTGGGAGGCCCAGTTCGGCGACTTCGTGAACGGCGCCCAGGTGGTGATCGACCAGTTCATCTCTTCGGGCGAGCGCAAGTGGCTGCGGATGAGCGGCCTCGTCATGCTGCTGCCGCACGGCTACGAGGGTCAGGGTCCGGAGCACTCGTCGGCCCGCCTCGAGCGCTTCCTGCAGCTGTGCGCCGAAGACAACATGCAGGTCGTCAACTGCACGACGCCGGCCAACTACTTCCACGTCCTGCGCCGCCAGCTGCTGCGCGACTTCCGCAAGCCGCTGGTCGTGATGACGCCCAAGTCGCTGCTCCGCCACAAGCGGGCGGTCTCGAACCTGGTCGACATGGCCGAGGGCACCAGCTTCCACCGCGTGATGGTGGACGGCGCTGAGGCCGGCTGCGACGTGGGCGGTGTGACGCTGAAGCCGGACGCCGAGATCAGCCGCGTCATCCTCTGCTCGGGCAAGGTCTACTTCGACCTGGTCGAGCAACGGGCGAAGACCGGTCGCGACGACGTCTACCTGCTGCGGCTCGAACAGTTCTATCCGTGGCCGCTGAAGTCGCTCACCAACGAGCTGAAGCGGTTCAAGAACGCCGAGCTGGTCTGGTGCCAGGAGGAGCCCAAGAACATGGGCGGCTGGCAGTTCGTCGATCCGTGGCTGGAATTGACGCTGGAGCGGATGAACATCAAGGCCAAGCGGGCCCGCTACGTCGGCCGCCCGGCCTCGGCGTCCACCGCCGCCGGCTTGATGAGCCGCCACCTGAAGGAACTTGAGGCCTTCCTCACGGAAGCCTTCGCGTAAGAACCCCGACTTTGTTTGTGTCCGAGACGATCTAAGGAGCGATCCCGAAAATGGCCGACATCATGACGCCGGCGCTGGGCGAGTCCGTCACCGAGGCGACCGTGGCGCGCTGGACGAAGAAGGCCGGTGACGCCGTCCGCAAGGACGAGATCCTCGTCGAGCTCGAGACCGACAAGGTGAGCCTGGAAGTGGCCGCGCCGTCAGACGGCGTGCTGGCCGAGATCACCGCCGCCGAAGGTGCGACGGTCGAGCCGGGCGCGGTTCTGGGCAAGATCTCGGAGGGCGCCGGCGCGGCCGCCGCGCCGCCGCCGGCGTCGAAGGCTCAGGCTTCGGCCGCCCCCTCGTCGACGCCGACGCCCGTCCCGGCCGGCGAGCTGCAGCCCGAGCCGCAGCCCGGCAAGGCGCCGCCGATCTCGGGCCCCGTGCCCGACATGTCGGCGCCGAAGGCCGAGAAGGTGCTGGCGCCGTCGGCCCAGCGAATCGTCGGCGAGAACAAGCTGGACGCCTCGTCCATCGCCGGCACCGGTAAGGACGGCCGGGTGACCAAGGCCGATGCGCTGGCCGCCCTGGAAGCGCGTTCGAACGCGCCCGCCGCGCCCGCCGCGCCGGCCGCCCCGCGCGCGCTGCACGAGCGCGAGGAGCGGGTGCGCATGACCCGCCTGCGCCAGACCATCGCGCGCCGGCTGAAGGAGGCCCAGAACGCGGCGGCCATGCTGACCACCTTCAACGAGGTGGACATGACCAACGTCATGGCGCTGCGCAACCAGTACAAGGACGTCTTCGAGAAGAAGCATGGCGTGAAGCTGGGCTTCATGAGCTTCTTTGTCCGCGCGGTGATCCACGGCCTGAAGCAGGTGCCCGAGGTCAACGCCGAGATCGACGGTCAGGACATCATCTTCAAGAACCACTACGACATCTCGGTCGCGGTCGGCACCGACAAGGGCCTCGTGACCCCGGTGGTCCGCGACGCCGACATGATGAGCCTAGCCGAGATCGAGAAGGAGATCGGCGCGCTCGGCAAGAAGGCCCGCGATGGCCACCTCGCCCTGGATGACCTGCAGGGCGGCACGTTCACGATCTCGAACGGCGGCGTCTACGGTTCTCTGATGTCGACGCCGATCCTGAACGCGCCTCAGTCGGGCATCCTGGGCATGCACAAGATCCAGGAGCGTCCGATGGTGGTGAACGGCCAGATCGTGGCGCGGCCGATGATGTACCTGGCCCTGAGCTACGATCACCGCATCGTCGACGGCAAGGGTGCGGTGACCTTCCTCGTCCACGTCAAGGAAGCCATCGAAGACCCGCAGCGCCTGCTGCTGGACGTCTGAGGAATTCGCCTTCTCCCGTTGCGGGAGAAGGTGTCGCCCGAAGGGTGACGGATGAGGGGTCGCACGGCACGTCCGCGCGGCCCCTCGTCGTTTTCTTTGGGGGTGGCCCGACCCCTCATCCGACCGGCTGCGCCGGCCACCTTCTCCCGCAAGGGGAGAAGGTCGCTATGCCGCCTTCTGCGGCATCGGCCCCACGTACACCGACTGCGGGCGGATCAGCCGGCCGCCGGCCAATTGTTCGCGGGCGTGGGCCAGCCAGCCGGCGACGCGGCCCATGGCGAAGACGCAGGTGAAGGCGCTGGGCGGGAACTGCAGGGCCTCCAGCAGCAGGGCCGTGTAGAACTCGACGTTGGTGTCCAGCGGCCGGTTCGGCTTGCGCTCGGCCAGGATGGCGAGCGCCGCGGCCTCGACGGCCTCAGCGAACTCCAGCCGCCCCTGCCGAGCGTCCAGCCAGCGCACCGCGCCCTTGAGCGCATCGGCGCGCGGGTCGCGGACGCGATAGATGCGGTGGCCGAAGCCCATCAGCCGGTCGCCGCGGTCCAGCGCCGCCTCGATCCAGGCCCGCGCGTTCGCGGGTTCGCCGATCTCATCCAGCATCTCGATCACAGGACCGGGCGCGCCGCCGTGCAACGGGCCCTTCAGGGCGCTGATCCCGGCCAGCACCGCCGAGGTCAGGCCGGCGCGGGTGGAGGCCACCACCCGGGCGGCGAAGGTCGAGGCGTTGAGGCCGTGATCGCTGACGGTGACCAGGTAGGTGTCGAGCGCATCGGCCTCGGCCTTGGACGCGTGGGCGCCGCGCAGCATCCGCAGCGTATCAGCGCTGTGCCGCAGCGCCGGATCGGGCGCGACCGGCGCCTCTCCGGCCTGGGCCCGGACGACGGCGGCGGTGAACACCGCCGGCGCCGCCAGCAGGCGGAAGGCTGTCTCCGCGTCGTCGCCATCCGGGAGGCGGGCCAACAGGGCGCGCACGGCTTCCACCGGCGAGCGGTCCAGGAGGCCGGTGTCGAGGGCCGCGACCTCGGCGAACACCTCGGCCCGGGCGCGGCCCAGGGCGGCGCGGATGTCGGCGGGAAGGTCCGCGTAGAAGCCGGAGAACAGCAGGCCGACCACGTCCTCGTAGGTTGCGCGGCCGGCCAGGTCGTCCAGCGAGCGCCCCCGGATCACCATTCGTCCGGCCTGGCCATCCACCTCGGACAGCACGGTGTGGGCGGCGACCACGTCTTCCAGTCCGTCGGACATCGCTTACCTCCAAAGCTGTTGCTGGGCGCCAGATTTGCCCTCAAGTTGATCCGGTCAATCTTGATCAATGCAATCAACATATGCCGCATCGTGATTGGATCGCCGCCGAGGACGCCCAGGCCCGCTTAGGCGTGCGGCCGCAAACGCTCTACGCCTATGTGAGCCGCGGCCGGGTGCAGGTGCGGGCCGACCCCAAGGACCCGCGCCGCAGCCTCTATCGCGCGGCCGACATCGCCGCCCTGGCCGAGCGCAAGGCGCGCAGCCGCCGCATCTCCGACGTGGCGGCGGGTGCGATCCACTGGGGCGAGCCGGTGCTGGCCTCCGAGATCACGACGGTCGCGGGTGGGCGGCTGTTCTACCGCGGGCGCGACGCGATCCGGCTGGCGGAGACCGAGACGCTAGAGGCCGTAGCCCGGCTGCTGCGGGGCGGCCACGGCGCGGCGCTGAAACGCACGGACAGGCCGCTGCCGCCCTCGGGCGCCGACATGCGTAGCCGCGCGTTCGCGGTGCTCGCCGCACGCGCGGCGGTGGATCCGCCGGCGCGGGGCCGGGCGCCGCTGGCGCTCGCCGTGGAGGCGGCGACCCTGCTCGACGTGCTGACCGACGCCATCGCCGGCGAGGTGGGCGGCGGGGCGATCCACAACCGGCTGGCGCTGGCCTGGGGCCAAGGGCCCGGCGGTGCTGGCGCCGACCTGATCCGGCGGATCCTCGTGCTGGTGGCCGACCACGAGCTGAACGCCTCGGCCTTTGCGGCGCGGGTGGCGGCCTCGACGGGCGCCTCACTGGCGGCTGCGGCCCTGGCGGGGCTCGCGACCCTCTCGGGCCCGCGTCACGGCGGGGCGACGGCGGCAGTGCGCACCTTCGCGGGCGAGGCGGCCCAGGCGGGGCCGGCCGAGGCGATCCGGCGCAGGCTCGAGGACGACCGCGCGCTGCCGGGCTTCGGCCACCCGCTCTATCCGGACGGCGACCCGCGGGCCGCAGCGCTACTGGAGCGGTTCTCGCCGCCGCCGGCCCTGGCCGCGCTGCAGCAGGCGGTGCAGGCCGCCGCCGGACTCCCGGCCAACATCGACTTCGCCCTGGTGGCGGCCTGCGAGGCGCTGCGGCTGCCGCAGGACGCCCCGTTCGCCCTCTTCAGCGTCGCGCGCTGCGCCGGCTGGATCGCCCATGCCATCGAGCAGGGCCAGTCCGACGCCCTGATCCGGCCCCGCGCGCGCTACGTAGGACCGGAGCCGGAGTTCGCCTAGGCGCGCAGGTGGACCGCTTCCTCGGCTTCGAGGGCATGGTCCAGGCGGCCGACCATCTCCTTCGGGCACACCTGCCAGAACTTGCCCAGCGCTACGTCCCAGTTCCGCAACAGGTCCTGGGCCAGCACCGAGCCGGTCTCGCGGGCGTGTTCTTCGACGAGGGCCTTCAGCACGCCCTGCCAGTGGGCGCTCGACACCCGGCAGGTGACGACGCTCTCGGCGTTCAGCGACATCTGGAACTCGCCGTCCTCGTCGTAGACGAAGGCCATGCCGCCGGTCATGCCGGCCGCGAAGTTGAAGCCGACGCGGCCGAGGATCACAGCTGTGCCGCCGGTCATGTACTCCAGGCCATTGGCGCCGCAGCCCTCGACCACCGTCGTGGCGCCCGAGTTGCGGACCGCGAAGCGCTCACCGGCCAAGCCCGCGGCGAACAGCCGGCCCGAGGTCGCGCCGTACAGCACGGTGTTGCCGATGATCGCATTCTCGCGGGCCCGCCCGGCGATGTGCGGCGACGGCCGCACGACGATCGTTGCGCCCGAAAGACCCTTGCCGACATAGTCGTTGGCCTCGCCGGTGACCTCCAGCCGGAGCCCTTGGACGGCGAAGGCGCCGAGGCTCTGGCCGGCCGAGCCTTTCAGCTGGACCGTCAGGTGGCCGGGCGCCAGGCCGTCCATGCCGAACTTGCGCACGATGTGCGAGCTGGTCCGGGTGCCGATCGCGCGGGCGGTGTTCGCCACCGTGTAGGTCAGTTGCATCTTCTCGCCGCGCTCGAGCAGCGGGGCCGCGTCGCGGACGATCTGGGCGTCGAGCGTGTCCGGCACCTCGTTGCGGCCGGTCATGGTGCAGTAGGGCTTGTTGAGCCCCGGGTCGGCCTTCACCAGCAGGGGGTTGAGGTCGAGGTCATCCAGATGCTCGCCGCCGCGGCTGACCTGCATGAGGAGGTCGGTGCGCCCGACGATGTCCTGCAGGCTGCGCGCGCCCAGTTGGGCCAGGATCTCGCGGACCTCCTCGGCGATGAAGGTGAAGAGGTTGATCACCTTCTCCGGGCTGCCGGTGAACTTGCCGCGCAGGGCCTCGTCCTGGGTGCACACGCCCACCGGGCAGGTGTTGGAGTGGCACTGGCGGACCATGATGCAGCCCATGGCGATCAGGCTGGCCGTGCCGATGCCGAACTCCTCGGCGCCCAGCATCGCGGCGATCACCACGTCGCGGCCGGTGCGGATGCCGCCATCGGTCCGCAGGCGCACGAAGTGGCGCAGGTTGTTCAGCGTCAGCACCTGGTGGGCTTCCGAGAGGCCCATTTCCCACGGCGCGCCGGCGTACTTGATCGAGGTCTGGGGCGAGGCGCCGGTGCCGCCGACGTTGCCCGAGATCAGGATGATGTCGGCCTTGGCCTTGGCCACGCCCGCCGCGATCGCGCCGATGCCGGTCATGGCGACCAGCTTCACGGTCACGCGGGCGTCGGGGTTGATCTGCTTCAGGTCGTAGATGAGCTGGGCCAGGTCCTCGATCGAATAGATGTCGTGGTGCGGCGGCGGGCTGATCAGCATCACGCCGGGCGTGGCGTGCCGCAGCCGGGCGATCATCTCGGTGACCTTGAAGCCGGGCAGCTGCCCGCCTTCGCCGGGCTTGGCGCCCTGGCTGACCTTGATCTCGATCTCACGGCACTGGTTCAGGTACTCGGCCGTGACGCCGAAGCGGCCCGACGCGATCTGCTTGACCGCCGAGTTCGGGTTGTCCCCGTTGGGCAACGGCTTGTAGCGGGCGCGGTCCTCGCCGCCTTCGCCGGACACCGACTTCGCGCCGATGCGGTTCATGGCGATGTTGAGCACGCCGTGCGCCTCCGGGCTGAGCGCGCCCAGGCTCATACCAGGGGTGACGAACCGCTTGCGGATCTCGTTGACGCTTTCGACCTCGTCCAGCCGAACCGGCGCGTTCACGTCGTTGCGCCATTCCAGAAGGTCGCGCAGCTGGATCTGCGGCATGGCCTTCAGCGCCTCGGAGTAGCGCTTGTAGAGCTGGTAGTCGCCGCGGTCGCAGGCGCTCTGCAGGGTGTGGATCGAGCGGGCCTCGAACGCGTGCGCCTCGCCTGCGCGGCGGGCTTTGTAGAAGCCGCCGACCGGCAGGCTGAGCGCCGCCGGATTCCAGGCCCGGCGGTGCAGCTCGACCGCCTTGGCTTCCAGACCGGCGAGGCCAATGCCCGAAATGCGCGACGGCATCCCAGGGAAGAACTCGGCCACCAGGCTGCGCGACAGGCCCACGGCCTCGAAGTTGTAGCCGCCGCGGTACGAGGAGATGACGCTGATGCCCATCTTCGAGATGATCTTCAGCAGGCCGCCCTCGATGGCCTTCTTGTGGTTCAGGCACAGGTCGCGCAGCGTGAGCTCGCCCGTCAGGCCGCGCTCCTGCCGGTCCAGGAAGCTCTCCTGGGCCAGGTAGGCGTTCACCGCCGTAGCGCCGACGCCGACCAGCACCGCGAAGTAGTGGGTGTCCAGGCACTCGGCCGAGCGGACGATGATCGAGACGTAGCTGCGCAGGCCCTTGGCCACGAGCCAGGCGTGCACGCCGCCGGTCGCCAGGATCATCGGCAGGGCCACGCGGTCGGGACCCGTCGCCGTGTCGGTCAGCACGATGGTCGAGCAGCCGCGCAGGGCGGCCTCTTCGGCCTCGGCGCGAATGCGATCGATGTTGGCGCGAAGCGCATCGCCCGGCCTCGATTCCGAAGCCGGGATCGGCATGGTGCAGTCGATCTCGGCGATGTTCTTCTCGCCAATCACGCCGATGACGCGCTCGTACATGCCCGTGGTCAGCACCGGCGAGTTCAGGACGAACACGTCGGTCTGGGTCTCGTCCTCGGCCAGCACGTTGCCCAGGTTCTTGAACCGGGTCTTCAGGCTCATCACCGCCGTCTCGCGCAGGCTGTCGATCGGCGGATTGGTCACCTGGCTGAAGTTCTGGCGGAAGAAGTGGCTGAGCGGCCGGTACTCATCCGAGAGCACTGCCAGGGGCGTGTCGTCGCCCATCGAGCCTACGGCTTCCTTGGCCTCCTCGACCATGGGCGCGAGGATCAGCTCGAGGTCTTCCAGCGTGAGCCCGGCGGCCGCCTGGCGGCGCACCAGCTCCTCGCGGGGGAATAGGCGCGGCTCGGGGCCGGGGCCGATCTTCTCCTCCAGCTCGACCATGTTGCCGAGCCACTTGTCGTAGGGGTGCTGGTTGGCCAGCCGGTCGATGATGGCTTCCTCGTCGTAGAGGCGGCCGCCCACCAGGTCGACGGCCAGCATGCGGCCGGGTTCGATGTGGGACTTCTTGACGATGCGGGCTTCCTCGACCCGGCACATGCCGGCTTCCGAGCCCACGATCAGCAGGCCGTCGCTGGTCTCGGCGACGCGCAACGGCCGCAGGCCGTTGCGGTCCTTGCCGGCCACCACCCACCGGCCGTCGGTGGCGCACATGGCGGCCGGGCCGTCCCACGGCTCCATCACCGCGTTGCAGTAGGCGTACAGGGCCCGGTGGCTGGCCTTCATCTGGGCCTCGGAGCGCGTGTTCCACGCCTCAGGGATCAGCAGGGTCTTGGCCATGGGCGCGTCGCGGCCGGCGCGCACGAGCACCTCGAAGGTGTTGTCCAGCGCCGCGCTGTCCGAGCCGCCCGGCTGGATCACCGGTTTGATGTCGTCCTGGTAGTCGCCGAACGCCGAGGCCGCCATGCGGATCTCGTGCGACTTCATCCAGTTGGTGTTGCCCTTCAGCGTGTTGATCTCGCCGTTGTGGGCGAGCATGCGGAACGGCTGGGCCAGGCGCCACTCGGGGAAGGTGTTGGTGGAGTAGCGCTGGTGGAAGATGGCCACCGCGGCCATGAACCGCGGATCGGTCAGGTCCGGGTAGAACGTGTCGATGTGCTCGGCCAGGAACATGCCCTTGTAGATCAGCGACCGAGCCGAGAGCGAGCAGATGTAGAAGTGCTGGATGTTGGCCTGAGCCACGCGCTTCTCGATCCGCTTGCGGCACAGGAAGAGGGCGCGCTCCAGCGCCTCGCCTTCCAGGCCCTTCGGCGGCGAGAGCATGATCTGCTCGATCTCGGGGCGGGTGGCGTTGGCCTTCTCGCCGATCACCGAGGTATCCACCGGCACCTGCCGCCAGCCGTAGATGTAGAAGCCGAAGCGCAGGGCCTCGCTCTCCACGATGGTCCGGGCGGCCTCCTGCGAGGCGAGGTCGGTGCGCGGCAGGAAGACCTGGCCGACCGCGATGGGGCCCGGCTTCACCTGATGGCCGATGCGCTCGACGTGGGCGGCGAAGAAGTCCTGCGGGACCGAGACGAGCACGCCCGCGCCGTCGCCGGTCTTGCCATCGGCGTCGACGGCGCCGCGGTGCCAGACGGCCTTCAGCGCGCGGATGGCCAGCTCGACCACCTCCCGGCGCGGCTTGCCGTCGATGGCGCAGACCAGGCCCACGCCGCAGGCGTCGTGCTGGGCGGTGATGTCGTAGCCGCCGTTGGCCTCGAGCAGGCGCTGCCGATCGGTCTCGTAGCGGGTCAGGATGTCGGTCATCGGCGTCACTCCGCCGCCATGAGGGCGGCGCTGGCGTGGGCGGTCAGGTAGCGGTGGATGGCTTCGGCGGCGTCGCGGCCGTCGCGGATAGCCCAGACGACGAGGCTGGCGCCGCGGACGATGTCGCCGGCGGCGAACACGCCGGGGATCGAGGTCATCATCGAGCGGAAGTCGGTCTTCAGCGTGCCCCAGCGGGTCACCGCCAGCTCGTCGGCCTGGAAGGCGGCCGGCAGGTCCTCGGGATCGAAGCCTAGGGCCTTGATGACCAGGTCGGCCTTCAGCTCGAAGTCCGCGCCTTCCACCTCTTCCGGGCTCTGGCGGCCCGAGGCGTCAGGCGGGCCCAGGCGCATGCGCGCGGCGCGAACGCCCGCGGCGGCCATGGCCTCGCCGGTGATCGACTTCGGCGCCGCCAGCCATTCGAAGATCACGCCTTCCTCCTCGGCGTGGCTGACCTCCCGGACCGAGCCCGGCATGTTGGCCTTGTCGCGCCGGTAGAGGCAGGTGACCTCGGCCGCGCCCTGGCGGATGGCCGTGCGGACGCAGTCCATGGCGGTGTCGCCGCCACCGACCACGACGACGTGCTTGCCAGCGGCATTCAGCCGGCCGGAGTCGTAGTCCGGCACGTGGTCGCCGAGCGTCTTGCGGTTGGACGCAATGAGGTATTCGAGCGCCGGGACCACGCCCTCAGAGCCCGCGCCAGGCACGGTCAGGTCCCGGGCGGCGTAGACGCCCGTCGCCACCAGCAGGCTGTCGTGGCGCTGCTTCAGCTCGGCCAGGGTGGCGTCGCGGCCCACCTCGAAATTCAGCCGGAATTCGACGCCCCCGTCGGCCAGTCGCTTCGTCCGGCGCTCGACGACGTCCTTCTCCAGCTTGAAGCCCGGGATGCCGTAGATCAGCAGGCCGCCCGCCCGGTCGTGCCGATCGTAGACCGTCACCTTGTAGCCCAGCTCGACCAGCCGCTCGGCGGCGGCCAGGCCCGCAGGCCCCGCGCCCACAACGCCGACGGACTGGCCGCGGTCGGCGCCGGCCGTGAGCGGCCGGACCCAGCCCTGCTCCCAGGCCTTGTCGCTCAGGTAGCGTTCGACGGCGCCGATGGTGACGGTCCCGTGGCCCGACTGCTCGATGACGCAGTTACCTTCGCACAGCCGGTCCTGCGGGCAGATGCGGCCGCAGATCTCGGGCATGGAGTTGGTAGCCTGCGACAGCGCATAGGCCTCCTCCAGCCGACCCTCGGCGGTCATCCGCAGCCAGTCGGGGATGTTGTTATGGAGCGGGCAGTGGGTCTGGCAGAAGGGCACGCCGCACTGGGAGCAGCGTGACGCCTGCTCGGACGCCTTGGCGTCGATGAAGTCGGCGTAGATCTCGTGGAAGTCGCGCGCACGCGCCTCGGCCGGACGCTTCTGAGGCGTCGACCTGGGGGTCACGGTGAACTTCAGCATGCGCTCGGCCATGGGGGCGCCTCCTCCGAAGTCGCGCATTTAGAGGGGCGGAGGCGGTGCGCAAAGACGATCATCCACAATTGGGACCATCAGAATCGATCGGGAGCTGCTTCCAGGCACTCTGAAGCGCTGCGGGATTCAGAGTAGTCCACTTTTGAGATGAACTTCTTCTTCACCATAGTGCCGCCCTTTGGTTCAGCCTTTCGACCGTTGGAGCGCGCCGTGCCGGACTGGGTCTATGCCGTCATTCTGGGGATCATCGAGGGACTGACCGAGTTCATCCCGGTCTCCTCGACGGGGATGATGCTGCTGGCCAAGCAGGGCATGGGGCTGACCGACCCCTTCTGGAACACCTTCGCGGTGATGATCCAGCTCGGCGCCATCCTCGCGGTCGTGGTGCTCTACTTCCAGAAGCTCTGGGGTGCGGTGGTCACCCTGCCGACCAACCCCGACAGCCGGCGGTTCGCCCTGACGATCATCATCGCCTTTCTGCCCTCGGTGGTCCTGGGCCTCCTGCTGCACGACTTCATCAAGGCGGTGCTGTTCGACAGCCCAACCGTCCAGTGCATTTCCCTGATCATCGGCGGCGTCGTGTTGCTGTTCATCGATCGCTATGCGCCGGCTCCGACCCAGGACGACCCAACGAAGCTCACGCTGAAGACCGCGCTCGCCATCGGCCTCTTCCAGGTGCTGTCGATGATCCCGGGCACCTCGCGCTCGGGATCGACGATCGTGGGCGCCATGCTGATGAAGGTGGAGAAGCGGGCTGCCGCCGAGTTCACCTTCTTCCTGGCGATCCCGACCATGCTGGGGGCGTTCGTCCTCGACGCCTGGGAGAGCCGCGAACAGTTGGCCGCGGCCGGCCGGTTGGAACTGCTGGGCATCGGCTTCGTCACCGCCTTCATCGTGGCGGTGGTGGTCATCAAGGCGATGCTGGCCGTCGTCACTCGCCGGGGCTTCGCCCCCTTCGGCTGGCTGCGGATCGCGATCGGCGGGACCGGCCTGGCGATCCTCGCCCTGACCTAGAGCCTAGGCCCGGCCGCCGGCGACGGCGCGGGCTTCCTGGTCGGCGTACTGGCCGCCCTTGCGATACCGATAGAGATAGGTCGGCAGAACCGCTTCCAGCGTGGTGGGGGTGAGGCCCAGCTCCGGCAGGCCCGGATACTGGCCGCTGACCACGTTGTCGGCCCGCAGGCTCTGCACCTGGTCGGAAGTGATGGGCGGCGCCACGATGCCTGCGATCAGGTCGCCGAGTGCTCCCAACGGACCGGCGGCCGCGAACGGCACCGGTAGCAGCAGACGGCGCTGGCCCGTCTCGGCCAGCATCATCTCCATCAGTTGGCGGAAGCTGAACTCCGCCGCGCCGCCCAACTCATAGGTTTGGCCCGCCGCATCGCTGTCGGTGACCACGCGGGCGATCGCCTTGCCGACGTCGCCGACGAAGACAGGCTGGAAACGGGTCTCGCCGCCGCCGATCAGCGGCAGGGCCGGCGAGAACGAGGCCATCTGAGCGAACTTGTTGAAGAAGCGGTCTTCGGGACCGAAGACGATGGAGGGGCGCAAGATCACGGCGTCGGGCCGGATCTGGCGCACGACCGCCTCGCCCTCGGCCTTGGTGCGAGCGTAGGCTGAAGGCGCATCCGGCGCGGCTCCCAGCGCCGACATCTGGACGACGCGGGTCACGCCCAGGTCCTGCGCCGCCTGCGCCACCGTGCGCGCGCCGTCCACGTGCAGCGCCTGAAACTTCTGGCGGCCGGTTTCGTAAAGCACCGCCACCAGGTTCACCGAAGCGGTTGCGCCTTCGAGCGCCCGGCGCACCGAGGCTTCGTCGCGGACGTTGGCTTGCACCACATCGATCTGGCCGACGTCGCCCAAGAGGCGCATGCGGTAGCCCAGGTTCGGGTTGCGCACGGCCACCCGGACGCGCCAGCCAGCCCGGGCGAGCTGGCGGACGGCCTGGTTGCCGACGAAGCCGGAGCCGCCGAAGACGGTGACGAGGTTCTGCATTGGATCCGCCGGTCGAAGAAATGTGCAGGCTTGAGGAGCCGCCGGATTAGACGATGCGACGCGGGCTCGCAATCGCCGTTGACCTGCCCCGGGCGGCGCCATATGTAGCCGCCTCCCGATCCGACGGACCGGGCCCAGGTGGCGGAATTGGTAGACGCGCTGGTTTCAGGTACCAGTGGTTAATAGCCGTGGAGGTTCGAGTCCTCTCCTGGGCACCACCCCTTCGATTTAGCGGGGGTGGAGCAAACGGCGTCGGAGTCTGAAGGCGGTGACCACCTACGTTCACGAAGGGGACCTTCCGGCCGATGCGCTCGCGGGCGCATCGTTCGTCGCCATCGATTCCGAGACCATGGGCCTGCGGCTGGGCCGCGATCCGCTTTGCGTCGTGCAGCTGTCCGACGGCGGCGGCGACGCCCACCTCGTGAAGCTGGACCGCACGACCTACGACGCGCCCAATCTGAAGCGGCTGCTGACCGATCCGTCGGTGACGAAGATCTTCCACTTCGGCCGCTTCGATATCGCCATGTTCTGGCTGCACCTTGGGGTGGTGACCCAGCCCGTCTACTGCACCAAGATCGCTTCCAAGATCGCCCGCACCTACACCGACCGCCACGGCCTGAAGGACATCGTCAAGGAGCTCCTCGGCGTCGATCTCTCGAAGGCCCAGCAGAGCTCGGACTGGGGCGCGGCCCAGCTTTCGGACGACCAGATCGCCTACGCCGCTTCGGACGTGCTGCACCTGCATGCGCTGCGCGAACGGCTCCAGGAGATGCTGGTCCGCGAGCGCCGTGACGCGCTCGCCAAGGCCTGTTTCGATTTCCTCCCGCACCGCGCGGTGCTCGACGTCGCCGGCTGGGAAGACGTCGACATCTTCGCCCACTCGTGAAGAAGAGGTCGCCATGACGGCGTCCGACGCATCGTTTGCTGCCCATCCGGCCCGCCGCGCCGATTTCGAGCGGTGGCGTCGGCGCTCGCGCCTGATCCGGCTGCTGCGGATCCTGCTGCCGGCGCTGATCGTGCTGATTTTTCTGGGGCTGGCCGGCAGCGTGGCGTGGTCCACGTTCCGGGCCCAGCCTCGCGAGGCGGCCGGCGGCGACGAGCCGATCCGGCTGGTCAATCCGCGATTCGTCGGCCGCGACGACAAGGGTCGCGCGTTCGTGCTTACGGCCGACTCGGCGGTGCGCGACAGCAAGGACTACCAGCGCGTCCTGCTGAAGCGGCCGGCCCTGATCCTGGACGAGGGGGGGGCCGACCAGCTGCGCCTGAACGGCGCGGACGGCGTGTTCCACGAGGCGACCGGCAAGCTGCAGCTGTCCGGCGGCGTCCAGATGGCCGATCCAAAGAACGCGTTCCAGACCGCTTCTTCGCTGTTCGACACCAAGACCGGCGAACTCGTCGGTTCAGGCCCCATTCAGGGCTCGGGTGGCCTTGGAGAAATCACCGCGAAGTCCTATGGCGTTTACGGCAAAGGCGATCGCATGGTCTTCAAGGGCGGTGTGCGCGCGCGCCTGGAACCGGGCAAAGAAGAATAGAACTGGCAGTCATGAAGTCTTACGCCTCCATCCTGGCCTTCGCCGCCACGCTCGCGGCCGCGGCGCCTGCCGCCGCCCAGCTGTCGCGCAATTCGGACGGGCCGATCGACGTGACCGCCGACGAACTCGAGGTCCAGCAGAGCGAGTGCATCTCGGTCTGGCGCGGCAATGCCGAAGCGCTGCAGGGCGACACCCGACTGCGGGCCAATGTGATGCGCATGTTCATGAGCAAGGCGCGGAGCAAGCCCGGCTCGGCCGGCAGCTGCGGCGAGCTGCGGCGCCTGGAAGCCGAGGGCGGCGTCTACTATGTGACTCCCCAGCAGAGGGTGCGC
>NZ_JAPSKZ010000220.1 GCF_031181185.1 Phenylobacterium sp. | reverse complement strand
CGCCTATGTCGCAATCGTAGCACGGAAGTTCAACCGCGGGGGCGCAACGCCGCGGGGGCGCGGCGCGTTGCCCGGCTCTGGGAAGGAGCCGCCGGCCGTGTGGCGTTCGCCGATCATCACCTGGGCCCTGGTGCTGGGCATCGCCATGGGCGGTTTCTTCGACGGCGTGCTGCTGCACCAGATCCTGCAATGGCACCATCTCTTGAGCCTGGTCCCGGCCGCCGGCGACCTGGCGCGGCAGGTGCTGTGGGACGGCTGGTTCCACGCGCTGATGTACCTGCTGGCCGGCGTCGGCTTCTGGGGCCTCTGGCGCGCGGCGCGGCGGTCGCGGGTCGATGGCCGGACGCTGGGCGCAGGCCTGCTGGCGGGGTTTGGCCTCTGGCACGTCCTGGATGCGGTGCTGTCGCATTGGGTGCTGGGCATCCACCGCA
The DNA here is from genome assembly GCF_031181185.1 of Phenylobacterium sp. Lineage (GTDB taxonomy): Bacteria > Pseudomonadota > Alphaproteobacteria > Caulobacterales > Caulobacteraceae > Phenylobacterium. Next base: position 4,902 of record NZ_JAPSKZ010000220.1, on the reverse strand, counting down.
TCAAGCTCGACAGCGACGATCCCCTGCTGTGGGACCTGGCTTGGCCGGCCGCCTTCGGGCTCGTCCCGCTCGCGCTGGCGGCCTTCCTGGGCCGTCGCCCGGGATCAGGGCTGGGCCCGCGGGCGACGACGCTGTCGGTCCTGGCGGTGGGGCTGCTCGCCGCCGGAGCGGGCGGCTGGGCGCTGCAGCCGCCGAAGGACGCCTCCTTCACGACGGTGGTGTTCCGGTCAGAGATGGCGGACGGCGGGGCGATGGCGGTGCTGGCGGATGCTGGCGCGCGGGTCCTCTGGCTGGACGCGACGGGCCGCGTCGCCGTGGCCGAGCTGCCGGACGCCGGCTGGCGGCTCTATGGCCGCGGCGCCCTGCTGGTCAGCGGCGCAGGCGGGCCGGCGGGCTGCGCCGGCTGGAGCCGAACCTAGCTCCGCAACCAAGGGATCGGTCGGGTGAGCCGCACCCGGCTCTGGTCGATCTCGCAGCCGTACACCATCACCTCGACGCCAGCGTCGGCGACCTCCGCCAGGGCGGCGGCGAACTTCGGGTCGCAGTCGGCGGCGGGCCTGAAGCGGTCGCAGTCGGTGCGCTGGACCACGAACAGCACGACGGCGCGCTCGCCCCGGGTCACGACGTGGGCCAGCTCGCGCAGGTGCTTGGTGGACCGGGCGGCGACGCAGTCGGGGAATTCGGCGAGCCCGGGCTCGCGCATCAAGTGGACGTTCTTGATCTCCAGCCAGCAGCGCGGTCGGTCGGGATGTTCCAGGAGGAAGTCGACGCGGCTGTTCTCGCCGTAGCGGACCTCGCGCCGGTGTGACGTGTAGCCAGCCACTTCAGGAATGGCGTCGGCCGCCAGCGCCTCGGCGACCAGGCGGTTGGGGTGCAGGGTGTTGACGCCCACGATGCCGCCGTCGGCCTCCACCAGCTCCAGGGTGTGGGCGAGCTTGCGCTTGGGATCGTCCGACCTCGACAGCCAGCAGGTGAGGCCGGGCGTGTTCAGGCCCAGCATGGCGCCGGGGTTCGGGCAGTGGGCGGTGAGCGGCGTGCCGTCGTCCAGCACCACGTCGGCGAAGAAGCGCTTGTAGCGCTGCACCAGGCGGCCGCGGACGAGCGGTTGCGGGAAGTCCATGGAAGGCTTTAGTCCGGTTCTGACGAGAGCGTGCGGATGTAAGGCGAGGCGCGGCGGATGGCGAGCGGGCAGGACGACCAGGTCACGGCCGGAGTGCTGATCATAGGCGACGAGATCCTGTCGGGCCGCACCCAGGACACCAACCTGCGCGACATCGCCCGCTACCTGGGTGTCCTCGGCGTGGACGTGGCCGAAGCCCGCACTGTCCCCGACGTGCTGGAGGAGATCGTGACGGCGCTGAACGCGCTCAGGATGCGCTACGACTATGTGATCACGACCGGCGGCATCGGCCCGACGCACGACGACATCACCGCCGACGCCGTGGCGGCCGCGTTCGGGGTTGAGCTGGTCGAGCATCCCGAGATCCTGGGCCTCTTGCAGGCCCGCTTCGGCGAGGACCTGAACGCCGCGCGCCGGCGGATGGCGCGCGTGCCGGTCGGCGGCGAGCTGGTGAAGAACCCTGTGCAGGGGCCGCCGGGCTTCACCATCGGCAACGTCTTCGTCCTGGCCGGCGTGCCGCAGATCATGCGCGGCATGCTGGAGGACGTCGGGCCCCGCCTGCGCGGCGGGCGGCCGGTGGTGTCCAGGACGGTGCGGGTGGAGGGCTCGGGCGAAGGCGTGATCGCCGCGCCGCTCGAGGCGGTAGCCAAGGCGCACCCGGCCATGTCGCTGGGCAGCTATCCGTTCTTCGGGCCCGAGGGCTATGGCTCGAACCTGGTGCTGCGGGGACGCGACCCCGACGAGGTGGCCACGGCGACGGGCGAGCTAATCGCGGCGCTGGAGGCCGCCGGCGTGCCTGGGCCGCGCGAAGTGGAGCCTGCGCCCAGGCTCGACGGCTCGTAGCTGTGCGCGACGGCGCGATTCGGGATCGGCGTGAAGGCTCCTCTTTTCGCTGTGGATAAGTTGTGCGCAAATGGTGGCGCTTGAGGGCGGCCGCTGAAGGATCGCCTCGGCTTGAGGTGGGGCGGTCCTGGTGAAGACCCTAGCCGTGATGTCCCGCAAGGGCGGGGCGGGAAAGACGACGGTCGCCGTCAATCTGACGCTGGCGGCGCGCGCCATGGGCGTGAAGGCCGTGCTGGCCGACGCCGACCCGATGCGCAGCGCCTGCGAGGTGCTGAAGGGGCGCGAGGAAGCGGCCTCGGTCCTGTTCGAGACCAGCGCCTCGAAGCTGTTTCCCCTGACCCAGGCCTGCGCCCGGGCGGGCGTCGAGCTCCTGATCATCGACACGCCGGCGGCGCCCGAAGCGGACGTGGCCGAGGCGGTGAAGGTCGCGGACCTGTGCCTGGCGGTGGCGCGGCCGACCTATCTGGACCTGGCCGCCGCGGTGTTGTCGGTGGCGGTGATCCAGCGCCTGGGCCGCGAGGGGCTCATCGTGCTGAACCAGTGCGCGCCGGCCCGCAACGGCGTGGAGCCGCCGGGCGTGCTGAAGGCCTTTGAGGCGCTGCGCTTTGCAAGCCTAGCGGTTGCGCCGGTCGCGTTGCGGTCGCGGGTCGTCTACCAGACGGCCTTCGCCCAGGCCCGTTCGGTGCTGGAGATCGACGCCGGCGGAGCCGCGGCCCGCGAGGTGCGCGACCTGTTCGGCCATGTCTGGCGGCTTTTGAACGGCGAGGGCCGCGCGCCCTTGCGCACAGCCAACGACGACCTTCGCCGGGGGGGCGCCGGCCTGAAGCTGATGCCCACTGCCTAGGCCATCGAAAGATAAATTTCCGCCACGGAAGCGCCAGGGTCTGGACACAAGGCGCCCTCGCACCCAGCTAAGCCGCTGAAGCGCTGCCGCGGACGGGCGGGGGCGCGTCCATCCACGCTTAGAGGTTCGCATGTCGGGGACGGTCCGGACGGCCGTGGCGGTCGCAGTGTCTCTGTTGGTGGCGGCTTGCGGCGCGAAGACGGCGCAGCCGACGCAAGGCCCGGCGCCGGTGTCGGTGTCGGCCCCCCTGCAGCGGCAGGTCGTCGATTGGGACGAATTCGTCGGCCGGTTCGAGGCGATGCAGGAGGTCGAGGTCCGGCCCCGCGTCTCGGGCTATGTCCGCTCGATCCACTTCCGGGACGGCGAGCTGGTCCGCAAGGGCCAGCTGCTGTTCGTCATCGATCCCAGGCCGTACGAGGCCGACCTCGCCCAGGCGCGCGCGCAGCTGCGCCAGGCGGAGGCTCAGGCGGCGCGGGCGAAGCTGGAGCTGGACCGGGCGCAGAAGCTGCTGGAGACCGGCTTCGTCTCGAAGTCCACCTATGATGCCCGTGTGGCCGAGGCCCGCACGGCGGAAGCGGCGGTGGGCGCGGCGCGCGCGGCCGAGCAGGCCCGGGCGCTGGACGTGCAGTTCACCCGGGTGACCGCGCCGATCGCCGGCCGCGTGTCCGACCGCAGGGTCGACGTCGGCAACCTCGTGAACGCCCAGGGCGCGGAACCCACCCTGCTGACCACCGTGGTCTCGCTGGACCCGATCCACTTCGCGTTCACGGGCTCGGAAAGCGTCTATCTGAAGTACCAGCGGCAGAACCGCGACGGCACGCGGACCAGCTCGCGGTCGGCTTCGAACCCCGTCGAGATCCAGTTGCAGGACGAGACCGCCTACGCCTGGCGCGGGCAGATGGATTTCGTCGACAACGCGCTGGACACCGGCTCGGGCACGATCCGGGGCCGGGCCGTGGTGCGCAACCCCGACCTGTTCCTGACGCCCGGCATGTATGGCCGGATGCGGCTGCTGGGCTCGGGCGCCTACTCGGCGTTGATGGTGCCGGACGCCTCGGTGATGACCGACCAGTCCGACAAGATCGTGCTGGTCGTGGGCCCCGGCAACACGGTGCAGCCGCGCAAGGTGGAGCTGGGCCCCATCGTCGACGGCCTGCGGGTGGTTCGGGCGGGCCTGTCGCCCGCCGACCGCGTGATCATCGAAGGCCAGCAGCGCGTGCGCCCGGGCGACAAGGTGGTCCCGCAACCCGGGCGCATCGTCGCCAAGGCGTCGACCGCGCCGCGCGCGCCGCAGGTCTTGACCCCGCCCGCCGCCCAGGCGACCGGCGCCGAAACGGCGGAGTGAACCCGTGAGATTTTCGCGCTTCTTCATCGACCGCCCGATCTTCGCGGCGGTGATCTCGATCATCATCGTGCTGATCGGCGCCTTCGCCTATCCGACGCTGCCGGTCGCCCAGTATCCCGACATCGCGCCGCCGACGATCACGGTGACGGCGGTCTATCCGGGCGCCTCGGCGGAGGTGATCGCCGACACGGTGGCGACGCCGCTGGAGCAGGAGATCAACGGGGTCGAGGACATGCTCTACATGTCCTCGTCGTCCACCTCGGACGGCCGGCTGACGATCACCATCACCTTCAAGCTGGGAACGGACCTGAACGCGGCCCAGGTGCTGGTGCAGAACCGCGTGGCCTCGGCCGAGGCGCGGCTGCCCGAGGAGGTGCGCAGGCTGGGCGTGGTGACGCGCAAGGCCTCGCCCGACCTCCTGATGGTGATCCACCTCTATTCGCCGGACGGCTCGCGCAGCCCCGAATACATCTCGAACTACGCCACCCTGCAGCTGCGCAACCAGCTGGCGCGGCTGGAAGGCGTGGGCGACGCCCAGGTCTTCGGCGCCCGCGACTACGCCATGCGCGTCTGGATCGACCCAGACAAGGCCGCCGCCCACAATCTGACCGGCGGCGAGATCGTGCAGGCCCTGCGGTCGCAGAACGTCCAGGTCGCGGCGGGTACGGTGGGCGCGCCGCCCTTCTCGGACTCGGGCGCGGCCTTCGAGCTGAACGTCAGCACCCAGGGGCGCCTCGTCGACCCGGCGCA
>NZ_JAPSKZ010000219.1 GCF_031181185.1 Phenylobacterium sp. | reverse complement strand
CGAACTGCGGATTGACCTGCAGCTGGCCGATGGGGCCGAAGATGCGGGTGGTGTCGTACGGCGTCGTCAGGTTGGCGAGGCGGTCGCCCACGCCCATGGTGTCGTCCCAGCTCGACCGGTTGTAGCGCACGAAGATGTCGAGCTTCTCGGTCGGCTCGGCCTCCATCATGAACTCGAAGTAGGTGCGCTTGATGGTGCCGCCGTCGTTCGCCGGGCCGATGTTCTTGATGAAGCCGTCGCGCTGGTGGTCCTGGCTGCCGCCGACCTTGAAGCGGAGGTTCTCCGCGACCGGAAGCGACACCACGCCCTCGATGCGCGTGCGGTCATAGTTGCCGTACATCGCGCGGATCTCGCCGCCGAACTCGTCGGACGGGCGCTTCGAGACCTGGTTGATGGCGCCGCCGATGGCGTTGCGGCCGTACAGCGTGCCCTGCGGCCCGCGCAGGATCTCGGTCCGCTCGATGAACAGCGGGGTCTTGAACAGCTCGGACGAGGAGGCCGAGTAGAAGCCGTCCGAATAGGAGGCCACGCCCGGGTCGTTGCCGATGTAGAAGGTGTTGCGGCCGGCGCCGCGCAGGCTGACGCGGTCCGTGCCCGAGTAGTTCATGCCGGGCGTGAAGTTCACGAAGTCCTGGATGCCGGTGATGCCGGCGACGTCGCGTCTCTCGGAGGTGAAGGCCGAGACGGCCACCGGCACGTCCTGCAGCGACTGCTCGCGCTTCTCGGCGGTGACGACCAGTTCCTCGAGGGTCGAGCCGGTGTCGGCGGGCGCGGCGTCCTGCGCCTGGGCGGGCTGGGCCACGGCCGCAAGGGCCAAAGCGGAGACGCCGGCAGCGAGCAGGCTCCGCACGTGAGCGGTTTGAGACATCAAAAGTCCTCCCAGGGCGTACCGGCCGTCGGGCCGCCGCCTCTTGCTTCGAATCGTTTCGGCTTGGGGCGCGGGGAGGCGCCCAAGGGCGCGGACCCTCGGGCGGCGGGGCGGAGAGCGTCAACTGGACGGCGATAAGTTGGGGCGTTCCTGCGACGCTTTTGGCGTGTTGTTGCGGAAATACCGCACTTTCAAATCGACTGATCAAAAGTGAACGCTGATCTTCGGCTCCTGGGTGAGGGCCGGCGGCGGCGACGTACCATGCGCTCAAATTCGTCGGCGTTCGGAAAAAAAGGAAGGGCGGCGGATCGCTCCGCCGCCCTCTTGAGGCGCCTCTGAGACCTGACCGGCTAGAAGCTCTTCGACACCCAGATCCCGTAGGTGCGGGGCTCGGTGTAGAAGACGTTCCGGAACAGGCCGGAGCTGTCGTCGGTCAGGTAGAAGTCGGTGATCGCCGTCTCGTCGGTGGCGTTCTTCATGAAGGCGCCGACCTCGACGCCCATGTCCGGATTGGCGACGGTGAGCGTCAGGTTGACGTTCTCCCAGCCGCGGATGCGGTCGGCGTCGGAGTTGTAGATCCGGGCGAAGGTCTTGGTCTGCTTGTAGTAGTCGCCGCGGAGCGTCGCCTCCCAGTCGCCGAAGTTCATCGTGTACTGGGCGCCGAGCGAGATCGTCCACTTGGGCGCGTTCGGCAGCGCGTTGCCGTCGAGGTCGACCGGGACGCCTTCCGACACGAGGCCGCCAAAGGCGTTCGTGCCGGCCGCGATCGCCCCGGTGCCCAGGATGTTCGTTCCGGCCCCGGCGTTGCTTGTCACTCCGCAAAGACCGGTCGGCGCGATCAACGCGAAGGGATTGTTGATCGAGCTCGACAGGGCGAGCGCCGTCTGTGCGTTGGCGGTCGTAACGACGCAATTGGACGCGGCGCTGGACTTCACCAGCGTCAGCAAGGGGTTCCCCTGCGTACGATTGAAGGTGTCGATGGAGGTGGCGTTCTTGATCTCGGTGTCGAGGTAGCCGATGGCGGCGTTGAAGCGCAGCCCCTCGATCGGTTGCCAGATCCCTTCGAACTCGGCGCCCATGACCTTGGCGTCGATGTTCTCGTTGATCGAGGTCCGGTTGATGATCTTGGAGACCTGGTAGCCCTTGTAGTCGTAGTAGAAGGCGGTGGCGTTGAGTTGCACCGTGCCGCCCGCCAAGGTGTTCTTGGTCCCGATCTCGTACGAGTTGATGAACTCGGGCTCGAAGGTTTCCGAAACAGGCACGACGCCGACGCCGGGGCTGAACGGCGGATTCAGGCCGCCGCCCTTATAGCCCCGCGAGTAGAAGGCGTAGACGAGCGTGTCGTCGGTGAAGCCAAGGTCCGGCTTCCAGTCGAAGCCCAAGCGCCCGGTCGGCTCCTTGAACTTGACCTGCTGGATCTCACGCGGGATCGGCCCGGCGCCTGGCGTGGCGAGCGAGACGGAGTGCGCCAGCACGCGCTTGTCGTCGACGGTGTAGCGCAGGCCGAGCGTCCATTTGAACGTGTCGCTCATCTGCCAGTAGAGCTCGCCGAACGCCGCATACGACATCAGGCGGTAGGGGCCGTAGCTGTCGTAGTAGTTGTGGCCGAGGCGGGTGGGATCGGCGCTGGGGTCGACCGCGATGCAATTGGCGCCGCTGGTGCAGTTCGGATTGCCGGCGAACAGCAGGTTCTGGATCTGAACGTAGCCGGTGCCGGTGTTGAACATCACGTAGTAGTCGCCGGTCGAGTTGTACTTCGTGATGAGTCCGCCGAGGTTGAAGTTGATCGGCCCGTCGAAGTCGGACTGCAGCCGGACCTCGTGGCTCCACTGTTCGGCGTAGCCCGAGGAGATGTCGCTGGTCGTGAAGCGGTTTTGCGGCCCGTTCTGCGGGTCGTTGATCACGCCGCCGGGGAACAGCATGGGATAGATCGCGCTCGCATAGCCGGGCACGGCCGCGAAGGCGTTCACCGGGTTCGGCGTGGTGTTGAACGTCGTGGACGGCAGGTAACGGTTGTAGTCCTGGCGCGTGTAGAGCTTGTTGGTGCTGAAGGCCGACAGCCAGCTCAGCGTCAGCTGCTCGGTGACGTCGAACTCGGCGTTGAACTGGTAGATGTTCGTCTTGGCCTTGTAGATCGGGTCGAAGAGCGACTCGATGTCCCGCACGTCGGTCGTCTGCATCTTGCCGGCGTAGGCATCGCCCGTCTGGAAGCCGCCCAGAGCGCCGAACAGGCCGCCCAGAGTGCCCTGCGAATTGACGGTTCCGAAGGCGCTCGGATCGTACAGCGAGCTGGGCAGGCAGCCCTGATTGAACAGACCGCGCTGGATCTGGGCTACGGGCGGCACGGCCGAGAAGCCGGCGCCGCCGATGTTCGCGGGACCCGGGTCCTTGGTGCAGAGCTGCTTGCCGATGCGCGAGCGGTTGTCGTGCTCCTCGAAGTGGTCGGTGAGCAGCCAGGCGCGGAAGCGGTCGGTGGGATTGAACGACAAGGTCGCGCGGGCGCCCCACAGGTCGCGATCGTCGGCGTCGTTGCCGGTGGCGAGGTTCGTCCCATAGCCGTCGCGCTTCAGGTAGTTGCCGGCGACGCGCAGGGCGAAGACGTCGCCCATCGGCATGTTGACCATGCCGCGCAGCTTGATCGAGTTGTAGTTGCCGTACTCGGCCCGCGCATTGGCCTGGAAGGTGTCGACCGGCTTGGCGGTGATCAGGTTGACGACGCCGCCGGTGGCGTTGCGCCCGTAGAGCGTGCCCTGCGGACCGCGGAGCACTTCGACGCGCTCCATGTCGTAGAATTCGGTCTCGAACAGGTTGTTGGCGATCAGCGGGCTGTTGTTCAGGTGGATGCCGGTGCCGGCGTCGCCCGAGGCGGCGACCAGCTTGGAGCCGATGCCGCGGATCTGGAAGTTGTAGCCGGTGAAGTTCCCCTTGGAGAAGTTCACGTTCGGCACGGCCAGCACGAGGTTCGGGCCGCCGTCGATCTTGGACTTCTCAAGCGCGTTCTGGTCGAAGGCCGAGACGGCGATCGGCACGTCCTGCAGGGCTTCGGCCTGACGCTGGGCCGTGACGACCAGTTCCTCGATGACATTCCCGCCGGTCGTCTGGGCTGAGGCGGAGGTCGCGAAGGCGCAGATCACGCCGAACGACACGCCAGCAGCCAGCAGGCCGCGAAGGCTCGCAGTCTTCATCAATATTCCTCCCAGAGGCGCGGGCTCTTTTTTGGGCCCTTGTCGCCGTTACGCCGCGAAAGGCGCGTTGCGGGGCGAGCGGCGTATCCCCCCGACAACTTGGGTATGAGGCTCGCTCTCGATGACGCGCGTGTCAACGAACGCCACTACGTGCCGCCCCGTCAAATATGTGCGTTCGCTGCTGACTGTGGCGCCGGGGACAACGGAGCTTCCGTAACGTCGCTTCCCCTTGCGGCCCTTCCGGCCCATATGGGGCCGATGACCCACGCCGACGCGGCTCTCGTCCTGTTCTCGGGCGGGCAGGACTCCACCGTCTGCCTCGCGTGGGCGCTTGCGCGCTATGCGCGGGTGGAGACGGTCGGTTTCGACTACGGCCAGCGGCACGCCGTCGAGCTCCAGGCGCGGCAGGCGGTGCGGGCGAGGCTCGCGGCCGAATTCCCGCAGTGGGCGGGGCGGCTGGGACCAGACCACATGCTCGAAATCCGCGGGTTCGGGGCCATCGGCGGCACCGCCATGACCGAGGAACGGGCGTTCGAGATCAGCGAGAAGGGCCTGCCGAACAGCTATGTGCCGGGCCGCAACCTGGTGTTCCTGACCTATGCGGCGGCGCTCGCCGACCGGCGCGGCATCCCGGCCCTGGTGGGCGGCATGTGCGAGACGGACTATTCGGGCTATCCCGACTGCCGGCGCGAGGCGATCGACGCCATGGAGCGGGCGCTGAACCTGGGCATGGCGCAGGACTTCCGGATCGAGACGCCCTTGATGCGGCTGACCAAGGCCGAGACCTGGGCGCTGGCCAAGCAGCTGGGCGGCGAGGCCCTGGTCGCCCTGGTCGTCGAGGACAGCCACACCTGCTACCGCGGCGAGCGCGGGGAGCTGCATGCCTGGGGCCACGGCTGCGGGACCTGCCCGGCCTGCGAGCTGCGGGCGAAAGGCTGGGACGAATGGGCGGCCGGAGGCCGTCCCGAGCTCGCCGCATGAGCTACGCGGTCAAGGAGATCTTCCTCACCCTGCAGGGCGAGGGCGGCCAAGCGGGCCGGCCAGCGGTGTTCTGCCGCTTCGCCGGCTGCAACCTATGGTCCGGCCGCGAGGAGGATCGGGAAAAGGCGGTCTGCACGTTCTGCGACACCGACTTCGTGGGCATGGACGGGCCGGGCGGCGGCCGCTTCGCCGACGCCGAGGCCCTGGCCGCGGCGGTCGAGGCGCAGTGGCGCGGTGGGCGCGAAAACCGCCTGGTGGTGCTGGCCGCGGCGGTCGAGGCGCAGTGGCGCGGTGGGCGCGAAAACCGCCTGGTGG
>NZ_JAPSKZ010000016.1 GCF_031181185.1 Phenylobacterium sp. | reverse complement strand
TCCCGCGCCAGCCGGCGGGCGATGGCCGCCCCAATCCCACGGCTGCCGCCAGTCACCAGAGCCGTCCTGTTCTCGAGCATCATCGTGCCTCCATTTCTGTAGTGAGCGCTACAGACGTGGCGGCTTGAGTCCGGCGTTCAAGGGTTTATGTATTGACTGCTACAGATTTGAGGTCCGGATGGCGCGAGGCCGCCCGCGAAGCTTCGACAGGGACGCCGCCCTCCGGCGGGCGATGGAGCTCTTCTGGGCCCGGGGCTACGAGCACGCCTCGGTGGCGGCCCTGGGCGAGGCGATGGGCCTGTCGCCGCCCAGCCTGTACGCGGCGTTCGGGAGCAAGGAGCAGTTGTTCCGCGAGGCCTGCGACCTCTACGGCGACGTCGAGGGCGACATCTGGCTGGCCATGGACGCGCCCAACGCCCTGGAGGCGGTGGCGCAGTTCCTGGAGCGGACCGCGCGCAGCTTCACCCGGCCCGACAAGCCGCGGGGCTGCATGATTGTGCTGGGCGGCCTGCACGCCGATGCCGAGGAGCCGAGCGTCGCCGAAGAGATGCGGGCGCGCCGCGCAACCTCCTTCGACCAGCTGAAGGCCCGCTTCGACCGCGCCGTGTCCGAAGGGGACCTCGCCGAGGGGGTCGATACCGCGGCGATGGCGCGCTTCTACGTCGCCGTCCAGAACGGAATGGCGATCCAGGCGCGCGACGGCGCGGACTACGACGCCCTCATGCAGGTGGCGCGTGGCGCGCTGCTGGCCTGGCCCGAGCTTACGAAGCCCCGGCCGCGTAGGCCTTCATGAACCGGCGGGCGGCCTCGGAGGCGATGCGTTCCACGGCCGCCTCGTTCAGCGGCCGATCGACGCCCAGCAGGGCGGCGGTCTGATACGAGCCGATCACCATTCCGGCGAAGAACTCGGCGGCCTCCATCGGATCGGGGCAGGCGACCCGGCCCGCCTTGGTCTCCATGTCCAGGAATTCGGCCAGTCGCAGGCGGCTGGTGCGCGGGCCCGCCTCCCAGACCGCGCGGCCAAGCTCCGGCGCGTCTGCGGCGCCCAGGATCGCCATCCGCAGGAAGGCGCGCGAGCGGTCGCTGAGCAGCTTGTCCAGCAGGACGCGGGCGAAGCCCCTCAGGGCCTGCTCGGGGTCCGCCACGCCCTCTTCGGTCTCGAGTGGCGCCACCATCTCGTGGACGCGCCGGGCCGTCAGCGCCTTCACGAGCTCGGCCTTGGAGCCGTAGTGGTTATAGATCGTCTGCTTCGACACGCCGGCGCGGCGGGCGATCTCCTCGATGGGCGCCGAGATGCCCCGCTCCACGAAGACGCCCAGGGCCGCGTCCAGAATGGCCTCGCTCTTGGCGACGTCGATCTGTCCGATGACGCGGGCCATCAGTGACCGCCTCCGGCCTCGCCAGCCATCGGCTTGCCGCCCTTGGCGAAGAGCGCCAGCACGGCCGCGATCCAGCAGCCCAGCGCCAGCACCCCGAAGGCGTCGCCGAAGGCCAGGGTCTGGGCCTGGCGGTGCATCATCATCGACAGCGCCTTGCGCGCGCCGCCCTCGGGATCGGCCATGCCCCGCTCGGTCATCATCTGGGTCAGGCCGTCGAACAGGCTGGCCGTCGGCGCATGAGCGCTGGAGGCCGCGGCGGCGATGTCGGCGTAGTGCACGGCGCCCTGGTGGCTGAGGATGGTGGACAGCACGGCCAAGCCTATAGCGCCGGCGACGTTGCGGATCAGGTTAATCAGCCCGGAGGCGTCCTTCATCATCGTCACCGGCAGGCTGGCGACCGCCATCTGCTGGGCGGCGATCATGGCGATCATCGAGCCCACGCCGCGCACGATCTGCAGCACCAGGAACTCGTTGAAGCCCCACTCGTCCGTGACCCGCACGCCCTGCTGGATGCCCCAGGCGCAGAGCGCGAACCCGAAGACCATCGAGATGCGCGCGTCCACCATCCGCACCACCCGGCCGGCCAGCGGCGCGCTCAGGAACATGGTGAGGCCCGAGACCAGCATCACCGTGCCGACGTCCGAGGATGAGAACTGGCGGATCTGGCCCAGGAAGATCGGCAGCAGGAAGGTCCCGCCGAACAGGCTGGCGCCGGAGATGAAGGTCATCACGATACCCAGGCTGAAGTTGCGGTCGCGGAACGGCTTCAGCGAGACGATCGGCTGCCAGTAGGTGAGCTGGCGCCAGATGAACACGACGCCGGTCAGCACGGCGGTGACCGCCAGCCACAGGATCAGGTCGTCCTCGAACCAGCCCTCGCTGTTCCCTTCTTCCAGCACGTACTGCATCGACAGCAGGAAGACGGTCATGAGGCCCAGGCCCCACCAGTCGATGCCCTTCGAGAGGCTGGGGTCGCCGCGGTCGAAGTGGGCGTAGCGCCAGACCAGGAACACGACGAGGGCGCCCACCGGCACGTTGATGAAGAACAGCCAGCGCCAGTCCAGCTGGTCGGTGAGGTGGCCGCCCAGCGTGGGGCCCACCGTGGGCGCCAGGGTCACGATCAGGCCGACGATGACGTTCGCGGTGATCCGCCGCTCGGGCGGAAAGATGGTCATGGCCGTGGCGAAGATCGGCGGGATCATCGCGCCGGCGAACACGCCCTGCAGCGCGCGGAAGAAGATCATCATGCCGACCGAGGACGAGAGGCCGACCAACACCGAGGTGATCACGAAGCCGACGCAGGCCACGACGTAGAACGGCCGCGTGCCCCACATCTTCGTCAGGTACGCGGTCAGCGGCATGATCACCACCTCGGCCAGGAGGTAGATGGTCTGCACCCAGCTGATCTCGTCGCTGGTGGCGCCGATGCCCGACTGGATCTGGGTGAGCGAGCTGGCGACGATCTGGATGTCCAGCATGGCCATGAACTGGCCGATGACCATGCCGCCAAAGCCCAGGAAGACCTTCGTCCAGTCCACGTGCTCGCCGCCCGCGCCCAACTGGATCGGGTGGGCGGCCTTGGCCGCCTGGCTGTCCGGATGGAGGACGGCGTCGCTCATCGCGCGCGGCTAGCGCGAGGCGCCCTGCTGGGCGTAGCGGGTCGGCAGCTGCCCGGCCTCCGCGAAGCTGGGTCCGGTGTCCTCGGTCACGTCGACCTTCACCTTGAGCGACAGACCGGGACGCAGGGCGCCGGCCAGCGGCTGGCGGCGGTCGACGGCGATCTTGACGGGCAGGCGCTGGGCGATCTTGGTGAAGTTGCCGACGGCGTTTTCCACCGGGATCAGGGCGAACTCCGCGCCCGTGGCCGGGGCGAAGGAATCGACCCGCCCCTTGATCACCTCCTTGCCGAAGGCGTCGGCGCGGATCTCCACCGGCTGGCCGATGCGCAGGCGGGAAACCTGAGTCTCCTTGAAGTTGGCGACCACATAGGCGTCGCCCAGCGGCACCAGGCTCATCAGCGCCACGCCGGGCCGCACGTACTGGCCGGCGCGGACGCCCTTCGCGCCCACCACGCCGGCGGTCGGCGCCCGGACCTCGGTGCGGGAGAGGTCGATGCGGGCCTGCTCGACGGCGGCGCGCGCCGCTGCGACCTGGGCGACGCTCTGGGCGCGGGCCGAGCCCAGCGAGGCGGCGGCGCGGCGCTCGGCCTCCAGGGCGGCGGCCGCCTGGTCGACGGCGGCGGTGGCCTGCTGCTGCGCGGCGCGGGCGGACTGGGCCCGCTGGGTCGAGACCCAGCCCGCCTGGGCGAGCTGGCCATAGCGGTTGAGCTCGGCGGCGGCGAGGCCGGCCTCGGCGCGAGCGGCGTTCACGGCCGCGGCCTTCTGGGCGATCATCGCCTGCTCGAGCCTGACCTTGTCGTCCACCTGCTGGACGGCGGCCTCGAGCGCCTGGGCGTTCGCCTCGGCCTGGGCGAGCCGCGCCTTGATCGTCGCGGGGTCGATCCGGACCAGGACCTGGCCTGGGCGAACCGGTTCGTTGTCGCCCACCAGCACCTCGGCCACGTAGCCGTCCACCAGAGGGGCGATGGTGACGGTGTCGGCCTGGACGAAGGCGTTGTCCGTGGTCTCGTACCGCTGCTTGTCGATCCACCAGACCCCGCCGCCGATCGCGACGGCCAGCGCCGCGGCCCCGCCGGCGGCCAATGTCACCACACGCTTCTTCGGCAGCCCCGGCATGACGCGAACCTTGAAAATCCCAAAATTGGACTGACGGGTCCAATCCAGCACCGAGATAGGCCTCCCGCCGACGGGGGACAAGGCAAAAATGGACGTCGGCGTCCAACTTTCGCGCGCATCTGGCGGCCGGCGGCGCGGTGGCGTAACGGTCGCGCATGAGCGGACTTGCGGAAGAGCTGCAGGCGGACGTCATCGTGGCCGGCGCCGGGATGGCGGGCGCGACCCTGGCCGTGGCGCTGCGCCGGGGCGGGCTGAAGCCGGTCCTGATCGATCCGGTGGCGTTCGACGCCCAGCTGGCGCCCACCTTCGACGGGCGCGCCTCGGCCATCGCCTACGCCGCCTACCGCCAGTGGCGCGCGCTGGGCTTGGCCGACGCCCTAGACCCGCACGCCCAGCGCATCGAGCAGATCCTGGTCACCGACGGCCGGACGCCGGGCGCGGCCGCGGGCGCCCAGACCCCGTTCATCCTGCGCTTCGATTCCGACGAGATCGCCGACCGCTCCGAGGGTGAGCCGCTGGGCTACCTGCTGGAGAACCGACACATCCGCGCCGCCTTGGGCGAAGCCGTCCGCGCCGAAGGGATCGAGGTCCTGGCGCCCGCCCGCGTGGCTGCCTGCGAGTTCGGTCCTCGGGCGGCGCGCGTGAGCCTGGCCGACGGACGGGTGCTGAGCGTTCCGGTGGTCGTCGGCGCCGAGGGGCGCGGCTCGGTCGTGCGCGAGGCGGCCGGCATCGGCGTGGTCGGCTGGCCCTACGCCCAGACGGGCGTGGTCGCCACGGTCCGCATGGAGCGCCCGCACGAGGGCGTTGCGCACGAGTACTTCCTGCCTGGCGGCCCCTTCGCCATCCTGCCCCTGACGGACAATCGGGCGAGCCTGGTCTGGACCGAGAGCGACGTCCGAGGCGCGGCGCTGAAGTCGGCCCGGCCCGAGGTCTTCCAGGCGCACCTGGAGCGGCGGTTCGGCGAATTCCTGGGCGGGATCGCCGTGGAGGGCCCGATCTTCACCTATCCGCTCAGCCTGCAGCTGGCCGAGCGGTTCTCGGGTCCGCGCGTGGCCCTGCTGGGCGACGCGGCGCACGGGGTGCATCCGATCGCCGGCCAGGGACTGAACCTGGGGCTGAAGGGCGCCGCCGCCCTGGCCGAGGTGCTGGTGGACGCCGCCCGCCTGGGCGAGGACATCGGCTCTGAGGCGGTCCTCGAGCGCTACGCCGCCTGGCGGCGCTTCGACACGGTCACCCTGTCGGCGGGCATGGACGCCTTCGTGCGGCTGTTCTCGAACGACAATCCGCTGGTGCGGCTGGTCCGCGGCGTGGGCATGGCCGCGGTGAACCGTGTCGCCCCCGCGCGCCGGTTCTTCATGCAGGAGGCCGGCGGCGCCGTCGGCGACCTGCCCCGGCTGCTGCGGGGCGAGGCGCTCTAGCTATTCGCCCTCGCCCAGCTCGCGGGCTTCCTCGGGCAGCATGATGGGCACGCCGTCGCGCACCGGATACGCGAGGCGCGCCTGGCGGCTGATCAGCTCGGCCTTGTCGCGGTCGTACTCCAGGACGCCGCGCGTCACCGGACAGACCAGGATCTCCAGGAGGCGCGGGTCGACGTCGACTTCGAGGGCGGGCAGGTCTTCCATGCGCGACCCCTCTACTGCACCTGATGGCGGTCGTCATCCGGCTCGCTGGCGTCGATCTCGAGCAGCGCAGTGAGAGTGTCGAAGCGGTCCATCAGGTCGGGCGCCTCCAAGAGGGCCTGCTTCTCGGCGGGCTCGAACGGCAGGCCCATGCAGAGGCTGTTGACCAGGGCCTCCAGCGGGGCGGTGCTGGCGGTCTCCCAGTCGATGTCCAGCTCGCGCCGGTTCAGGTACCGCTTCAGCGCGCCGGCGAACCGGTTGCGCGCCTCGGTCGGCGCCTCGCGCTCCTCGTCGCGGGCGAGGTCGCCCTCGAACCGGTCGTACCTGGCGCGAAGCTGGCGGTACGGCGTGCGCAGGATCAGCTCCTCGCCCGCGTCGAAGCGGCAGATCCCCGAGAGGGTGATCAGATAGCGCCCGTCCGAGGTCTCGGCGTAGCTGGTGATCCGGCCGGCGCAGCCGACGCTTTGCAGGATGGGCCGCGTGCGGTCGCCGCCCGGCTTGGTCTGGATCATCCCGATGACCCGGTCGCCGGCCATGGCGTCGTCGATCATGTTGAGGTAGCGCGGCTCGAAGATCTGCAGCGGCAGGTCGCCGCCGGGCAGCAGGAGGGCGCCGTCCAGCGGGAAGATCGGGATGACCTGCGGGAGGTCGGCGAGCTTGCGGTAGGGGGCCATGCCGGCCTCCGTTCTCAACTGAACAGCAGCGCCGAGAGCTTGCGCCGGCCCTGCTTGGCGACCTCGGACATCGGCCCCGCCGCCTCGAAGATGGTCAGCAACTGCTTTCGCGCGGCCTCGTCGTTCCAGGCGCGGTCGCGGCGCACGATCTCGAGCAACTCGTCGACCGCCTCCATCATCTGGCCCTGGCCGGCGAGCGCCTTGGCGAGCTCGAACCGGGCCTCGTGGTCGTCGGCGTCGGCCGCCAGGCGGCGCTCGAACTCGGCGGTCTCGGAGGGCGCCTCCTCGGCGAGCGCAAGGGCCGCGCGCACGCCGTCCAGGTCGGGGTCCTTGGCGCCTTCGGGCGCCATGGCCAGCACCTCGCGGGCGCGCTCCAGATCGCCGGCCTGCTGGTAGAGCCGGGCGAGGCCGCCCAGCGCCTTCAGGTTCTGCGGCTCGGCCTGCAGGATCTGGGCGTAGGCCTGGGCCGCGCCGCCCAGGTCGCCCAGTTCGAGGGACTCCTTCGCCATCTCAAGCATCTGGTCGATGGGCGAGCCGCCGCCGCCCTGCTTGGCCAGGCGATCGACGAACTGCTTCACCTGGCTTTCGGGCAGGGCGCCCATGAAGCCGTCCACCGGGCGGCCGTCCACGAAGGCGAACACCGCCGGGATCGACTGGACCCGCAGCTGGCCTGCGAAGGCCGGATTCCGGTCGATGTCGATCTTCACGAGCTTCACCGCGCCCTTGGCGGCGGTCACGGCCTTCTCCAGCGCCGGGCCCAGCTGGCGGCAAGGGCCGCACCAGGTGGCCCAGAAGTCCACGATCACCGGCGTGGTCTTCGACGCCTCGATGACGTCGGCGACGAAGCTGGCGTCGGTCCCGTCCTTGATGATGTCGGCCTTGTTGACGCCGCCGGCCGCCGCGCCGGTCTCCCCGATCAGGGTCATGACCTGAAGTTCCCTTGTCCCACTTGCGCTCGCAAAGAACGCTTCGCCCGAAAGATGGTCGCAAGCCTGGCCGGCTTCAACGCGAAGCCGTCAGGCGTTCTCCACCACGGCCATGGCCTCGAAGTCCACCACCATCGGCGCGACCCCGATCGCCGACAGGAAGCGCCGGAAGGCGTCGCCGCTGACCGTGGTTGTGGCGGTGTTGGTCAGCGGGTGGAAGTTGACGAGCTCGGCCTCGGCGAGCGTCCGGTCCAGCACGAAGCGGACGCGGCGGCGCCTGTCGTTGATCAGGGCGAAGGCGGTGACCGAGCCCGGCGTCACGCCCAGGGTCTCCTCCATCAGCGCCGCGTTGCCGAACGACAGGCGGGCCGAGCCGATCACATGGTGCAGGCGCTTCAGGTCGATCACCGCGTGGCCCTCGGCCGAGATCAGCCAGAGCTGGTCCTTGGCGTCCTTCAGGAACAGGTTCTTGGTGTGCGCGCCCGGAATCCGCGCCTTGATCTCCTCGCCCTCCTCGACCCGGAAGACCGCCGGGTGCTCGTGGGTGGCATGCTGGACCCCGATCTCGTCGAAAAAGGCCAGCAAGTCGTCTTTCGTCTTCATGGCCGCTGCATACCGAAACTGGACGGGAAGGCGAGGGGGGCTTTAAGGGTCCCCCATGGAACTCGAGTGCTACCCCACATCGCGCCACCCGCCGGAACTGGTCCCCGGGCGGCCCGACCGCGCCTGGATGGACCGCTTCGCGGCCCGGCACCCCTACCGCTGCCTGCCGCTGTCGATGGCCAACACCTCGGGGTGGGAGCTGCTCTCGCCGGTGGCGTTCACGGCCGAGTGGAACGGCGGGGTCCACCAGCAGGACATCACGCTTCGGCCCGACCACCCGCACCCGGACTTCCACACGCTGGCGTCCAGCCACTTCAGCCACGGCGTTCTGACCTTCCACTCGGGGTACCTGTTCCGCACCCCGCCCGGCTGGTCGATGTGGGTGATGGGGCCGCCGAACCACGTGAAGGACGGCATCCAGCCGCTGGCCGGCGTCGTCGAGACCGACTGGCTGCCGTTCCCCTTCACGATGAACTGGATCTTCACCCGCCCGGGCAAGGTGCGCTTCGAAAAGGGCGAGCCGTTCTGCTTCATCACCCTGCTGCAGGATCACCCGCTGCACGAGATCCAGCCGGTCATCCGGCGCATGGATACGAACCCGGAGCTGCGCCACCAGTACGACGTCTGGGAACGGCATCGGTCCGAGTTCAACCAGAAGATCTTCCGCGGCGACCCCGAGGCCACCAAGGAGGCCTGGCAGCGCTACTACTTCAAGGGCGAGTTCCCCGAGGAGGTGGCGCCCGCGCCGCAGGGCCACGTCAACAAGCGCCGGCTGAAGACGCCGAAATTCGGCGGATGAAATTCCTCCATTTCGGGCGCTTGCAAACCGAAAAGCCCTCTGCCATAAGGCCCGCCTCGCAATTGGAGGCCGGTCACGACCTCCGCGGAGCGCGGGCGTAGCTCAGGGGTAGAGCACAACCTTGCCAAGGTTGGGGTCGGGCGTTCGAATCGCCTCGCCCGCTCCATTTTTCCAAGTGATCTCGACGGCTGACCGTCCCCCTCCGGGGCCGGACTTCCGTGCGTCCGCCGTTCAGGCGTAGAGGGCGCTGACCTCGGCGGCGGCGGCCTTCAGCCGCTCGCGCAGGCTGGCGGGCTCCAGCACCTCAATCCGTGGTCCCAGCCGGAGCAGCTCCCAGACCGCCTGGGTCTCGGACTCGATCGGGATCTCGACCTCGCGCCAGCCGGCGGCGTCCGGCGGTGCGGCCCGCTGCACGGCCGACGCCGCGGCCTGGCTGGCGCGGGCCAGCACGCGCAGCGCCTCAGGACTGGCGCGCACCGTCGCCGTCAGAGCCTGCATGCGCGCCTCGTAGCCGTCGCGGAACTTGGCCCAGTAGGCGGCGAGATCGAAGTCAGCGGCCGGTGAGGCGGGCTCGCCCACCTCGAAATCCAGGATGCTGGCCACCCGATACGTCCTGGGCGCGCCGTCGACCGCGGCCACGAGGTACCAGAGACCCGCCTTCAGCACGAGGCCGAGGGGCGCGACTTCGCGCTCCACCACCGCCTTCCAGCTGTCGTAGCGCAGCCTGACAGTCCGGCCGCTCCAGACCGCGAGCGCAAGCTCGGGCAGGATCCGGTGCTCGTCGGGCGCCTGGAACCAGCTGACCGGGTCCAGGTGGAAACGCTGGGCCACCCGTTCGGCGTCGTCGCGGGCTGCTTCGGGCAGGGCGGCCATCAGCTTCAGCCGGGTGCGCGCCAGGGCCTCGCCAAGGCCGAGCTGGGCGGCCGCGCCCGGCAGGCCCGCCAGCAGCAGCGCCTCGGCCTCGGGACGGTCCAGCCCCGTCAGGCGGGTGCGATAGCCGTCCAGCAGGGCGAAGCCGCCGTTGCGGCCCTTCTCGGCGTAGACCGGCACGCCCGCCGCCGAGAGCTCGTCGATGTCGCGGTAGATGGTGCGGACCGACACCTCGAACTGTTCGGCCAGCGCCTTGGCGGTCACCCGGCCGCGCGCCTGCAGGGTCAGGAGGATGGAGAGGAGCCGGCTGGCGAGCATTTCCGATCCTGTCCCAAGAAAGCTGACATTCGGTGTCAGCTATACTGCGCCAGAACCTTGCCGACGCAAAACGGCGGAGGTGGGAATGCAGCCCGATCGAAGGATGGTGACCGGCGCGCTTGCGGCCGTGGCGGCCTGGCCGGGAGGCGCGCAGGCCGCGGCGCGGCGGGCCGGTGCGGCGGGGTTCGACTTCCTGCACGGCGACTGGACGGTGCGCCACCGCAAGCTCGCCAAGCGGCTGGCCGGCAGCAACACCTGGTTCGGCTTCGACGGCACGCTCTCAGTGCGCCCGATCCTGGGCGGCCTGGGCAACGTCGACGACAACGTCCTGGAGGATCCGCAGGGCCGATATCTGGCCACCTCGCTGCGGCTGTTCGATCCCAAGGCGGGCGTCTGGACCATCTGGTGGCTCGACGGCCGCAACCCGGCGGTGGAGAGGCCGGTCGTGGGCGTCTTCCTGGGCCGCAAGGGCGCGTTCTTCGCCGAGGAGACCTGGGAAGGTCGGCCGATCCGGGTGCGCTTCACCTACGAGGACCAGGGACCGCGACGCGCCCAGTGGACCCAGGCCTTCTCGGCGGACGGCGGGGCCCGCTTCGAGACCAACTGGATCATGGATTTCACGCGCAAGACGGAGAGCCGGACATGAGCGGCGCAAGCGATTTCGACTTCCTGCACGGCGACTGGGACGTGTCGCACCGCCGGCTGAAGCGGCGGCTCGTCGGCGAGACCGCGTGGGAGGACTTCGCCGGGACCT
This sequence comes from Phenylobacterium sp., assembly GCF_031181185.1. Classification (GTDB taxonomy): domain Bacteria; phylum Pseudomonadota; class Alphaproteobacteria; order Caulobacterales; family Caulobacteraceae; genus Phenylobacterium. The sequence continues at coordinate 24,323 of NZ_JAPSKZ010000016.1, read as the reverse complement.
GCCGCGTTCGGCCGATCCTGGGTGGGCTCGGCAATTTCGACGAGAACGTCATCGATCTGCCGTCCGGCCGATACGAAGCCTGCACGCTTCGGCTGTTCAACGCCGGCCGCTGGTCCATCCACTGGATCGACGGCCGCGACCCCAAGCTCGACCCGGCGATGCAAGGCGCCTTCGAGAGCGGCGTCGGGCGCTTCTTTTCGGACGAGACGTTCGAGGGCCGCCCCGTGAAAGTCCGCTTCCTCTGGCACGAGATCACGCCGCGCTCCGCGACCTGGGAGCAGGCCATGTCGGCGGACGGCGGCGCCAGCTGGGAAACCAACTGGACGATGCGTTTCGCGAGGCGGTCGTGAAGGGGCTGGTGATCGCCATGAGCCTGCTTGCGACCGCCGCCCAGGCGCAGGTGCTGGAAATCCGGCAGTACAAGATCATCCCCGGCCAGCGCGACGCCTTCGCCGCGTTCTTCGACCGCGAGTTCGTCGAGACGCAGGAGGTCCACGGCATGCGCCTGGTGGGGCAGTTCCGCGACCTGGACGATCCGAACCGCTTCACCTGGCTGCGGCAGTTCGAGAGCGCCGAGGCCCGCGCGCCGGCGCTGGCGGCCTTCTATGGCGGACCGGTGTGGAAGACCAAGCGCGGCGAGGCCAACCCGTACCTGGAGGACAACGACAACGTCCTCTACCTGCGGCCGGCGGGCCCTGGCCGAGGGTTCGGGCCGCCCGGGCCGCGGTCGGGCCGGACGGGGCTGGTCACTGCGCACGTGCTCTACCTCTGGAAGGCGCCGGACGAGGGCTTCGCGGCCTTCTTCGACGCCGAAGTGCGGCCTCGCCTGGAGGCGGCCGGCCTGCCCGTGCTGGGCCAGTTCACGCCCGAGCCGTCGCCAAACGGGTTTCCGGCGCTGCCGGTGCGCCAGGGCGAGAAGGTGTTCGTCTGGTTCACCCGCACCGACGACGCCCAGGCCTACGACGCCGCGCAGCGGAAGCTCTCGGCCGACCCGGCCTGGGCCGCCGTGAAGGCCAGGCTGGAAGACGCCCAGGAGCGCGCGGCGCAGGTGCTGCGGCTGGCCCCCACCTCGCGCTCGGCGCTGCGCTAGGCCGGCTGCGTCGCCTGCATGGAGGGCCGGGCGTTGAAGGCCTCAGCGAAGGCGGCGAGCCGCGATCGGCCGTTGCGCCATCCGAGGTCGGCGAAGCGGAAGTCCAGGTAGGAGAGGGCGCAGGCGAGCGCGATGTCGCCGATCTGCGGCGCGCGGGCGCTGGGCGTGAAGCCCGCCTCGAACGTGTCGAGCGCCCGCTCGATCTTGCCGATCTGGCCGGCGTCCCACTCGGCCCAGCGAAGGGCTTCGGGTCGCAGGGCGCGTTCGTAGCGGGCCAGCAGTGCGGCGTCCATCAGGCCGTCGGCGGCGGCCTGGTCGCGCAGCGCGGGCCAGCGTGCGGCCCCGGCCGGTACGAGGCGGCCGCCGGACAGCTCGTCCAGGTAGTCCACGATCACCCGGCTGTCGAAGAGGGCGGCGCCGTCGTCCAGCAGCAGGGTAGGCACCTTGGTCAGCGGATTGGCGGCGCTGACCTCCGGGTTCACGCTGACCGGGCTCACGGTGACGGAAACGATCTCGATGCGGTCGATGAGGCCGGCCTCGTGCGCGGCCACGGCCACCTTGCGGGCGTAGGGCGAGGCCCCGGAGGAGAGCAGCTTCATGGCCGCCAGATAAGCCTGGCCGCAGGCGCGCGCAAACCCTCCGGCGGCGAGCGCCGGAGGGCCGCATCTTCACGTCTGCGCCGGTATCAGCGCGGAACGGGGTACTGGATGCGCGGCCGCAGGTTGTCGATCACCTGGCGGGCGTCGAAGGCGCGCGGGTCGTCGGTCGGCTTGGCGCCGCGGCCCATGACGATCTCGGCGGTGGCCTCGTAACGATCCACCGTGCGGACGTCGACGCGGTTGGCCCAGAAGGGGTCGCCCCAGAAGGGGTCCCAGGTGCGCCAGCCGAAGCCGCGGCCGTAGTAGCGCCATGACGGGCGCCAGTAGCCGTAGGTCGGGCCGTACCAGGGCCGGTAGAACGGATCCGGCTCCACATAGGTGCGCGTCTGGCGGTCGGTGGCGCGGTCGACGATGGAGAACCAGTCAAAGCCGTTCTGTACCGTCAGCTCCGCGGCGCGGAACAGCAGGTAGCCTTCCACCGTCTCACGCGAGGTCAGGGTGTTGCCCTGGAAGTGGACCCGGAAGCGGTTCTGCTCCAGCTGCATCTCGGAATAGCCGCCGGAAGCGGCCTGGCCCGGAATATTCGGCTGGTATGGCGTGGGGGTCGCGCAGGCGGCCAATCCGGCCGCCAAAGCCAGACCCACGGCGAAAGCGGCTGATCTCTTAGACATTTGCCTTGCTCGAACTCGAACGTCCCTCGGGATTGAGATGTAAAGGGCTGAACCCGTTGCGGCAATTGTGGTTGCGCCGCCGATCATTTGCCGCGCGTGCGCGGAATTCAGGTGTGCGTGAGCGCGACGGATCCTCCCCGACGACTACAGCCGAGCTTGGCGCCTATTCGGAGCCGGGGGAACCGTGCGCTTGCGGCCGCGCGTTACGCTCTCGACAGCGGCCTTGGAGAGCGCCGATGCACGTGGAGTCCACGGCGATCCACGAGATCGACTACGACGCCGAGCGGTCGAAGCTCCTCGTCCGCTTCGAGAGCGGCGAGCGGTACGTCTATGTCGGCGTGCCGGGCGAGGTGCACCGCTCGTTCCTGGAAGCCGACTCCAAGGGCCGGTTCTTCCAGGCCGAGATCCGCGACCGCTATCCCTACAACCGGCTCGATAACTAGCCCTTGTAGTGCTCGCCGTCAGGAAGCTCCGGCAGCGGCTGGCCGCGGCGGCGGTCCCGGTTGGCCATCACCCGCAGGCGCAGCGCATTCAGCTTGATGAAGCCTTCGGCGTCGCGGTGGTCGTAGGCGACGGCGCCTTCCTCGAAGGTGACCAGCTCCTGGTCATAGAGCGAGTAGGGCGAGGTGCGGCCGATGACGGTCACGTTGCCCTTGTAGAGCTTCACTCGCACCTGGCCCGCCACCGGCTCCTGGCTCTTGTCGATGGCCGCCTGCAGCATCTCTCGCTCGGCCGAGAACCAGAAGCCGTTGTAGATCAGCCCGGCGTACTTGGGCATCAGCTCGTCCTTGAGGTGCATAGCGCCCCGGTCCAGCGTGATGCTCTCGATGCCGCGGTGGGCGGCGAGCAGGATCGTGCCGCCCGGCGTCTCGTAGACGCCGCGCGACTTCATGCCGACGAAGCGGTTCTCGACCAGGTCGAGGCGACCGACGCCATTGTCATGGCCTAGCTCGTTCAGGCGGGCCAGAAGGGCGGCCGGCGACAGCTTCTGACCGTCGATCGCGACCGCGTCGCCCTTCTCGAAATCGATGGTGAAGACGGTCGGCTTGTCGGGCGCGTCCTCAGGCGCGATCGTCCGCATGTGCACGAACTCAGGGGCCTCGACGGCGGGGTCTTCCAGCACTTTGCCTTCCGACGAGGAGTGCAGCAGGTTGGCGTCGACGCTGAACGGGCTCTCGCCGCGCTTGTCCTTGCTGATCGGGATCTGGTGCTTCTCGGCGAAGTCGATCAGGGCTTCGCGGCTGCGGAAGTCCCATTCTCGCCAGGGGGCGATCACCCGGATGTCCGGCTCCAGGGCGTAGTAGCCGAGCTCGAACCGGACCTGATCGTTCCCCTTGCCGGTCGCGCCGTGGCAGACGGCGTCGGCGCCCACCTGGCGGGCGATTTCGATCTGGCGCTTGGCGATCAGCGGCCGCGCGATCGAGGTGCCCAGCAGGTACTGGCCTTCATAGACCGTGTTGGCGCGGAACATCGGGAAGACGAAGTCCCGGACGAACTCCTCGCGCAGGTCGTCGATGAAGATGTTCTCGGGCTTGATGCCCAGCATCAGCGCCTTCTCGCGCGCCGGACCCAGCTCCTCGCCCTGGCCCAGGTCGGCGGTGAAGGTCACGACCTCGGCGCCGTACTCGGTCTGCAGCCACTTCAGGATGATCGAGGTGTCGAGGCCGCCGGAGTAGGCGAGCACGACCTTCTTGACGGGCTTCTTGTCGGCCATCGAGGCGGAGACCTTGCGGAATGAGGTGCGGAAGGGACGCGCGCCTTTAAGGGCAGGCGGGCCGGCGGTTCAAGGCTTGAGTGCGCCTTCGGCCTCGAGGGTCTGCGACGCGGCGCGGATCCAGGCGTAGTGGGCGAGCACGAACAGGGGCGCGGTGACGGCCCGCGCCAGGAAGGCCAGCAGCACCCGGTCGGGGGCAAGGCCCGGGTCGCGGGCGATGGCGGAGAGCGCCAGGCCAGCCAAAAGTGGGACGCCGATGGCGAGCACGAGCGCCGCGACCCGGCCGCCGCGCAGCCGGCTGAAGCCCCAGGGCATCGGCACGCGCGCGTCGGCGGAAAGGCGCCGCCAGAACCGCTGCGCGCCCGAGGCGATCATGGCCATGGCCACGATCCACAGGGCGTCGCCCAGGACCGAGAGCAGGCTCACCGACACTAGACGGTCACCTGGGTGCCCAGCTCGACCACGCGGCCGGGCGGGATCTTGTAGAAGTCGGTCGGGTTGGCGGCGTTCTTCATCAGGAAGATGAACAGCCGGTCCTGCCAGAGCGGCATGCCCGACTGCGCGGACGGGACCACCGACCGGCGGCCGAGGAAGAAGCTGGTGGCCATGATGTCGAACTTCAGCCCGGCCTTGCGGCACAGCCCCAGCGCCTTGGGCACGTTGGGGCTCTCCATGAAGCCGTAGGTGATGATCACCTTCTTGAAGTCCTCGTTCAGCGGCTCGATCCGGATGCGGTCGGCTTCCTTCACGCGCGGCGTCTCGGCGGTCTGGACCGTCAGGATGATGTTCTTCTCGTGCAGCACCTTGTTGTGCTTGAGGTTGTGCATCAGCGCGACGGGCGCGGTGTCGGGGTCGGAGGTCAGGAAGATCGCCGTGCCGGGCGCCCGGTGCGGGGCGCGGGCTTTCAGGATGTCGGCCAGCTCGGCCATCGAGACGCTGTCGCGGCGGGTCTTGTCGGTGAGGATGCGGGCCCCGCGCGTCCAGGTCCACATGATCAGCACCAGGGCCGCGCCCAGGACCAGCGGGGCCCAGGCGCCCTGCGGGATCTTCAGCAGGTTCGCGCTTACGAACACCACGTCGATGACGCCGAAGAAGCCGGCGCCCAGGGCCGCCTGCCAGAGCGGGCGCTTCCATAGGTGGCGGATGATCACGAAGAACAGCAGGGTGTCGACGAGCATCGCGCCCGTCACGGCGATGCCATAGGCGGCGGTCAGGTTGTCCGACGTCTGGAACAGGGCGACGAGGCCGAGCACCCCCAGCAGCAGCATGATGTTGACCTGCGGCACGAAGATCTGGCCGGCCTGGGTCTCGCTGGTGCGACGGATGTCGATGCGCGGCAGGAGTCCCAGCGACACCGCTTGTTGCGTCACTGAGAAGGCGCCCGTGATCACCGCCTGGCTGGCGATGATGGTGCCGGCAGTGGCCAGCAGCAGCACCGGCCAGTAGACCTGCTCGGGCACCATCTCGAAGAACGGGTTGGTCCGCGCTTCGGGGTGGGCCAGCACCAGAGCGCCCTGACCGAAGTAGTTCAGCAGCAGGCACGGCAGCACGAGGTACAGCCAGGCAGCGCGCAGCGGGCCCTTCCCGAAATGCCCCATGTCGGCATACAGCGCCTCGGCGCCGGTCACCGCCAGGAAGACGCCCCCCAGGATCAGGAAGCCCAGGACGCCGTTGTCCAGCAGCATCAGGACGCCGTAGTGCGGCAGCAGGCCCCGTACGATCGAGGGGTCGTCGAAGATGTGGTAGGCGCCCAGCGCGCCGAGCGTCAGGAACCAGGCGACGGTGATCGGGCCGAAGAACTTGCCGACGCTGGCGGTCCCCTTGGACTGCACCATGAAGAGTGCGACCAGAATGCCGACCGATATGGGCAGCACGTAGGGCGCGAGCGCCTCGCCGACCCCCGGGGCGATTTTCAGGCCTTCGACCGCGCTGACCACCGACACCGCCGGCGTCAGCACGCCGTCGCCGTAGAACAGCGCCGCGCCGATCACGCCCAGGAAGAAGACGCCGGCCGACCTGTGCCCCTTGAGCAGCCGCTGCGCGAGCGCCATGAGGGCCAGGGTGCCACCTTCGCCCTTGTTGTCCGCCCGCATCAGGAAGACGACGTACTTGATCGTGACGATGAGGATCAGCGCCCAGGTGATCAGCGACACGACGCCCAAGACCGTTCGTTCGTCCGCGCCGCCGCTGGCCGTGTTGGCGAGCGCCACTCGCATGGCGTAGAGCGGGCTCGTGCCGATGTCGCCGAACACGACGCCGACGGACGCCACCGCCAGCGCCAGAAAACCTTCTTTGGGCGCGTGATGCGTCCCCTCCGCCCCGTTGGGAGCGCCGGCCGGATCAGCCATCCACAGTCTCCGGGAACCGAACTTAGAAGTGTTCCCTTGGCGGCCCCATGCCGTCACGCGGCGGGCGCGATACACCCAAAGGAAGCCGGGTTCAATGGCGCGGGTTGCGCGCACCGGCGGCGCACGTATTCCTAGGCCCGGGCGTCGAAGGGGGTTTTGGAGACATGGATCGCAGGCTGGCCCTCGTCACGGGCGCATCCGCCGGCATTGGCGCGGCGTTCGCGCGCATCCTGGCGAGCCACGGCTACGACGTGGCGCTGACCGCCCGGCGCAGCGACCGGCTGGAGACCCTGGCCGACGAAATCCGCCTGCGGTACGGCGTCGAGACCCTGACGGTCGCGGCCGACCTGGCGCAGCCGGAGGGGCCCGGCCAGATCCTGGACCACCTCACCGCCCACGGGCGCACGGTGGACGCCCTCGTGAACAACGCCGGCTATGGCCTGCCCGGGGCCTACGCCGACACCCGCTGGGCCGACCAGGCGGCCTTCCTGCAGGTGATGGTCACCGCCCCCTGCGAGCTTGCGCACCGGGTGCTGCCAGGCATGTTGCAGCGTCGGTTCGGCCGGATCGTCAACGTCGCCTCGCTGGCGGGCCTGATCCCGGGAGCGGCCGGGCACACGCTCTATGCGGCGTCCAAGAGCCTGCTGATCAAGTTCTCGCAGAGCCTGTCGCTGGAGACCGCCGGCGAGGGCGTGCACGTCACTGCCCTGTGCCCCGGCTTCACGTTCTCGGAATTCCACGACGTCAACGGCACCCGGGCGATGGTCAGCGCGTCCACGCCGCCCTGGATGTGGCTGGGGGCCGACGAGGTGGCTGCCGCGGGCTATGAGGCGGTGGAGGCCGGCCGCGCGGTCTGCGTCCCTGGCGCGCCCAACAAGGCCATCGCCGCGGTCGCCAAGGTGATGCCCGACGAGTGGGGCCTCGCCCTGATCGCCAGCCAGGGCCAGCGCTTCCGCAAGGTCTGAGCCGCTATTCGCCGTACGGGTGGGCGGCTTCGGGCGAGATGAAGCCGTTGGTCGCCTCGGAAAGACCGGCGAACAGGAATTGCACGGCCAGCGCGCAGAGGATCAGGCCCAGCACGCGCACGACGATGGTCAGGCCGATCCGGCCCAGGATCCGCGAAATGATCGGCGTGGCCATGAAGGCCAGCACCGTGGCGGTCGCGACCGCGCCGATCACGCCCACGCCCGTGGCCGCGCCCGAGAGGCCGAACTGCCGCGCCTGGCTGGCGTAGATGACGACCGTGGAGATGGCGCCGGGGCCGATCAGCAGCGGCATGGCGAAGGGGACGATCATCCGCTCGAACCGGCGCTTGGCGGCGCTGCGCGGATCGCCCGACGCCGCCTCGGCCGCGTCGGCGAAGGTGGCGGTGAAGTCGTCGCGCGCCATCTCCAGGCCCAGCAGCAGCAGGATGATGCCGCCCGCGATGCGGAAGGCCGGCAGCGAGATGCCGAAGAACTCCAGCAGGCTGAGGCCTGTGAAGTAGAAGAAGGTCAGGAAGCCCAGCACGAACAGGCCGATGTAGACCGCGATCAGCGCGCGGTCCTTCGAGAGCGCGCCCGCCGTCGCCGCGGCGAACAGCGGCACGTTGCCCAGCGGGTCCAGCAGGGCGAACAGGGCGACGAAGAAGTTGACCGCGAACTCGGCCTGGCTCATGCCTGGGTCTTAGCCTGAAACCTCGACCGCGGACCACCCCGCGGCTTCACCGGAGCCATCCCATGGCCGCCGCCGCCCTTGCGCAAGCCCCCGTCGCCGCCGATCCGCGGCTCATCGTGCCGCTGGACCTGCCCAGCGTGGACGAGGCGCGAGCGATGGTGGAGGCGCTGGGCGAGGCGGTCACCTTCTACAAGGTCGGCCTCGAACTTTTCGCCGGCGGCGAGGGCATGACGCTGGCCCGCGAGCTGAAGGCGGCCGGCAAGCAGGTGTTCCTCGACTGGAAGCTGCACGACATCGGCACCACGGTGCAGCGTTCGGCGGCGGTGCTGGCAGGCGCCGGCTGCGACTTCCTCACCGTGCACGGCGAGCCGCAGGTGATGGCCGCCGCGGTTCGCGGCAAGGGCGCGTCGAACCTGAAGGTTCTGGCGGTTACGGTGCTGACCAGCCTGACCGACGCCGACCTGGCCGAAATGGGCTTTGTCGACGGGGCCCGCGCCCTGGTCGAGCGTCGCATCCACCAGGCGATCGCCGCCGGCTGCGACGGGGTGATCGCCAGCCCGCACGAGGCCTCGCTCGCCCGTGCGCTGGGCGGCAAGGACTTCCTGGTGGTGACGCCGGGCGTCCGGCCCGACTGGTCGGCGAAGAACGACCAGGCCCGGGCGGCGACGCCGCGAGAGGCGCTGCAGGCGGGCGCAAGCCATATCGTCTGCGGGCGGCCGATCACCGCGGCCAACGATCCGCGCGAAGCCGCCCTGCGCGTGGCGGCGGAGATGGCGGGCGCCTGAGCTCCTAGAAGTCGATCGCGATCCCCTTCCGCTCCCAGTCGCCGAAGCGGGTGGGCTCGGGGCCGCGTGGGCCGCCTTCTTCCGGCGGCAGGGCCTCGGCGGCCTTGCGGCGCGCGGCGGCCTCCTCCAGCGCGCGGCGCGCCGCCGGCGTCAGGTCCTTGCCGGGTGCGGCGTTTTCAGGCGTGTCGTCCATGCGGACGATTTAGGCTCGTCCGCCTCCGGAATCCATGCTTGCCTTGTTCGGGGAACGCTGGTTTATCCCGCGCCCGCTTAAGCTTCGGGGGAAGCAAACATGTCTCGACTCTCTACGGCGTTCTTCGCCGCCGCCGTCCTTTATGCGCTGGTCGGAATGATCCTCGGCATGTTCATGGGGGCGACCCAGGACTTCACGATGCGTCCGCTGCACGCCCACATCAACCTGCTGGGATGGGCCGGTCTTGCGCTGATGGGCGCCTTCTACGGCGTGGCGGGCGCGAAGGCGCCGGCGCGCCTCGGCTGGACGGTGTTCGCCGTCGCCAACGTCGGCAACCTGCTGCTGCTGTCCCAGCTCTACAAGATCGTGCACGGACGGCCGCCGATCGTCCCGGCGCTGATGGCCGGCGAGCTGCTGGTGGTCGCCAGCATGGCGCTGTTCGGCGTCTGCGTCCTGATGGCCGGCCGCCGCGCCGCCAGCTAAAGCCCTTGCGCCGGCCGCCCGTTGCAGGCAGGCCGGCGTCCGTGACCTCGACCGATACCGAAACCGCCGCGGGCCAACCCGCGCGCGCCGCCGCCCTCGACCTGCTGGACGCCGCCCTGTCGCGGCGGGCGGGCCTGGAGGAAGGCCTCACCCATCCGGCGCTGGGACGGCTCGCGCCCCGCGACCGCGCCTTCGCCCGGGCCCTGGCCATGGCGACGCTGCGCCGGCTCGGCCCCATCGACGCCGCCCTGCAGGCCCGGCTGAAGAAGCCGCCCCCGGACCGCATCGTCCAGGTGCTGCGGCTGGGCGCGGCCCAGCTGCTGGTGCTGAAGACGCCGGCCCACGCGGCCGTCTCGGCCACCGTCGACCTCGCCGCGCGCCAGAAGGGCGGCCCGCCGTTCAAGGGCCTGGTCAACGCCGTCCTGCGCGGCCTGACCCGCGAGCCGCCCGAGCTGGACGATCCCGACCTGCTGGCGCCGCAGTGGCTCGCCGCGCGCTGGCGCAGCGCGTTCGGGCCGGAGGCCGCCCGCGCCATGGCCGGCATGGTCGCCGAGGAGCCGGCCACGGACATCACCCTGAAGTCGCCCGCCGACGACCTCGCGGCGCCTCTGGAGGCCCAGGACCTGCCGGGCGGATCCTTGCGCGTCGGCTTGAAGGGCGAGGTCCAGGCCTGGCCGGGGTTCGCCGAGGGCCGCTGGTGGGTGCAGGACGCCTCGGCCGCCGTGCCCGCGCGCCTGCTGGCCGTCAAGGAGGGCGAGACCGCGCTCGACCTCTGCGCCGCGCCCGGCGGCAAGACCCTGCAGCTGGCGGCCGCCGGCGCGCGCGTGACCGCCGTCGACAAGTCGGCCGGACGGCTGAAGCGCGTCTCCGAGAACCTGGCCCGCACCGGCCTTTCCGCCGAGGTGGTGACCGCCGACGCCACGGAGTGGACGGATCGCCGCCGCTTCGACGCCGTGCTGCTGGACGCCCCCTGTTCGGCCACCGGCACCTACCGCCGCCATCCCGACGTGCTGTGGGTCGCGAGCCCGGCCGACATCCCCAAGCTGGCCGCCCTGCAGTCGCGCCTGCTGGACGCCGCCGCCCGCCGAGTCCGCCCTGACGGCCGGCTCGTCTACTGCGTCTGCTCGCTGGAGCCGGAGGAGGGCGAGGCGCAGGTCGAGGCGTTCCTGAAGCGCGCCCACGAGTTCACGCTGGACCCCATCCAACCCGGCGAAGGCGGCGCGCCCGAGGCCAGCCTGCTGCCGAACGGCACGCTCAGGATCCTGCCCCACCACCTCGCGGGCGGAACCGACGGCTTCTTCATCGCCCGCATGATCCGCAGCGGGTGAGGCCCCCTCTGGCCTCGAGCGCCGCATCAGATTAAGGCGGGGCTCATGGCCGGACGGACCATCATCGCGCCCTCGATCCTCGCTTCCGACTTCGCGAAGCTGGGCGAGGAGGTGCGCGCCATCGAAGCCGCCGGCGCCGATTGGGTGCATGTGGACGTGATGGACGGCCACTTCGTGCCGAACATCACCATCGGCCCCGACGTGGTGAAGGCGCTTCGGCCGCATTCCAAGCTGCCGTTCGACGTCCACCTGATGATCGCCCCGGTCGATCCGTATCTGGAGGCGTTCCGCGCCGCCGGCGCCGACATCATCAGCGTCCACCCGGAAGCCGGGCCGCACCTGCACCGCACGGTGAAGCGCATTCGCGAGCTGGGCGCCAAGGCGGGCGTGGTCTTCAATCCCTCGACCGATCCCTCGGTGATCGAGTGGATCCTCGAGGACATCGACCTGGTGCTGGTGATGTCGGTGAACCCCGGCTTCGGCGGCCAGAGCTTCATCTCGTCACAGCTCAGAAAGGTCGAGCGCTTGCGCCGGATGATTGATCAGGCCGGGCTCGACATCCTCCTTGAGGTCGACGGCGGCGTGACGCCCGAGACCGCCCCCCAGTGCATCGCCGCCGGCGCCACCGCGCTCGTGGCGGGCTCGGCCGTGTTCCGCGGCGGGCCCGAGCGTTACGCCGCCAACATCGAAGCCCTCCGGGGCTGATCCCCGTCATGGCGCCCACGCTCCGACTGCCCGGCGCCGCATGGGGTCTGGCGGCCGGCGTCTGGACGGCGCGCCGGCTCGTCGACGAATGGCAGGGCTCCGGCCCCTATCGCTGGACCGTGGGCGCGCCCAGGGTCGAGGGCCTGGGGGTGCAGCCGCGCGACCTGCGGCCCGCCGATCCCGAGGCGGGGCGCCGCATCCTCGCCGGCGCCTTCGTCCTGGCGGGCTCCACCCTGGCCGTCGGTCCGCGCGGCGATCCCTGGGACCGGCCCAGCCCCGACCGCCGCTTCGCCACGGCCCTGCACCGTTTCGGCTGGATGCGCGACCTGCTCGCCGCAGGCGGCGAGGGCGTCACGGAAGGTCTGCGCCTGACGCTCGACTGGCTGCGGGTCTTCGGCGCCTGGAACAGCTTCGCGTGGAGTCCGGAGGTGCTGGAGCGGCGCGTGTTCAACCTGGCGTGCGCGGCGCGAACCATCTGCGCAGGGGCGTCCGACGCCGAGACGGGGCGCATCGCCGCCAGCCTGGCGCGGCAGGTGCGCACCTTGCTCGACCAGGGCGGCGGGCCGGCCCGCGCCGCCGAGCGCGCCTGCGCCGCGGCCGTGGGCGCTGCGGCGCTGTCGGGCAAGGCCGCCGAGCGGCTGCTGGCCCGGGCGCTCGCGGCGCTGGACCGCGCGCTGGACGACACGCTTGCGCCCGAGGGCGGCCACGCCAGCCGCAGCCCGCAAGCGGCGCTGGAGCTGCTGTTCGACCTCGCCACCCTCGACGAGGCGCTGACCCAGATGGGCCGGCCCGCGCCCGAGGCGGTGTCGCGCGGCATCGACCGGCTGGCTGTTGCGGTGCGCTTCTTCACCCTGGCCGACGGGCGGCTGGCGGCGTTCCAGGGCGGCGAGGCCTTGCCGCCTGGCTACGTCGCGGCGGCGCGCGCCCAGGACGTGCTGGCCGACCGGCCTGTTCCGCCCGCCTGCAACGGCTACCAGCGGCTGGAGGGCCAGGCGCTGCAGCTCCTCGCCGACGCGGCTCCGCCGGCGCAGGGCGCCTGGAGCGCCGCCGCCTGCGGCCAACCGCTGGCGCTCGAAGCCCTGGCAGGCGGCAAGCGGCTGATCGTCGGCTCGGGATGGTCGCCGGAGGGGTCGGGCCACGGCGCCCTGCGGACCGTCGACGCCGCCTCCACCGCCTCACTGGGCGACCAGGCCTGCGGCGCACCGCTGCAGGGCTTTCCGGCGGCCGTGCTGGGGCCCCGGCTGGCCGACGGTTGCGGAGCGACGGTGGTCGAGCGGCGCGAGGCGCCGGGGGCGGTCTGGCTGGAAATGGCGCATGACGGCTGGGCGCGCCGCTTCGGCCTGCGCCACGAGCGGCGGCTCTACCTCGACGTGACCGGCGACGAGGTGCGTGGCGAAGACCGCTTCACGGCGCTCAACGCCGCCAAGGGCTCGGACCGTCGGTTCATCCCGTTCACCGTGCGCTTCCACCTGCACCCGGACGTCAGCGCGCTGATCGCCCGCGACCGCAAGAGCGTCCTGCTGAAGCCCGAGGGCGACGACGCCGGCTGGTGGCTGCGCAATGACGCCCTGGACGTGTCGCTGGAGCCCTCGGTCTACTGCCAGGACGGCGAGGCTCGTCGCAGCCAGCAGATCGTCCTGCGCGGGCAGGCCCGCGCCGATTCCGGCGCCCGCGTGCGGTGGAAGCTCTCAACGGCCGCAGCCCCGGTTGACCCGCCGAAACAGCAGGCCTAATCCGCAGCCATCCGCGCGTGACTGGCGATGAAGGTGGGCGACCACCGGGGAGCGCGCTGGACCATATCCGCCGCTCGCCTGGGCCCTCTTCCACCGAAGCCAGGAGTCCGCCGTGCCCGCCGCCCCCGACTTTCCGCCCGCCCCGGATCGCGTCGCCGTCCGCCGCGCCCTGATCTCCGTCTCGGACAAGACGGGCCTCATCGACTTCGCCAGAGCGCTCGCCGCCAAGGGCGTGGAACTCGTTTCGACGGGCGGGACGCGGAAAGCGATCGCCGACGCCGGCCTGGCGGTGAAGGACATCTCCGAGCTGACCGGCTTCCCCGAGATGATGGACGGCCGGGTGAAGACCCTGCATCCGATCGTCCACGGCGGTCTGCTGGGCGTCCGCGACGCGGCCGAACACAAGGCGGCGATGGAGGCCCACGGCATCGGGGCCATCGACCTCGTCTATGTGAACCTCTATCCGTTCGAGGCGACGGTCGCAGCCGGCGCGAACTATGAGACCGCGGTCGAGAACATCGACATCGGCGGTCCCGCGATGATCCGCTCGGCGGCCAAGAACCACGGCTATGTCGCCGTCTGCACCCAGCCCGCCGACATGGAGGAGGTGATCGCCGAGGTCGCCGCCGACGGGACCACTTCCCTCGCGCTGCGCAAGCGGCTGGCCGCCCGCGCCTACGCCCGCACCGCGGCCTACGACGCGGCCATCTCGGCCTGGTTCGCCGCCGAGCTGGGCGACGCCGCCCCGGCCCGCAAGGCGCTTGCCGGCGAGCTGGTGCAGACGATGCGTTACGGCGAGAACCCGCACCAGGCCGCCGCCTTCTACCGCTTTCCGAACCCGCGCGTCGGCGTCGCCACCGCCCGGCAGCTGCAGGGCAAGGAGCTCAGCTACAACAACATCAACGACACCGACGCCGCCTTCGAGCTGATCGCCGAGTTCGCGGACGCCGGCCCAGCCTGCGCCATCATCAAGCACGCGAATCCGTGCGGCGTGGCGACCGGCAAGAGCCTCTCGGAAGCGTACGAGCGGGCGTTGGCCTGCGACCCGACCAGCGCGTTCGGCGGCATCGTCGCCCTGAACACCCGTCTGGACGCCGCCACCGCCGCCAAGGTTCTGGAGATCTTCACCGAGGTGGTGATCGCGCCGGGGGCCGACGAGGACGCCGTCGAGCTGTTCCGCAAGAAGAAGAACGTCCGCCTGCTGGTCACCGACGGCCTGCCCGATCCGACCGCGCCCGGCGAGACGTTCAAGTCCGTCTCGGGCGGCTTCCTGGTGCAGGCCCGCGACGACGCGCGCCTGACGCCCGCCGACCTGAAGGTGGTCACCAAGCGCGCGCCGACCGAAGCCGAGATCCGCGACATGCTGTTCGCCTTCACCATCGCCAAGCACGTGAAGTCGAACGCGATTGTCTACTCCAGGGACGGCCAGACCTTGGGTGTCGGCGCGGGCCAGATGAACCGCAAGGACTCGGCGCGGATCGCAGCGCTACGGGCGGCCGACTTCGGCCTGGACCTGACCGGCTCGGCCTGCGCGTCGGAAGCGTTTTTCCCGTTCCCGGACGGCCTGATCCAGGCCGCAGACGCCGGCTGCACCGCCGTGATCCAGCCGGGCGGCTCCATCGGCGACGACAAGGTGATCGCCGCCGCCGACGAGCGCGGCATCGCCATGGTCTTCACCGGCGTCCGGGTGTTCCGACACTAGCCGGCGGGGCCTCAGCCCCGCCGCTTGCGTCCGCTCGCCGCCTCCTGCGCCAACTCGCGCAGGGCGGCGTTGGCGATGGTGAGCTTGGCGAAGGTCCAGGACCCGCCCGCCGCCTCGATCTCGTCGACCGTGCGCGTCGCCGCCTGCACCTGCTCACGGCGCAGCCCCGCCCAGGAGGAGACGGCGTCCTTCGCGTGAACCGCGTCGGAACCGGCCTGCGCGTTGCCCGCGAAGGCCATGATGGCCCGCGTCAGCTGCGCCTGCTCGGCCAGCAGGTCTTCGATCAGCCGGCGCAGGGCCGTGCGTTCGAAGAGGTCGCCGGCCCGGAACTCGCCCGCCGCGGCCCGCAGGCGGTCGAAGGCGAAGGCCTCGCCGGCGGCGTAGTAGAGGCGCGCGACGTTCGGCAGCGGCCAGCTCGAGGCCTCGGCCAGGTCCACCAGGTCGGCGGTGGTGGTGAGCGGCCCGAGCGCGGCCACCGTGCGGGCCACGTCCCCGGGCGCGCCGGCCTCGACCAGCTGCCGCGCCCGCGTCTCCACAGCCACGCGCTCGACGATTGGCAGGATCTCGGGCGTCAGCCGATCCAGGCTCTTGAAGCCCGGCGCATAGCGGTCGGTCAGGCCCGCCACGTCCAGGCCTTCGCGAGCTGCCCGGCGGGCCAGCCAGAAGGTCGCTCCGCGCAGCGAGGCGACCAGGCGGCGGAACACGGCCAGCTGGCCGTGCGCCGGGATCTGCAGGTCCAGCGCGCGGACCGCCTGCCAGCGCGCCTCGAAGTCCAGCACCACCTTGGCGGCCTCGTAGCCCGCCAGCAGGGCGACCACGTCGCAGCCCGCCGCCGCCATCATCCGGCTGGGGAAGCTCGGCCCGCAGCGGTTGACCATGTCGTTGGCGACGACGGTGGCGATGATGTCCCGCCGCAGCCGATGGCGGCGGATCGGGTCCGTCCACTTGCGCAGCGGCTTCGGGAAGTAGGCCTCGAGGCTGCTTTCGAACCAAGGGTCGTCGGGCGCCTCGGTCGCCACGATCTGGCGCTTCAGCTCCAGCTTGCCGTAGGCCAGCAGCACGGCCAGCTCCGGGCGCGTCAGCCCGCGGCCGGCCTGGAGGCGCTCGGCGATGGCCAGGTTGTCGGGCAGGCCCTCGACGGTCCGGTCGAGGCGGCCGCGGCTCTCCAGTTCGCTCATGAACCGGGCGTGCGGCTGGAGTTCGCCGACCGTATCCATTTCCAGCAGGCTGAGCGCCAGCGTCTGGTCGTAGTTGTGAGCCAGGACGTGGGCCGCCACGTCGTCGATCATCGACTTCAGCAGGGTGTCCCGCCGCTTGCGCGTGAGCTCGCCGGTGCGTTCCAGCATCCCCGTGGTGATCTTGATGTTCACCTCGTGGTCCGAGCTGTCGACGCCGGCCGAGTTGTCGATGGCGTCGGTGTTCACCCGGCCGCCGCTCTGGGCGAACTCGATGCGGCCCGCTTGCGTGAGGCCCAGGTTCGCGCCCTCGCCCACGACCTTCACGCGCAGTTCCGAGCCGTTGACCCGGATGGCGTCGTTCGCCTTGTCGCCCACCTCGGCGTTGGCCTCGTGCCGGGCCTTCACATAGGTGCCGATGCCGCCCAGGTAGAGCAGTTCGGCGGGCGCCTTGAGGATGGCGTTGATCAGCTCGGCCGGGGACAGGGCCTCGGCCTCCACGCCCAGCATGGCGCGGACTTCCGGCGTCAGCGGGATGGACTTCAGGCTGCGGGCGAACACGCCGCCGCCCTTGCTGATCTTCTTCTTGTCGTAGTCGTCCCAGGACGATCGGGGCAGGGCGAACATGCGCTCGCGCTCGGCGTAGCTCACCGCCGGGTCCGGGTTCGGGTCGAGGAAGATGTGCCGGTGGTCGAAGGCGGCCAGCAGGCGGATCTGACGGCTCAGCAGCATGCCGTTGCCGAACACGTCGCCCGACATGTCGCCGCAGCCCACCACCGTGAACGGTTCGGACTGGATGTCCTTGCCCAGTTCGCGGAAGTGGCGCTTCACCGCCTCCCAGGCGCCGCGGGCGGTGATGCCCATGACCTTGTGGTCGTAGCCGGCCGAGCCGCCCGAGGCGAAGGCGTCGCCCAGCCAGAAGCCGTAGCTCTCGGCCACCCCGTTGGCGATGTCGGAGAAGGTGGCGGTGCCCTTGTCGGCGGCCACCACCAGGTACGGGTCGTCGCCGTCGTGAACCACCACGTTGGCGGGATGCTGGACCTTGCCGTCGGGAGTCAGGTTGTCGGTGACGTCCAGCAGCCCGAACAGGAAGGTCTTGTAGGCGCGGATCGCCTCAGCGCGCACGGCGTCGGGCGCCCCGCCCTTCGGCAATTGCTTGGGATAGAACCCGCCCTTCGAGCCCACCGGCACGATGACGGCGTTTTTCACCTGCTGAGCCTTCACGAGGCCGAGCACCTCAGTGCGGAAGTCGTCGCGGCGGTCGGACCATCGCAGGCCGCCCCGGGCGACCGGGCCGAAGCGCAGGTGCACGCCCTCGACGGCCGTCGACCAGACGAAGATCTCGCGGAAGGGCTTCGGCGCCGGCAGGTCGGCCAGTTCGCCGCTCGCGACCTTGAACGAGATGTAGGGCTTCGGCTGCCCGTCGGGGCCGGGCTGGTAGAAGTTCGTCCGCTGGATCGCCTGCACCAGCAGGGCCAGGCGGCGAAGGACGCGGTCGTCGTCCAGGCTTTCCACCGCCTGCAGAGCCTCGACGATCTCGCCCATCACGGCGTCGCCCTGGCGCTTGCGCTCGGCCGCGCTGGCGGCGATCGCAGGATCGAAGCGGATGCGGAACAGGTCCAGGATCAGGCGGGCGACCGCCGGATGGTTCGACAGCGCCTGCTCCTGCACGCGCTGACTGGGGTCCAGCCCGGACTGCTGGCGATAACGGGCGAGCGCCCGGACGAGCGCGGCGTCGCGCCAGGGGATCGACAGCTCGAGCACCAGGCGGTTGAAGCCGTCGTTCTCGGTCTGGCCGGTCCAGACGGCGACGACGGCGGCCTCGAAGGCCTCCTTCACCTCGGCGAAGACGAGGTTGGCGCCGCGGGGGTCCTCCAGCTCGAAGTCGTGCACCCACACGGGCGGCTTGCCTTCACGGGCGATCGGGAATCCGGCCTCGGCGATCGCCTTCAGCCCCATGCTCTCCAGGATCGGCAGGACGTCGGCGAGGTGCGCGGGCTCGCCGCAGCGGTACAGCTTGAAGCGGAACTGCAGGGCGCTGTCCGACGCGGTGCGGTAGGCGCGCACGCGGATCGGCTGGCCGGGCTCGAAGCCCTCGATCGTCGCGACGTCGTGCAGGGCCTCGGCCGGGTCGAAGCGGTCGCGGTACCCGGCGGGGAAAGCCTCGCGATAGGCGGCGACGGTGGCCATCACCTCTTCGGGTTCGCGGCCGCTCGCCCGCACCGCGGCCTCGAAGCGGTCCTCCCAGGTGCGCGCCGCCTCGGCGATCTGGGCCTCCACCTGGCGCAGGTCGGGCCAGGGATGCTGACCGGGCGTGAAGCCGATGATGTAGTGCACCCGCGCCAGCGGGGTCTCGGAGAAGCTGGGGTAGAAGGCCGAGACGCGGCCGCCGTAGGCCTCCGCCAGGATTTCGCCGGCCCGCTTGCGGATGTCGGAATCGTAGCGGTCGCGCGGCACGTACAGCAGCACCGAGGCGAAGCGGTCGAACGGGTCACGCCGTTCGAACACCCGCACCCGCGGCCGGTCGTAGAGGTGCAGGATGCCCAGCGCCAGCGACAAGAGCTCGTCCTCGCTGGACTGGAAGAGCTCGTCGCGCGGGTGGTTCTCGACGATGTTCTTCAGGCGCTTTTCGTTGTGGCTGCCGGGCGCGGCCCCGGCGCGCTCCAGCACGCGGGCGACCTTCTCGCGGATCAGCGGCACGGCGCTGGCCGGCTGGTCGTAGGCCTCGGCGGTGAACAGGCCCACGAAGCGGACCTCGCCCGTAGGCCGGCCGTCGGCGCCGTAGCGCTTCACGCCGACGTAATCCATGTAGCCGCGCCGGTGGACGAGGCTCTTCACGTTCGACTTGGCGACGGTGAGCGGCGGATCCGAGACCAGCCGGTCCTTAACCTGGCCCATCAGGATGGCAGGCTCGTTGGCCCGGCGCAGGACGGTGCGCCCGGGGTCGCGCAGCACGCCCAGGCCGTCGGTGGGCTGGTACAGCGGCTCCTCGGGCGCGTAGTCCCCGGACTTGGTCCGCGGGTACTCGTAGACCCGGGCGCCCAAGAACACGAAGTGCTCGGCGTGCAGCCAGGTGAGGAACGCGAGTTCCTCCTCGCTGGCGCGGCCCGAGGCCTCCAGCTCCTTCAGGGTCTTGCCCATCAGGGCGAGCATGGCCGGGAAGTCGTCGACGGCGGCCCGGACGTCCTTCAGCGTGGCCTCCACGCCCTTCAGCAGCATCTGCTCGCGGTCGGCGCCGATGGGCTCCAGCACGACCTGGATCATCGACTCCCGGCGCGGCGTCCCCGTCTCGCCGCGCAGGCCCGCGCGGTCGCGCTGGACGGTGACGATGGGGTGGAACATGGCGCGGACCGACAGGCCCTGGTCGGCGATCTCGCCCATGACGCTGTCCACCAGGAACGGCGCGTCGTCCTGCACGATCTCGAGCCGATCGAGGCCGCCGGCGTTCACGCCTTCGACGGGCGCGATGCGCATCTGCGGGCCGCGGCCCCGCCGGCGCTCGGCGAAGCGCCAGAAGTCGGCGAGGTTGCGGGCCAGTTCGGCGGTGGAGAGTTCCGGCAGCTCGTCGGCGGCCGCATCGGCGGCGGCCTGGGTGGCGAACGCCTTGGCCGGACCCTTGGCGGAATCGCCGTCCAGTTCGGCGACGACGGCGCGGACCAGGGCAGCGGGTTTGGCGGGGCGGCTCATCGGGCGGCTCCTTCCAGGCGAAGGGCCGACGCGAGAACGCCGCCGGAGGAGAGTGTCCGGCGGCGCGTGGTTCCGCCGTGGGGGGGCGACGGAACGCGGGGTGCTCGCTGCGCCCGCGGGGTTGGGGAGCGGACGCACCAGCCGGACGACGTAGCGGTCCGGCTCACCTTAGATAGGAAGCACGCGGTCAAGTTTAAGGCCCTGTTCTCAAGAACGTTTGGAACGGCGTCCGGCGGGCTCGTGCGAGACGCCGGCGTCAGGGGTTTCATGGGGATGCTTGTTGCGCAGCTGGTCGGGATTGCCGTCGTCCGACAGCAGCACGGCGATCCAGCGGGTGCCCTTGAACTGGGCCAGGATCACCATGGTCATGACGGTCAGCGGCGTCGACAGGAAGGCGCCGGTCAGGCCCCAGACCACGCTCCAGAAGGCGAGCGCCAGCAAGAGCACGATCGGGTCCATGTTCAGGCTGCGGCTCTGCATCCGGGGCTGGACGACGTTGCCGACGAACATGGTCACGGCCTGCAGGACGCCCAGCAGCACGATCGCCTGCCAGAGCGTCGTGAACTGCACGAGGGCGAAGATCGGCGGCAGCGCCACCCCGACGATCCCCCCGACGATCGGGATGTACGAGGCGATGAAGATCAGGATCGCCCAGAAGAGCGCGTTGTCGAGGCCGACCACCGCCATGGCCACCCACGACGCCGCCGCGATCATCAGCCCGGTGACCGTCTGCACCCACAGGTACTGCTCGACGCCGTTCCGGATGCGCAGGAAGGCGGCCACCGCTTCCTGCCGCTCATCGCGGTTGGGGAACAGGCTGACCGCCTTGCGCTCCCATCCGTGCCGCGAGGCGATGATGAAGCCCAGGTAGATCAGCACGAAGGCGGCCGTCGACAGGAAGTCCTGCAGGCCGCGGGCCACCTGGCCCAGGTAACGCGTCGGATTCAGCTGCTGGACCAGCTGGGTTACCGTCGGCGGTACGTCCACGCCGATCAGCCCGGCGATGCGGGCGATCAGCCCGTTCAGGCGCGGCGTATAGGTGACCAGCTGGTTCGCGAAGCTGGCGGCGTTGTCGGCGACGAAGAACGCCGCGCCGCCGAAGATCGCCATCGAGAGGATCACAGCCAGCGGCGTTGCGGCCCGACGGCCGACGCCCGGCAGCCGCGCCTGCAGCACCCGGGCGAAGCCGTCGATCATCACCGCCAGGAACATGGCGAGCGCCAGCGGCGTCAGGATCTCGGAGAGCCAGTAGAGGGTGGCCCCGCCTGCAATCGCCGCAAGGATCACCAGAGCGTTGCGCGAGACCGGGTCGGCGGCGGGGGCTGGCATGGCTCGGACTGTCTGCGGCCAAGGCGCCGCCGTCAATGCGGGTCTGCTCTACCCGGCTTTGCCGCAAAGTGGGAGCGATTTTGCCCTGCGCGGCGCAGATTTCTGCAACGTTCGTTCGGTGTTCGCCGGGGCTAGCCCCGCGCCGCCGCCCCACGCTAGCTTGCCGGCCCAGCCACCTCGCACGGAGCAAGCGCCCATGACCGACGGCGTCCTGATCGGGTTCTCGGACCAACCGCAGCTCCTGCGGCTGGACCGCGCGAACCGGCACGGGGTGGTGGCGGGCGCCACCGGCACCGGCAAGACCGTGACGCTGCAGGTCCTGGCCCAGGGGCTCTCGGACGCCGGCGTGCCGGTCTTCGGCGCCGACGTGAAGGGCGACCTTTCGGGGATCGCCGCCCCAGGCCAGCCGAACGAGAAGATGCTGGCCCGCGCGGAGTCCATGAAGCTCGCGCTTAATCCCCAGGCCGCCCCGGTGGTCTTCTGGGACCTGTTCGGCGAGGCGGGCCATCCGGTCCGCACCACGGTGTCCGAGATGGGCCCGCTGCTGCTGGCGCGCATGCTCGAACTGAACGACGTGCAGGAGGGCGTGCTGACGGTGGTGTTCCGCGCCGCCGACGAGGAAGGCCTGCTGCTGCTGGACCTCAAGGACCTCCAGGCGGCCCTGAACTACGCCTCCGAGAACGCCAAGGCGCTGTCGGCCCGCTACGGCAACATCTCCGGCGCGACCGTCGCCACCATCCAGCGCAAGCTCCTGATGCTGGAGGACCAGGGCGGCGCCAACCTGTTTGGTGAGCCGGCGCTGCAGCTGTCCGACCTGATGCGCACCGACGCCTCGGGCCGCGGCTACGTCAACATCCTGTCGGGCGAGCGGCTGATCTCGAACCCAAGGCTCTACGCCACCTTCCTGCTCTGGCTCTTGTCCGAGCTGTTCGAGGAGCTGCCCGAGGTCGGCGATCCCGAGAAGCCGCGCCTGGCCTTCTTCTTCGACGAGGCCCACCTCCTGTTCCGTGACGCGCCGTCCGCCCTGCTGGAGAAGGTGGAGCAGGTCGTCCGCCTGATCCGCTCGAAGGGCGTCGGCGTCTATTTCGTCACCCAGAACCCGGCCGACATCCCCGACGCGGTGCTGGGCCAGCTGGGCAACCGCATCCAGCACGCGCTCCGCGCCTACACGCCGGTCGAGCAGAAAGGTCTGAAGGCGGCCTCGCAGAGCTTCCGCACGAACCCGGCCTTCGACACCGCCGAGACCATCCAGGCGCTGGGCGTCGGCGAGGCCCTGGTTTCGGTGCTGGACGAGAAGGGCGCGCCGACGGTGGTGCAGAAGACCCTGATCCGCCCGCCGGCCTCGCGGCTGGGGCCGCTCGCCCCGGCCGAGCGGGCGCAGGTCATGGCCCAGAGCCCTGTGCGCGGCCTCTACGATCAGGCCAAGGACCGCGAAAGCGCCTACGAGATCCTGCAGCGCAAGACGGTCGAGACCGCCGCGACGCCCGAGCCCAAAGCGGAGAAGGCGCGGCCCGCGCCCCGGGAGAAGCCTTCGGAACTCGAGACGATGGGCAAGGCCTTCGCCACCTCCATGCTGCGCACCATCGGCAACCAGATCGGCCGCGAGATCATGCGCGGCGTCCTCGGCGGGGTGCGGCGGCGGCGATAGCGCGCCATCAAGCGGAACTTTGAGCCGGCCTCCCGAGTCTCGCGTCCGACACTCTCGGAGCACTTGGGGAGCTAGCCTTGGCCTTTGTCGTCTTCGCCGGTCAGTCGAACACCGGCGGCGCCTATATGAATGCGTCCACTCTGCCCGGAGCCTGGACGCCCGACCCGCTGACGCTGATCTGGAACGACAAGGCCCAGGCCTGGGAGCAGATGAAGCCCGGCGTGAACACCGGCTTCGGTCCGATGCCGGAAGCCTGGGGGCCGGAGGTTCAGTTCGCCATCGACTTCCGCGCCGCCCATCCGGACGAGGTGCTGCGGATCGTCAAGTCGGCGTGGGGCGGCGCGCCGCTGGAGCCCGACACCGGCGCCTGGAAGTACGACTGGTCGCCGCGCAGCCGGGACGAGATTTTCGACGCCACCACCCAGATGATCGACCGGGCCGCGGCCGCGGCGGGCGGAACGCGGCCGCAGGCGGTGTTCTGGGGCCAGGGTGAAACAGACGCCGAGAGCGCCGCCTCGGCCGGCGCCTACCGCGCCAACTTGCCGGAGCTGTTCGCCGCCATCCGGGCGGAATGGCTGGAGGACCCCGGCGGCCGGATCGGCTTCTACCGGGTCAACTCCAGCTCGCCCCACGCTAACGAGGTCCGCTACGCCCAGGCCGAGATCGACCAGACTGACGGCGCGGCCGACAGCGTCGATGCGCGCCCGTATCCGCTGCTGGGCGACGGGCTGCACTTCTCGCCCGAGGGCTACCGCCTTTCGGGCGCGGATTATTTCCGGCTGTTCGAGGCCTGGCGGGCGGGCGGCGAGGCTCCGGCCGACGGCGGCCGGGTAATCAACTCGTCGGGTCCGGGCGACGCCCTGATCGGCGGGGCGGGCGCCGATACGCTCAACGCGAGCCAAGGGCCTGACGTGCTGACCGGCGGCGCTGGCGCGGACGTCTTCGCCTGGTCCGGCCAGCCCTGGTCACCGGCGCGCGTGACCGATTTCGCGGCCGGCGAGGATCGCCTGGACGTCCAAGCCCTGCTCAAGGGCGCCGGCTATTCGGGCGCCGACCCGGTGGCTGACGGCTACGTCTTCCTGTTCGACGACGGCGCGGGCGGAACCAAGGTTCTGGTCGATCCCGACGGTCCTGGCGGCGCCTGGGCCAACTACGTCGTGCAGCTCGAAGGAACGCCTGCGGCGGGCCTCACCTGGCAAAGCCTGCAGGGCAAGGCCGGCGAAGCCCCGCCGCCGCCGCCGCAGGAGCCGCCGCCTTCCCCCGGCGGCGTGCGGATCGTCTCGGACGGTCCGGGCGACCGGCTGGAAGGCGGAGCGGGCGCCGACACCCTCGTGGCCAGCCGCGGCTCGGACGTGCTGTTCGGCGGGGCGGGCGCCGACCGCTTCGTGTGGGACGCCGAGCCGTGGTCGCCGGCGACGGTGGAGGACTTTACGCCCGCTCCGCCTTCCAGCCGGTCGCCCGGACCGTCTCGGACGGT
>NZ_JAPSKZ010000218.1 GCF_031181185.1 Phenylobacterium sp. | reverse complement strand
TGATGGGTGTTCTGGTTGATGCCGCCCTGGCGGCCCTGCTGGTCGATGTTCACGTCGTCATCGCCAGGCTGGCTGGACTGGTTGCCGGTGATCGCGTCGCGCCGGCCGATGTCTTCACCGGCCACGTCGGGCTTCTCGCCGGGGTGCGAGCGCTGTTCGGGCGGGATCGGGGGAGCTTTCGAAGCCATGGGTTCGCCTCCTTGTTGGAAGGGTGAACCCCGCCGCCCGGGGGCGGTTCCGAACTTCAGGCTGCGTCGAGGCCGATGTCGAGCACCTTGGCCGAGTGGGTGAGGGCGCCGACGCTGATCACGTCGACGCCCGTTTCGGCGATGGCCCGTACGGTGTCGAGGTTCACGCCGCCGGAGGCCTCGAGGACGACGCGGCCGGCCACCGTGCGGACAGCTTGGGTCAGGTCATCCAGGCTGAAGTTGTCGAGCATGATGACGTCGGGACGTTCGGCCAGGGCCTCGTCCAGCTGGGCCAGGCTGTCGATCTCGACCTCGACCTTCATCAGGTGGCCGGCGTACGCCTTGGCCCGCCGCACCGCCTCTCCGACCGAGCCGCAGGCGGCGACGTGATTGTCCTTGATCAGGATCGCGTCATCCAGGCCGAAGCGGTGGTTCACCCCGCCGCCGCAGCGGACCGCGTACTTCTCGAGCTGGCGCAGGCCCGGCGTGGTCTTGCGGGTGTCGGTGATGCGGGCGCGGGTTCCGGCGACGGCGTCGACGTACTGGCGGGTGAGCGTGGCGACGCCGCTCAGCCGGCCCAACAGGTTCAGCGCCGTCCGCTCGGCCGACAGGATCGCGCGGGCGTTTCCGCGGACCTCAGCGACGACGGTCCCGGCCCGCACGTGATCGCCGTCAGCGGCGCGCTGGTCGAAGGTCGCGGCCGGGTCGAGCTCGGCCAGAGCGAGCCGGGCGCAGACCAGGCCGGCGACGACGCCGTCGTGGCGGACGCCGAACGTGCAGGCGAGCTCGGCGTCGGCTGGGATGCACGCCTGGGCGGTGACGTCGCCGGCGCGGCCGAGGTCTTCGGCGAGCGCGCTGCGGACGACCGGCTGGATCAGCAGGTCGGGAAGAGCTTCGATCATTCGGCGGCGAACCTCAGGCCCGGGCGGTCCACCTCCGCGAGGGTGACGAAGGTGCGGGCCGGCTCGGCCTCGGCAGGGAAGTCGGCGCGGAAGTGACCGCCGCGGCTCTCCTGGCGGGTCCAGGCGCAGGCGGCGACCAGGCGCGCGGCGACCAGGGGCGCGCTGCGGCCGTAGGCAGCCTCCAGGCCGTCGATCAGGTGCAGCAGGCGCGACAGGCCGCCCGCGTCGCGGACCACGCCGGCGTGCCGGCTCATGGCCTCGCGGAGCGCCTTCAGGCCTTCCGGCGGGAGCTCGGCGGCGGTGACCGTCTCATACGGACCCGTGGTCGCCGCCTGGACGGCGGCGGCGCGGCCGGCGCGGGCGCCGAAGACGGCGGCTTCCAGCAGCGAGTTGGACGCCAGGCGGTTGGCGCCATGAACGCCGGTGGAGGCGCACTCGCCGGCGGCGAACAGGCCGGGGAGCGAGGACGCGCCCTCCGCGTCGGTGGCGATCCCGCCCATGTGGTAGTGGCAGGCCGGCGCGACGGGGATCAGCTGCTTGCGCGGGTCGACCCCGCCCGAGAGGCAGGCGGCGAAGACGGTGGGGAATTCGTCAGGGAAGTGGTCGCCCACGGCCTGACGCGCGTCCAGGAAGGCGCCGCGACCCGCCGCGCGCTCGGCGTGGATGGCGCGGGCGACGACGTCGCGGGGCGCGAGCTCGCCGGCGGGATGGTAGCCGGCCATGAACCGCTCGCCTTCCGCATTCACCAGCACCGCGCCTTCGCCGCGCAAGGCCTCGGTGGCGAGCGGGGCCGGATCGCGGGCGATGTCGATGGCCGTCGGGTGGAACTGGACGAACTCGGGGTCGGCGAGGGTCGCGCCGGCCAGGGCCGCCAGGCCCAGGCCTTCCCCCTTCAGCTCGGCGGGCGTGGTGGTGACGCCATAGAGGCCCCCGATCCCGCCTGTGGCGAGGACGACGGCGTTGGCGGCGATCTCGGTCGGGCGGCCGTCGATCTCGGCCAGAACGCCCCGAATGCGGCCGGAGCGATCCTGGAGCAGGCCGGTGAGCCTGGCGCCCGTGCGGACCTGGACGTGCGGCGCGGCGAGGGCGGCGACGGTCACCGCCTCCATGATTGCGCGGCCGGCCTGGTCGCCCTTCACGCGCGCCACCCGGGCCCTGCCATGGGCGGCCTCGAGGCTCTGGGCGAAGGCGCCGTCCGGCGTGCGGTCGAACGGCGCGCCGAGGTCGGCCAGCGCGCGGACGGCGGCGGGACCTTCCTCGGCCAGCAGGCGAGCCATGGCTTCGTCGACGAGACCCGCGCCCGCGGCCACGGTGTCGGCGGCGTGCAGGGCGGGCGCATCGTCGGCCGACAGCGCCGCGGCCATGCCGCCTTGCGCCCAGGCGGACGAGCAGCCCTGGTTCAGCGGGGCTTCGGTCAGCACCAGGACGCGGGCAGGCGCGGCGGCCAAGGCGGCGGTTAGGCCAGCCAGGCCCGCGCCCACCACGACGACGCCGTCGTGGCGGATACGGTCGGCCATCAGATCAGCTCCACGTCGACGTGATGGCGGGCCTTCACGAGGTCGTAGCGGGCGGGGACAGCCGGCGGCGGCAGGTCGACCATGCGCTGGACGGCGAGCCGGGCGCGCTCGGCGATGGCCGGGTCCACCGTCACCT
The DNA here is from genome assembly GCF_031181185.1 of Phenylobacterium sp. Taxonomy (GTDB): domain Bacteria; phylum Pseudomonadota; class Alphaproteobacteria; order Caulobacterales; family Caulobacteraceae; genus Phenylobacterium. Next base: position 2,611 of record NZ_JAPSKZ010000218.1, on the reverse strand, counting down.
CGTAGCGGTCGTGCAGCAGGGCCTCGTAGATGTTCTCGAGGCTGATCCGCTTCATGTGCGGGCAAAGGTTGCAGGGCCGGACGAACTCGGTGTCGACCGCGTCGGCGGCGACGTTGTCGGCCATCGAGCATTCGGTGATCAGCACCACCTGACGGGGCTTCCGCTGCAGGACGTAGTCGTTCATCGCCGCCGTCGAGCCGGCGAAGTCGGACACCTCCAGCACCTCGGCCGGGCATTCCGGGTGGGCCAGGACCTCGGCGCCCGGATAGGCCGCCTTGAGCTCGAGGATGTCCTCGGCCGTGAAGCGCTCGTGCACCTCGCAACGGCCCTGCCAGGCGATGATGCCGATGTGGGTCTGGCGGGCGACGTTGCGGGCCAGGAATTCGTCGGGGATCAGGATCACCCGGTCGACGCCCCACTGGCGCGCGGCCTCCTCCACCACCTGCACGGCGTTGGCCGAGGTGCAGCAGATGTCGGTCTCGGCCTTCACGTCGGCGGTCGTGTTCACATAGGTGACCACCGGAAGGCCCGGATAGCGCTGCTTGATCAGCCGCACGTCGGCGCCGGTGATCGAACTCGCCAGGCTGCAGCCGGCCAGGAGGTCGGGGATGAGGACGCGCTTCTCGGGCGACAGGATCTTGGACGTCTCAGCCATGAAGTGAACGCCGGCCTGGACGATCACCTTGGCGTCGGAGCGGGCGGCTTCCTTGGCCAGCGCCAGGCTGTCCCCCACAAAGTCGCCGACGCCGTGAAAAATCTCGGGCGTCATGTAGTTGTGGGCCAGGATGACGGCGCCCTTCTCGCGCTTCAGCCGGTTGATCTCGGCGATCAGCGGAGCCTGCTTGCGCCACTCCATGGGCGTGACGTGCCGCTTCACCTTTTCCCAGGCGGGAAGGGTCTGAGCCTCGACCTCGGGCGTGAAGTCGAACTGGAAACCGTCGGCGGCCATTTCACCCTCCCTTATGCTCAAAGTGAGCATTACTGAGGCCTTTAAAAAGGCGCCGGGGAAGGTCCCCAGGCGCAGCGCACTCTTATGCTCATTTCGAGCAAAACTGACTAAACACATATAGCGCCGTCGTGAGGAGGCGCAAGGGCAGGATTCCTCACAGCGCCGTTTAGCGCGGCTTGGCTGTATCGGCGGTCACCTCGGCGATGGCGTGCGCGAGCTGCTCTGCGCCATACGGCTTGCGCAGCAGCGGCCAGGGCGCGCCCTCGGCGGCGTTGAGAGTCTCGCCGGTGTACCCCGACGACAGGATCACGGGCAGGTGCGGCCGCAGGCGGACGGCTTCGCGGGCCAAGTCCACTCCGTTCATGTCGCCCGGCATGATCAGGTCGGTGAGCAGCAGGTCGACGGGAGCGTCGCCCTTCAGGACGGCGAGAGCCGCCGCGGCGTCGGGGGTGCGCACCACCTGATGCCCGAGGTCCGCCAGCAAGGCCTCCACGAGGTCGCCGACCTGGACGTCGTCCTCGGCCAACAGCACGCGAAGCGCCGCGCCCGCCGCGGCCTTGGGTTCGGCCTCGGTCCACTCGGCGGACGCGGCCGGCGCCTTGCTGAGCGGCAGGTAGAAGTGGACGCTCGCACCCTTGCCCGGGGCGCTGTCGATCGAGGCCGCCCCGCCGCTCTGGCGGGCGAAGCCGTAGACCTGGGAAAGGCCGAGACCGGTGCCGCGGCCCGGCGCCTTGGTGGTGAAGAACGGCTCGAAGACGCGCGCCGCCGTCTCGGCGTCCATGCCGCAGCCGGTGTCGTGCACCGCGACGCAGAGATACTCGCCGGCCTCCAGCTCCTCGACCTGGCCGGCGTCCAGGCGGACGGGCTGGGTCTCGACCCGGATCATACCGCCGGCCGGCGTGGCGTCGCGGGCGTTGACGACCAGGTTCATCACCGCGGCCTCGAACTGGCCCGGATCGACATTGACCACGGCGTCGGGGGCGTTGGGCGAGATCACCAGGCTGACCGCCTCCCCGACCGCGCGGCGCAGCAGGGGCTCGGCCTCGGCGAGAAGGGCGTCGACGCGCACCGGCTCGGGCTTCAGCGCCTGCCGGCGGGAGAAGGCCAGCAACTGCTGGGTCAGGCGCTCGCCGCGGCGGGCGGCGCCCAGCGCCGCCTCGATCATGCGGTCGCGGCGGGCGGCGTCGTCGGGGTGGCGCTGCATCAGGTCGAGCGCGCCGATGACGACGGTGAGCAGGTTGTTGAAGTCGTGGGCGACGCCGCCCGTGAGCTGGCCTACAGCCTCCAGCTTCTGGGCGCGGCGGAGGGCGGCCTCCGCGCGGTCGCGGTCGGCGAGCGCCGCCTCGACGCGCTCGGCCAGGATGTCGTTGATGCGCTTGAGGTCGGCCTCGGCGCGCTTGGCCTCGGTGACGTCGTAGCCCACCCCGATGAAGCCGTCGAACTCATCGTCGGGCGTGTAGCGCGGCTGGGACACCGAACGGATCCAGCGGTACTCGCCCGAAGCCACGCGGTAGCGGGCTTCCAGGGTGAAGAGCTCGCGCGAGCCTTCGCCGGCCACCTGTTCCTTCAGGATCCGCGGCAGGTCCTCGGGATGCAGGATCTTGCGCCAGTCGAAGTCCAGCGCCTCTTCGTACGACGCGCCCAGCCACTCGAGATAGGTAC
>NZ_JAPSKZ010000217.1 GCF_031181185.1 Phenylobacterium sp. | reverse complement strand
CCAACGCCTGTTTAAACTCCCGGAAAACACCGGGAGGGACGCGTGCTGCTGAAGGGCCTGAAGGTCGTCGACTTCACCGCCTACATCGCCGGGCCAGGCACCGCGGCGATCCTGGGCGACTGGGGCGCGGACGTGATCAAGGTGGAACGCCCCGAGGGCGACGCCATGCGCCACATCTTCGGCGACCTGAAGACGGACCTGGGCGCGAATCCCACCTTCGACGTGGATAACCGCGGCAAGCGCGGGATGGTCCTCGACATCACCAAGCCGGAGGGCCGCGAGGCCCTGGCCCGACTGGCGGGACAGGCGGACGTCTTCCTGACCAACGTGCGGCCGGCGTCGCTGAAGAAATACGGCCTGGACGCCGACAGCCTACGCGCCGCCAACCGCCGGCTCGTCTATGCCGTGATCACCGGCTACGGCCTGGACGGCCCGGACGCCCACAAGCCCGGCTTCGACGTCACCGCCTTCTGGGCGCGGGCCGGGGTCGCGGCGATGACGGCGCCGAAGGGCATGGACCCGTTCCTGCTGCGCTCGGGCGTGGGCGACCACACCACCTCGCTGGCGACGGTGTCAGCGATCCTGGCGGCGCTGTACGAGCGCGAGCGGACCGGCGAAGGGCGGCTGGTGCAGACCTCGCTGCTGGCCACCGGCGTCTATGTGATGAGCTCGGATCTGGCGGTGCAGCTGAAGTTCGGCCGGTTGGCCTCGGCGAGGACCCGGGACAATCCGATCAACGCCATCGCCAACCTTTACAAGAGCGCCGACGGCCGCTGGTTCGTCCACAATCCGCGCGGCTCGGGCGGCGGCTGGCAGGCGTTCTGCCAGGCGGCCGGACGGCCGGAGCTGGTAGACGATCCCCGCTTCGCCACCGGCAAGGCGCGGCGCGAGAACGCCAAGGCCCTGACGGAAGAGTTCGACCGCGCGTTCGCCGCCCTGCCCTTCGACGAGATCGCCCGGCGGCTGGACGAAGCCGACCTGGTCTGGGCGCCGGTGCAGACGCCCGCCGACGTCGCCGCCGACCCCCAGGTGGCCGCGGCCGGGGCCTTCGTCGAGATCGAGGACGGCGAAGGCGGTACGTTCCGCTCCATCGCCGCCCCTGCCCGCTTCCCCGGCGCCGACGCCGAGCGCCGGCCGGCCTCGCCGAAGCTGGGCGAGCACACCCGCGAGGTGCTGGCGGAACTGGGCTACGGGGAGGCCGAGGTCGAGGCCATGCTGGCGAGCGGCGCGGCGGCCTGAAAACCCTCAATTGCTAGCGCCGGAAACCACCGCGGCGCGCCGCTGGTTGGAGGCGGCCATGACGATGTCCCAACGACTGCGGAAGACCGCCGAAGAAGCCGAACGGCTGGCGCGCGAAACAGTGGTTCCGGCCGAGCGCAACGCCCTGATCCGCTTCGCCCACGACTGGCGCAAGCTGGAAGCGCGCGCCGCCGAGCAGGAGGCTCAGGCCGCCGGCGCGGGCGCCCGCGCGTAGGCGGCGCTGAGGTCGCGGTAGTAGCGCGAGTTCAGAGCGTAGATCGTCGCCAGCACGCCCACCACGCCCGCCAGGGTGAAGACCAGGGCGATGCCGCGGTCGGAACCGCGTCCGAACCAGTCGCCGATGGCGGCGGCGCCCCAGCCGTCTGTCATGAACGGGATGACGACGAACTGGGTGAGCGGACCCATCAGGAAGGCGGTCAGGGGCGAGGCCGCCTGCTCCACCGACTGAGCGAAGCCGAAGACGCGGCCCTGGCGCTCGAAGGGCACCACCTTCTGCAGCGTGGTGTGCTCGGCCGCCTCGGCATAGGGGCCGAGGAACATCCAGATGAAGCAGCCCGCGGCCAGCAGGAGGATGGAGGCCTGCAGCGTGAAGACGCAGCACACCGCCCACATGATCAGGTTCACGGTCAGCAGCGTGCGCAGCGGATTGGCGCCCAGGCCCGTGCGGGCGATGACCAGGCCCGAGATGATGAAGGCCGTCGAGAGCACGCCCCACAGCAGGCCCCAGGCTTGCACCGAGACCAGCGACAGGCCGTAGGCGTCCATCAGCGCCATGAAGATGCCGCCCAGGAAGTTGTTGAAGCTGGCGAACAGGATCAGGGCGAAGAGGCCAGGCACGGCCCCTACGACCCGCAGCGTGCCGCGCAGATCCACCCGCCGTGGTTCCCGCGGCGCGTCGGGCGCAGCCTCGTTCCGAGGCTCGTCGACCCGCACGAGGGCCAGGTGCAGCAGCGCCGCAACGGTGGAGACGATGGCCAGCAGCAGCGTCAGGCGCATGCCGCCCGAGGCGACCAGGAAGCCGCTGATCACCGACGTGGTCAGGAAGCCGACGCCCGTGACCATGCCGACGAGGCCGTTCGCCTTGTCGCGTCGATCTTCCGGCACTAGGGCGGTGACGAGGGTCGGCAGGGCGATGGCGCGGATATTGCCCGCGATCATGCCCAGCATCACCAGGCCGATGAAAACCCACAGCCGCACGCTCGAGACGTCGCGCAGGCTCGCCGCGGAGGACATTTCGTGCAGGCCGAGCGAGAGCGCGTAAAAGACGAGCGAGACGGCGCTGGACCCCAGCATCACCAGCTTCTTGCGGTGATGGTCCACGAGGCTGCCGAACCAGATGCCGAGGCCCGCCGTCAGGACCAGGTAGATGCCGGCGATCATGCCGGTGGCGAAGACCGAGCGGGTCTCCAGGTAGGTCCAGAAGGTGATCGCGAACCAGACCGTATAGTTGGTGATGTTCGCCACGAGGTTGTTGGCGAGCAGGTTGTAGAACGACGTCATCGTGCGGCCCTAAGGGGCCGCCCGGCCCCGCTTGCGTTCAGATATGGGCGTTTTGCAACCTTCGCCACGAGGTTGTCATCCGTGTGTCCGCGGAAACGTCACGCCGCAGCGCGTTGCAGCTCGGCCGTGGCGGGGGCGATCTCGTCCAGCAGCTCCCGGGCCAGAAAGCCAAGGGGCGCGATGCGGCGGGCGAGCCGGCGTCCGCTGGCGCCATGCACGAACGAGCCCCAGCAGGCCGCCTGGGCGGCCGGCGCGCCGCGGGCCAGGAAACCACCGATGATCCCCGCGAGCACGTCGCCCGAACCGGAGGTGGCGAGGCCCGGACAGCCGCCGACGTTGCGCCAGGCCCGGCCGTCCGGCGAGACGATGAAGGTCTCGGCTCCCTTCAGGGCGACCACCGCCTGGAGCTCGGCGGCCAGGGTGCGGGCCGCCTCCAGTGGCTGGGCCTGGACCTCCTCCTTGCTGCGGCCGATGAGGCTGGCCATTTCGCCGGCGTGCGGCGTCAGCACCAGCCGCCCGGCGTGGCGGCGCGCGCGTTCAGGCGCCTGGGCCAGGGCGGGCATGGCGGCGGCATCGGCCACCATCGGCGGCCCGTTGGGCTGCATCAGACGCAGGGCGAGCTCGCCGGCCGCTTCGCTGTCCAGCAGACCCGGACCGATCACCAGGGCGTCGGCGCGGCGCACCGCCTCGCACAGCACATCGGCGGCCTCGGCGGCGAGCTCGCCGTCGGGCGTCTCGGCCAGCGGGAAGACCAGGCCTTCGGGCAGGGCTAGGGCGAGATGGGTGGCGAAGGAGGCGGGCGCGGCCACCTGCAGCTTCCCCGCCCCGGCGCGCAGGGCGGCGATGGCGGCCAGCAGCACGGCGCCGGCCACCTGGGCGCCGCCGCCGGCGACCAGCACGCGGCCGCGGTCTTCCTTGTCGGCCTCCGGCGGGAGGGGCGGCAGGGGCCAGGCGCGCAGGGTCTCGGGCGTGAGCTCGACGAGGCTCATCGGGCGGCCACCGCGGCGTCGGGCTCGCGCGTGACCGGCGCACCCTCGCGCTCCAGCGGCGCGGTGACGTTGTAGCGCGTGAGCTTCAGGCAGCCGTTGGGGCCGTCGGCCGGATCGAGGCGGTATTCGGTGACCGAGCAGTTGGCGACGTCGCCCTGCCGGTCGATGGCCAGGATCTGCTCCTCGGTCATCTCCTCCAAGAGGTAGCGCAGGCACAGCACCACGACCTGGTGGCTGACGATCAGCACCCGCTCGCCGGCGTGGTGCAGAGAGAGGCTGTCGACGGCGCTGCGCAGGCGCAGGATCACATCGCACCAACTCTCGCCGCCGGGCGGGCGGTGATAGAACTTTCCCAGCAGCCGACGGAATTCGGCCTGATCGGGGAAGTGCGTTTCGATGCCGGTGCGGGTCAGGCGGTCGAGGACGCCGAACTCCTTCTCGCGCAGCCGCTCGTCCGGCGTCGGCCGCTTGGCGTCGGGCGAGAAGCCGCCGCAGTCGCGCATGATGTCGGCGGTCTCCCGAGCGCGGACGTAGGGCGAAGTCAGCACGACCTGCGGACGCTCCGTCTCAGGCAGCTCAGCGAACCAGGAGCCCAGGGCGCAGGCCTGCTGGCGGCCCAGCGGCGACAGCGGCACGTCCATATCGCGGTGGGCGATGTCGATGCGCGGGAGCTGACCGGCCTCGGCGAGATCGCGCGCGACGTTGCCCAGACTCTGTCCGTGCCGGACGATCCACAAGCGTTCGGGCCAGCGCTGCGCCATGCCGATGAAACCTCTGCCGAGCGGTGTCGGCGAACCCAACGCGGGCGGGCTGGTTTGCGCTCCGAAACAGCCGCCTGAGGCTCAAAATGGGCCACTGAACGATGTTCACTCAGGGTCCGCGGAGGGATAATGCGTCATGGCTTCATCGCAACCCCACCGTAGCGCGGCCGAGCGCGCCCAACGGCTTCGCGCCCTGGCGGAAGGCACCTATCGCCTCGCCGACGAGTGCGACTGCCCGGCGATCATCGACGACTACCTGCGGATCGCCGCCAAGCTGATCGGGCTGGCGGAAGGCGCCGAAGCCGAGGCAGCGGCGAAGGCCGCGCCGAAGAAGCCTGCGACCAAGGCCAAGCCTGCGGGCAAGGCCTGTTCGGAAGACCACTCGGACGATCGGCTGCGCGCGCACGCCTGAACCGCGGCTAGTCGCCGTCGCGGTTGTCGGAGAGCAGTTTCAGCATCTCGGACGTGAACAGGGAGCCGGTGAGCCGGCTGCCGACGCCCAGCTGGTCGTTGGGCTGCGACCCCTTCAGAATCAAGGCGATCAGCGCCTCCTCCTCGCGCTGGCGCGAAAGCCGGCGCGCCGAGGCGTACTGGATGAAGCCGCCGTCCTCGTCGGCCGCCTTCTGGCCCGAGGTCACCTGGTGGTCGCCGGCCGTGCGCGTGAGGTTGGCATAGACCTCCGAAACCGTGGCCGCGCGGCCGTCCCGATAGAAGATCGACCGGTTGGCCTGGGCGGCGTCCGGAAACAGGGCGGCGGCCGAGGCGCCGGGCCTGGACTGCATCGCCTCGATCAGCTTGGCCGAGCCCTGGGGCCCCAGGAAGTGGGCGGCGTAGAGCTCGCCGGCGGTCGGCATGCGGCCGGTGCGGCCCTTCAGATAGGCGGCG
>NZ_JAPSKZ010000015.1 GCF_031181185.1 Phenylobacterium sp. | reverse complement strand
AAGCCCATGTTCATGATCGCCAACCTCGCCCTGGGCGGCTGGGGCGGCGCCATCGACCGCGGCGACATCCCCGCCGAATTCAAGATCGACTACATCCGCGCCTACGACCTGGGCGGCGGGGCGGTCCAGGCGCCGGCCACGGTCACGCCGACGCCGACGCCCGCGCCCGCTCCGACGCCCGCTCCGGCTCCGGCTCCGACGCCCGCCCCGGCCCCCGCGCCGGCTCCGGCTCCCGCACCTGCTCCGACGCCCGCAGCGCCTCCGGCGGCCTCGACCGGCGTCTCACGCACGGCGGATAACGGCGGCGAGGCCCTGGAGGGCTCGCTGGGCGCGGACACCCTGATGGGCGGCCTGGGCGCCGACAGCATGAACGGCGGCGCGAGCCAGGACTACATGCGCGGCGGCGGCGGCAATGACGTGATGTCGGGCGGCGACGCGTTCGACGACATGCACGGCAACCTCGGCGAGGACACGCTGGCCGGCGGCGACGGCGGCGACTGGGTCGTCGGCGGCCAGGGCTCGGACCGGCTCTATGGCGACGAAGGCCATGACGTGGTGCTGGGCAACCTGGGCGCCGACCTGGTCGACGGCGGGGCCGGCAACGACGTGGTCCGCGGCGGCCAGGGCGACGACCAGCTGTTCGGCTGGGCCGGCGACGACTACCTGGCCGGCGACCGCGGCAGCGACACCATCTCGGGCGGGTCGGGCGCCGACACCTTCCACAGCTTCGCGGAAGCGGGCGTCGATCTGGTCCTCGACTTCAACTACGCCGAAGGCGACCGGGTGAACCTCGTCGCCGGCACGACCTACAGCTACGCCCAGGTCGGCGCCGACGTGGTGGTCGACATGGGTCCGGGCGCGAGCCTGACGCTGCAGAACGTCCAGCTGGCCAGCCTCGGCGACGGCTGGATCGTCGGGTAGGCCGTCCGTCCACGACCGCCTGGCGTAAGGCGCCCGGGGCCCCGTCCGGTCCCGGGCGCAACTTTCTGGGTGCTACTTCAGCGGCCGGATCTTGATGTTGCGGTACCAGACGTGGTCGCCGTGGTTCTGCAGGGCGATGTGGCCGACCCTCGAGGCGGCGAACTGCGGCCAGGCCTTGAACTTCGTCGCCGCCACCTTGGCCTTGAACTCGGCCGAGTTCAGGTCGTACTCGGCGACCTTCACCCCGTTCAGCCAGTGCTCACCCTTGCCGCCCTTCATGACGAGGCGGCTGTGGTTGAATTCGCCGACCGGCTTGGTCGCATCGGTGGTCGGCGCGTAGAGGCCGTAGAGGGCGCCGGCGCGCTCCAGCGGCGGCTCGCCTCGCGAATTGTCCAGCACCTGGTATTCGGGCCCGCTCTGGTAGGTCTGCTCGCCCGTCTGGGTGACGTGGAACATGACGCCGGAGTTGCCCTTCGGGCTGATCTTCCAGTCGAAAACGAGCTCGAAGTCGCCGAACGTCTCCTTCGTCATGATGTCGCGCGAGGTCTTCGGATCGGGGCCCAGCGTTCCGTCCTTCGCGGTCCAGCCGGCGTCGGGCTCGGGCGTCTTGAAGCCGCGCCAGCCGTCGGTGGACCTGCCGTCGAACAGCAGTTTCCAGCCCGCCGCCGTCTCGGCGGCGGTGAGCGCATTGTCGGCGGCCTTTGCCGCCGGTCCGGACATCCCGATCGCCATCGTCAGGACAAGCACCGCAGCCTTCATCGCGTTCCCTCTCACAGTCCCAGGGCCTTCAGGCGTTCCGCCAGCACCGCCTTCACCTCGGCCGACGGGCCGGGATCGGAGCTGCGCACCTCGTTGCCGATGTAGCCGATGTCCTTGAAACCGGCCTCCGTCGTGTAATAGGCGCCGACGGTGAGCGCCCGGACGCGCTTGAAGAAGGCGCGGGTCTCCGCATCCCTCGCGGTCGGCAGGGCGGCCAGCGCTGCGGCCCGCCTGCCCGCATCGCCGCGCACCACGTCCGGGATCAGCGCCTTCAGCCCCTCGCGGATCACCGGCCGGTCCTCGACCTGGTCGGGATAGGGCGCGCTGACCCACTCGTCGATGAAGTCGGGGATGCCGAGCGCGCTGGCCGCCGGGGCCGTCGCCGAGGCCGGCAGGATGAAGTCAGCCAGGTGGGCGGCCGCCTGCAGCTCCTCGGCCGACAGCAGCCTAGGCCAGGGCGCAGGCTCGGGCTTCACCAGGTTCGGATCGGTGCCGTAGCCCTTCGCCTCGGGCGTCGCGATGCGGTCGCGCCAGACCACGACGCCCGCGCCGACGGCGGTGGCGGCGCCCACGGCGCCGACCCACAGCAGGGCCGTGCGGCGGTCGATCTTGGGGACGTAGGGTTTCGCCGTCTCGCCGCTCACAGCTCACCCCGCTTTGCCAAGGTCGCCAGGTGGTCGCTGGATCGCCAGGCCAGGGCCAGGATCGACAGCGTCGGGTTCTTGTCGGGGCTGGAGACCAGCACCGCCCCGTCGGTGACGAAGAGGTTCGGGACCGCCCAGGCCTGGCCGTACTGGTTCACCACCGAGTCGGTCTCGGAGGCGCCCATGCGGGCGGTGCCGACCTCGTGGATCATCTCGCCGCCCTTGGAGATGGCCTTGCGGCCGTCGCGTTCGACCTCGCCGACGGGTGTGCCGCCCAGGCGGTCGATGACCTCCAGGAAGGTCGTGACCATGTGCGAGGCCTGGCGGGTCTCGGCCTCGCCCCACTTCCAGTGGAAGCGCAGGACCGGGATGCCCCACTTGTCCTTCACGTCCGGATCCAGCTCGCAGTAGCAGTCGTCGTTGGGGATCATCTCGCCCCGGCCGTTGAAGCTGATCAGGCTGCCGTAGCGCTGGCGCAGCCGGTCGCGCAGGGCGTCGCCGACGCTGGTCTCGTCGTCCCCGAGGAGCCGGGCGACGCCCATGGAGGGCATGCCGCGGCCGCCGCCGATCTCGATGTGGTAGCCGCGCGGGAAGCCCAGCTCGGCGTGCCTGTCGTAGCCCCACCAGGGCACATAGGTGTGCGACACGCTCATCCCGTCGTCGTTGGTCGGCGGCAGACCCTCCAGCGCGGGGAACTGGCCGGTGACGTTCAGGCCCGTGCTGTCCATCAGATAGCGACCGACCATGCCGTGGGCGTTGCAGAGGCCGTCGGGGAACTTCGCGCTCTTGGAGTTCAGCAGGATGCGGGCGGTCTCGCCCGAGCCGGCGGCGAGCACGATGGCCCGGGCCGTGGCCGAACGGTGCTGCCCGGTGACGCGGTCGACGTAGGTGACGCCCTTGGCCTTGCCGGCGGCGTCGAGGTCCACCTGGTAGACGAGGGCGTTGGTGACGATGGCCAGGTTCTTCGTCGCCAGCGCCGGCGGAATCAGCACCGTGGTCGACTGGAAGTTGGCCCCGATGGAGCAGCCGCGGCCGCAGGGCGTGGCGAAGACGCAGGTGTTGCGGCCCTCCATCTGCTCGACCTCGCCGGTCAGCACCGCGCCGTGCATGGGCGCGACGGGAATGCCCATGGCCTCGAAGCCCTTGGCGTAGAACAGCTCGAACGCGCGCGGCGGCGGGCTTTCCAGCAGGCAGCCGGGCGGCGAGTCCGGCGTGTTGGTGAGCCCCAGGGGCGGGCCCGCGCCGGTGACGCCGATCAGCTTCTCGACGCGGTCGTACCAAGGCGCCAGGTCGTCGTAGGTGATGGGCCAGTCGTAACCCAGGCCGTCGCGGCTCCTGGGCTTGAAGTCGAGCGGCCCGAAGCGGAGCGAGATGCGGCCCCAGTGGTTGGTCCGCCCGCCCAGCATGCGCGGCCGCCACCAGATGAAGGGCTGGGAGTCCTCGGCCACGGTGTAGGGTTCGTTCGGCACCTCCCAGCCGCCGTCGACCGTGGCGTCGTAGAAGCCGAAGGGCTTGTCCGGCGTCGAGACCCCGCGCAGGGGCGCCTCGGCCGGGATGTTGTACATCGGGGTCTCGGTGACCGGATCGTAGTTCCGTCCGGCCTCCAGCATCAGGACCTTCAGGCCCGAGCGCGTCAGGTGGTAGGCGCTCATCCCGCCGCCGGCGCCGGAGCCGACCACGATCACGTCATAAGGCTCGGCCGCCACCTTGCGCCCCCCGCTGCAAGACCATCGCAAGCGGAGGTTGGCGCCGACCGGGCCGGCGGCCAAGAGAGAAGCGGCGCCTTGGGCTTAGGCGGCTTCTTCCTGCAGCGTCGGGATGAGGGCGTCGAGGGCGGCGAGCTCGCGGGTCAGGGCCTCGCGGCGAGCCAGGAGCTTGTGCAGGGCGAGCTTGGAGCCCGCGCCCGAGCGCTGGTCGGCGTCCAGCACCTGGCGGATGTCGCGCAGGGACAGGCTGACCGAGCGCAGTCGGGCGATCCAGGCCAGCTTCTGGCGGGTCCAGCCGTCGTAGTAGCGGTGATTGAGGCGGTCGCGGCGGGCCTCGATCAGGCCCTTCTCCTCGTAGAAGCGCAAGGCGCGCGGCGTCATGCCGAACAGGCGGCAGGCGTCCGCGAAGCCCAGGCGGGGCAGATGGTGCAGGTTCTGGCCGGCGCGTGCGAGCATCCCAACCTCATTTTGCAAAACTGAGGATCACGTTCGGTGAGGGAGGAAGCGCCCTTTCGTTTTGGATTTCAAACGAGAACGTGCGAAGTCTTGGCGCCCAACTCCCGCCGATCTGTGAAGTTGTGAAATGCCCGCCAAGCTGTTCGTCGGCCCGCAGGTGCGCCATCTCCGCCAGGAGCAGGGGCTGAAGCTGCAGGCCTGCGCGGCGCGGCTCGGCATCTCGGTCAGCTACCTGTCGCAGATCGAGGCGAACCAGCGGCCGGTGACGTCCCGGGTCCTGGTGTCGATCGCCGACGCGTTCGGCGTGCCGCCTGAGGTGTTCGAGGCCCGCGAGGACGAGCGGCTGATCGCCGACCTGAAGGAGGCGGTGGCCGAGAGCGCCCATCCCGGCGCGCCGGTCGCGCTTTCCGAGATCCGGCGGGTGGCCCTGCAGGCGCCGGCGTTCGCGCGCCGGTTCCTGGACCTGCATCGCGCCAACCAGCGGCTGGCCGAGCGGCTGAACCTGACCGAGGAGGCCGTCGCCCTCGACGAGGCGACCGCGGCGAGTTCGCTGCTGCCGTACGAGGAGGTGCGCGAGTTCTTCCACGACATCGACAACTACGTGGACCGGCTGGACCGCGCCGCCGAGGAGCTGGCCGAAGCCATCGGCCTGATCGACGGCGAGCCGCCCGACGCGCGCATCGTGGCCTGGCTGAAGGAGCGGCAGGACGTCACCGTGGTGCGCGCCGCGCCCGGGGAGGTGATGCGGCGCTACGATCCCATGACGCGGACGCTGTGGGTGAATCCACGCCAGCCGGCCGAGACCCAGACCTTCCAGCTGGCCTACCACCTGGCCGCGGTGGAGCTGTCGGCGGTGATCGAAGCCGAGCTTGCCCAGGCGCGCTTCCGCACGGCCGAGGCGGTGGACGTCTGCCGCGTGGGCCTTGGCAACTATGCGGCCGGCGCCCTGCTGATGCCCTACCGGCGCTTCCACGCCGCGGCCCAGGCGCTTCGCCACGACATCGAGGCGCTGGGCCTGACCTTCCGCACGAGCCTGGAGCAGGTGTGCCACCGGCTGTCCAACCTGCAGCGGCCGGGCCTGCGCGGGGCGCCGATCTTCTTCGTGCGGATGGACTACGCCGGCAACATCACCAAGCGCCACTCCGCGACGCGGCTGCGGTTTGCCAGGTTCGGCGGCGCCTGCCCCCTGTGGAACGTGCACCAGGCGGTCGGCGCGCCGGATCGGTTCCTGGTGCAGGTGGCGGAAATGCCGGACGGGGCGCGCTATCTCTCGGTCGCCCGCAGCGTGGCCAAGCCGTCGGGCAGCTATCTGGAGCCGGACCGGCACTTCGTGCTGGGCTTCGGGTGCGAGATCGGCCACGCGCACCAGTTCGTCTATTCCGAGGGCGTCGACCTGAACGGGCCGGCGGCGCGGATCGGGGTCAGCTGCCGGATCTGCGAGCGCAACGACTGTCCGCAGCGCGCCTTCCCGCCGGTGGACCGGCCGCTGAAGGTGCCGCCGCACGAGCGGCGCACGGTGCCGTTCCGGCTGGACTAGCCGACAGCTCGGGCTAGCGCCGCCACGAGGTCGGACGTTGGCAGCTCGCGGCCGTCCAGGCTGGCGACCGGCCGCACGCCGATCAGGCTGTTGGTGAGGAACACCGGAACGCCGGCCAGCGCCTCGGGGCCGACGCGGACCTCCTCGGCCGGGATCCCCAGGCGGGCGCAGGCCCGCAGCACCTGTCCCCGCACGATCCCGTCCAGCACGCCGCAGTCCAGCGCCGGCGTGCGGACGACGCCGCCTTCGATCCAGAACACGTTGGCCGCCGCCGCGCAGGCGACCTCGCCGCGGGTGTTGAGCATCAGCGCCTCGCCGGCGCCGGCGGCGCGGGCCTCTGCGCGCGCCAGGACATTGTCGAGGTAGCCCAGCGTCTTCAGCCGCGAGGCCGGCGAGGCGTGGTTGCGGCGGACCGTGGCGGTGGCGAGCGTCGCGGGTTCTTGCGGCTGGACCAGGGCGGCGGCCGTCGCCAGGAGGCGCGGCTCGAGCGTCGCAGGCAGGTCCAGTCCCCGGCCGCCGGACCCTGCGGTCCAGGTCAGGCGCACGGCGGCGCGCTCGGGCGACCCAGCGGCCGCCAGCGCGGCCTCGGCCTCGCGCCGGCAGGCGGCGCGGTCGGGCGCGGGCAGGCCCAGCAGGGGACAGCCGCGGGCCAGCCGGTCGAGGTGGGCGTCCCAGTGGACGAAGCCGCCCTCGGCCCACAGGAGGGTCTCGAAGAGGCCGTGGCCGAGGGTGAGACCGCGGTCGTCGGGCGGAACGCTCACGGCCCCTCGCCTTCCAGCGCCGCCAGGATGGCGCTGATCTTGTGCTCGGTCTCGGCGGTCTCGGCTTGCGGATCGCTATCGGCCACGATGCCGCCGCCGGCGCGCGCCTCGAAACGCCAGCCGGCGGGGTCCTCCACGAGCGCCACGGTGCGGATCAGGACGCTCGCCTCCAGCGCGCCGTCGAGGCCCGCCCAGAAGAGGCTGCCGCAGTAGGGGCCGCGGGGCGGCTCGTGGTCAGCGATCACCTTCATGGCTTGAAGCTTGGGCGCGCCGGTGATCGAGCCTGGGGGAAAGGCGGCCAGGAAGGCGTCCCAGGCCGAGCGCCCCGCCGCCAACCGGCCGCGGACCCGCGAGACCAGGTGGTGGACGTTGGCGTAGGTGCGAAGCGCCGCGAGCTCCGGAACCTCGACGCTGCCGGGCGCGCAGACGCGGGCCAGGTCGTTGCGCATCAGGTCGACGATCATCAGGTTCTCGGCCCGGTCCTTGGCGCTGGCCAGGAGCTCGCGGGCCAGCGCCTCGTCGCCGGCGGGATCGCTCCCGCGCGGCCGGGTGCCTTTGATCGGCCAGGTCTCGACGTGATCGCCGCGCACCGACAGGAACCGCTCGGGCGAGTTGGACACCACCGCCCGGCCGGGCAGGCGCAGGTAGGCGGCGTAGGAGGCGGGGCTGGTCCGGGCGAGGCGGCGGAACAGATCGAAGGGCGTGCGGCCGGCGGCGAGCCGGCCGCGCCAGGGACGGGCCAGGTTGGCCTGGAAGATCTCGCCGGCGGCGATTCGCGCCACAGTGTGGGCGACAGCGGCGGCGTGGCGCGCGGGGGGCGTTGAGACGTCCACCGTTCGGGCGAGCGGACCGTCCGCCGGCGGCGCAGGCGGCGGCGCGTCCAGCCAGGAACGGGCGACGCGGGCGCGGGTCTCGGCCGCCGCGGCGTCGGCTCCGCGGCCGATGGCGACGACGCGCCGCCTGTCGATGTGGAAGGCGACCAGAGCCGGATAGCGGGCGAGCGTCAGGTCCGGCCAGTCGGGATCCCGCCCCTGGGGCGCCGTCGGCTCCAACCGGGCGGAGAGCTCGTAGGCGGCGAGTCCCAGGACGCCCGCTTGAAACGGCGGATCGTCCGCGCCGGCCGCCGGCGGGCCGAGCAGGCCGGACAGGTCCTCGATTGCGGAGCCCACGGCGTCGGGCTGGCGCAGCAGATAGGACCAGCCGCCGCGGCCCGACAGCAGGAGGGCGGCGTACGGCTCGTCGGCGAAGCGTGCGAGCGCGGCGACGGGATCGGTCCACGGCGCTTCGAGGCGCGCCACGCAGGCGCAATGGCCGCCCGCGGCAAGCATCAGGCTGTCGGTATCGTCCGGCACGGCGGCGGTATAACACCGGTCCCGCGGCCTGTTGCCTGCCGTCTCGTCAAGCGCGCGTAATCGCCGAAAAGCCCGGGAGGCGACGGTGAGCTACGAGACGCTGTTGTACGAGACGGACGGCCCGGTCGCGGTCGTCACCCTGAACCGGCCCGACAAGCTGAACGCCTACACCGGCCAGATGGGCGCCGAGCTCGCCGACGCGTTCCGGCGGGTGGACGCCGACGACGACGTGCGTGTGGTGATCGTGACCGGCGCCGGCCGCGGCTTCTGCGCAGGCGCCGACATCTCCTCGGGCGCAGGCGCCTTCGATACGAAGAGCGAGGGCTCGGTGGCCTTTTCCGCGCCGGGGCAGGCGCGGCCGGACGATGGCGGCTTCGTGGGCGCGATCTTCAACTGCCGCAAGCCGTCGATCGCGGCCGTGAACGGCGCCGCGGTCGGCGTCGGCGCGACCCTGACCTTGCCAATGGACATCCGCCTCTGCGCCGAGGGGGCGCGGTTCGGCTTCGTGTTCGCAAGGCGGGGGCTGGTGCCTGAGGCCGGCAGCGCCTGGTTCCTGCCCAAGCTGGTGGGCCTGCCGCAGGCGCTGCGCTGGTGCCTGTCGGGGCGGCTGATCCCGGCCGAGGAGGCGCTGGCCGGCGGCCTGGTCAGCGAGGTGGTCCCGCCCGAGCAGCTGCTGGCGCGGGCGAAGGAGATCGCGCTCGAAATCGCCGAGAACACCGCTCCCGTGTCCATCGCGCTGACGCGCCAGATGCTGTGGGGCTATGCCGGCGCGCCAGACCCGTGGGGCCTGCTCGCCGTGGACGGCCCGCTCTCGATGGAGCTGGGCGCGGGGCCGGACGTGCGCGAGGGCGTGGCGGCGTTCCTGGAGAAGCGGCCGCCGAAGTTCCCCGGCAAGGTGTCCACTGACATGCCGAAACGGGCGGCGGGACTGGTGTCCGCCGCCCGTTCGGATGCTTAGAACGACTGGCCGAAGCGGAGGCCGATCGTGCGGGGCCGGATCGGCACGATGTAGACCTGGCTGCAGACCGACGACGCGCACTGGACGAACCGGTCCTGCTGCCCCTCCTCGTCCAGAAGGTTCTTCACGTAGGCTTCCACGCGCCAGCTGCCCGGCGAGAGCCCCGCGCTGAGATCGAAGGTCGTGTAGCTCGGCATCTTGCCGACGACGGCGCGGTCCGAGGACCGAAGGTCGGGCCAAGCCGAGCCTTGGTGGACGAGCGAGGCCTGCACATGGGCCGTTCCGTCCATCATGTCCCACTCGTAGCGGGCGGAGAGGTTGGCCTTGAACTTCGGCGTGACGGGCAGCGAGGCGCCCTTCAGCGCTTCGGGCGGCTCGCTGGGGTCGGGAATGTAGTCCTCGTCCAGTTCCGCGTCCGTGTAGGCCGCCGATCCGGTGAGCGTGAACCCATCGGCGACGAGCCAGCTGATGTCGGTCTCCACGCCCTTCATCTTCGCCTTGCCGGCGTTCCGGATCTCGGTGAGGCCGTTCGCCCCCAGGAACGAGAACTGGAAGTCGTCCCACTTCTCGGAATACAGGGCCCCGTTCCACCGCAGCCGGTTGTCGAGCCAGGTGGTCTTCCAACCGAACTCCAGGTTCTTCAGGTAGTCGGCCTCGTACGGCGGCAGCGTGCCGCGCCGGTTGATGCCGCCCGGACGGTAACCCGTGGAGTAGGTGACGTAGACCATCCGGTCGTCGTCGAACTTGTATTGGGCGTTCAGGCGATAGGTGTGCCCCTCGTCCTCGGTGACCTTGTCGACGTTGGTGCAGGGACCGCCCTCTACGATCGGCGGCCCGAAGCAGCCGCCGACGCCGGTGCCCGAGCTGTAGCCCGTGCCGAAGCCGAAGAAGCCTTCGAGCGAGTTCTTGGACTTGAAGAACCGGATACCGCCGGTGACGGAGAGCTGGTCGGTGACCTCGAACGTCGCGTCGCCGAACACCGCGTAGTCGCGGTCGATCCGCAATTGTTTGGTGAGCCAGATGGTGTCTGGCCAGCCGGGCACCTCGGTGGCGTCAGCCAGGTCGTCGATCTTGTACCGCTGTTGGATGTTGTGGCTCTGGCGCTGATAGAACGCGCCCGCCGTCACCCTCAGGCGCTGGTCCGCGGGCGTGGAAACCCGGAACTCATGGCTCTGCTTCGTGAAGGCGTCCTTGGCCTGGATGTACTGGCTGATGTCGTGCGGGTTTCCGGCGTTGTCCAGCCAGTACTCCCCGTACCCAAGGAGGGTGTCGTAGAAGAACGCGTAGTCGGAGTAGTCGGTCTCGGAATCCTGCCAGCGCTTCATGTAGGCGCCGGCGTAGACCAGGTCGAGGTTCGCCACGGCGCCCTCGATGGTCATGGCGGCCTGGAACCACTTGTCGTCCAGCCGTTCAGGCCGGAAGCGCGCCACCTTGAGGTCGCCCCGCTGCGGATCGTAGTTGAAGCCGCCGTCGGCTTCGGTCCGCTGCATGTTCAGCGAGGGCGTGATCGCCCAGTTGTCGTCCAGGTCGATGCGCAGGGCGGCGCGGGCGCCGTACACGTCGACCTCATTGTAGTCGTCTTCCGCCAGATCGGCGTTGTCGATGGTGACCGGACCGGTGGGGTAGGTTCGGGTGGCCTCGACATTGTCGATGTAGCCGCCGTCATGCCGCGCCCAGGCCACCAGGCGAACCGCCGCCCGGTCGCTCAGCGGCTGGTTCACATAGCCTTCGGCCGCGTAGCCGATGTCGCCGTGGCTGACGCGGTTCACCTCGAGGTCGTAGGCGGCCGAGAAGCCCGACGGAGACGGCTTGTTGGTGATGATCCGGATGGTCCCGGCCTGGGAGCTCGCCCCGTAGAGCGTGCCCTGCGGTCCGGCCAGAACCTCGACGCGTGCGATGTCATAGACGTGGACGTCCAGCGGGCCCGTGATGGTCGTCACCGGCTGTTCGTCCAGGTAGACGCCGACGCTGGGCAGCGGGCCCGAGTGGTTGCTGTTCTCGCCCGAGGCGACGCCGCGCATGTAGATGTTGGAGAAGCCCGGCGCGCCGGTCTGGATCGTCACGTTGGGCAGGAACCGCGCGAAGTCGGTCATATCCGACACCTGCAGCTCGTCGAGCCGCTCGGTGCCCAGGGCCTGCACGCTGATCGGCACGTCCTGAAGGTTTTCGGACCGTTTCTGTGCGGTGATGACCACCTCGTCCAGCGTCGTGCCGCTGGCGGTCTGGGCCGCAGCCGGCGCCGCCACGGCGGTCAGCATGGTGGTGGCGAGCAGGCCCATCGACCAGCGCCGCGTGTTTCGATCCATCGCCTTCATAGTTCCCCCACAAGGTCATGGCGGCGGCCTAGTACGCGGGCGCCTCCGGGTACGCGTGCAGAACCGGGCCCAGCGCCGCCTTCAGCGGGCCGAGCCACATATCGTAGTTACGCCAGTGGTCGGCGGCGTCGGTAAAGATTGGCTTACGAACCTGCTCCGAACTGGCGGTGCGCACCGCCCGGTCGTTTTCGTAGAACCGCAGGCAGGCCTCCTCGAAGGGCAGACCGCAATAGTCGAGCAGCCGGCGCGTTTCCGCCTCGGGATTGCTCACCATCTGCTCATAGATCACGCGGTGGACGCGTCCGGGCAGGATCGCGTCGAAGTGGGCCATCAGCTCGACGTAGTCGGCGTAGTAGCGGCCGATGTCGGTGAGGTCGTAGGTGAAGCCCTGGCCGCGGGCGAAGTGCTGCTTGAACCCGGAGAAGCCGCAGCCGAGCGGGTGGCGCCGGGCGTCGACGATCTTGGCGTTGGGCAGGGCCAGCAGGATCAGGCCCAGGTGCGCCCAGTTGTTGGGCATCTTGTCGATGAAGAAGGGCCGGCCCAGCTTGCGGTGCACCTCGGCGCGGGACAGGTACTCCTCGCCCAACTGGTAGAGCTCCTTGGGCGAGAGCTCGGCCAGCACGTCGGGATAGCGGCCGGCGGACGACTTCTTGGCCCCGCCGCCCAGCCGCCTGGCCATGGCGATGATGTCGGGCAGCTCCTGGGTGCCTTCCACCTGGCTGTGGCTTGAGAGGATCTGCTCGACCAGGGTCGAGCCCGACCGCGGCAGGCCGACGACGAAGATCGGATCCGGCGCCGAGGAGCCCTGCCCGGCCCGCGCGGCGAAGAATTCCGGCGTGAACAGCGCCTTGGAGCGGCGGACGTGCGTGGTGGTCTCGTCGGCCTCGTACGACAGCTCGTACTTCCGGAGGCGATTGCCCTCTTCGTAGTGGCGGAAGGACTCCTCGTAGCGGGCCTGGTCCTCGAACGCCTTGCCGAGGGCGAAGTGCAGGTGAAAGCGGTCCTCGTCGGCGAGGTCGTCGCGGGCGAGCTGAGCCTCCATCGCCGCCACGTCCTCAGCTGAGAAGGTGACGGTCTTCAGGTTGGCCAGGCTCCACCAGGCCTCGCCCAAGTGGGGCGCGAGCGCCAGGCTCCGGCGGTAAGCCTCCACCGAATCCGCCTGGCGGCCGACCGTCTTCAGGGCGTGGCCGTAGCTCATCCAGGTCTTCGGATGGCGGGGATGGGCCTTCAGCACACGATCGTAGAGTTCGATCGCCTCGTGGTACTCGCCGATCCGGCCGAGCGCGGCCGCCTTCAGGTTGAGGTAGGCCGGGTTGTGGGCGTCTCCGGCCAGCAGGACGTCGAGCTGGGCGATCGCCTCCACCGGCTTGTTGTGGCGGTAGAGCACGGTCGCATAGTTGTGCCGCGCCGGCGTGAAGCCGGGCGCCAGCTCGACGCAGCGGGACAAGAGCTTCTCGGCGTCGTCGTAGCGGCCCAGGCGCATGCCGGTCTCGGCCAGCATCCGGATGGCCGCCACGTCGGTGGGCTGGGCCTTCAGCCGGTCGCGCAGGATCTGCTCGGCGTAGGCCAGGCGGTTGTCCACCAGGGCGTTGGCCGCCGCGATCATCTGCGGGTCCTTCACCGAGCCCTTGACCGAGCGGAGGTAGGCCTCCTCGGCGGCCTCGGTCTCGCCCTGGCGGCGCAGCGCCGCGCCCAGCAGGCGCAGGGCGTGCGGATGCTCGGGGGCGACCTTGAGGATCTCTTCGGCCTGGGCCTGGGCGAGCTGCGGGTCCTGGGCCAGGAGGCGTGCGGCGTGGGCGAGGGCCACCTCGATCGTGCCCACCGCCTCGTTTGGCGGCTGTGCGGCCTGCGCTGTCACCCGAACCCCCGAAAACCCGTGTTTGGATGAAGCGGCCGATGCGCTCAGGCTGTCAACTTAGGGCGTGGCCGCCGGATCGCCCCAGAAGCCCGGCTGTGGCGGATGGAGCACGCCCCGCTCGAACCGGCAGCCGCCCGGGCGGTCCTTGGCGATCCACCACGGCCCGTCCAGGTCGACGAAGTCGGCGTCGGCGGCGAACACCAGGGCCGGCGCGATGGCCAGCGAGCTCGCCACCATGCAGCCGGCCATCAGCGACAGGCCGCGGGCGCGGGCGGCGTCGGCCAGGGCCACGGCCTCGGTCAGGCCGCCGGCCTTGTCGAGCTTGACGTTGATGGCCTGGTAGCGCCCGGCCACGGCGTCCAGGTCGTGGCGCGTGTGGATGCTCTCGTCGGCGCAGATCGGCGCCGGATAGCGCAGGCCCTCGAGCGCCGCGTCCTGGCCGGCCGGCAGCGGCTGTTCCACCAGCACGACGTTGCAGCGGGCGACGGGGTCGGCCATGGCCTTCAGGATCTCGGGCGTCCAGCCTTCGTTGGGATCGACGATGAGGCGCGCCTGGGGCGCGGCCTCGGCCACGGCCAGCAGCCTTTCGGCCGGCCGGTCGGCGGAGAGCTTCACCTTCAGCAGCGGCGCGTCGGCCACCGCCGCCGCCGCCTCGGCCATTCCCCCCGGCGCGTCCAGGCTGATGGTGACCGCCGAGGCGACCGGTTGCGGCGGCATGCGGCCCAGCATGTCGAACACCGCCTCGCCCTCCCGCTTGGCCAAGAGGTCCCAGTAGGCGCAGTCGAGCGCGTTGCGCGCGGCGCCCGGCGGCAGGGCGTCCAGCAGGACCTCGGGGTCGCCGCGCAGGGCGGCCATCACCTTGCCCGGGGTCTCGTCGTACCGGGCGTAGGGGACGCATTCGCCGCGGCCGGTGAACTCGCCGTCGGACAGCTCGACGACCACCACCTCGGCGTGAGTCTTCACCCCGCGGGAGATGCGGAACGGCGCGCGGAGCGGCAGGCGGTCGAAGCGGACGCTGAGGGTCAGGGCCATCAAGCGCCACTTCTGTCCGATCCGGACCGATCCGTCGACCTCACGCGGCGGCGAACACGGCGAACACCAGGACGCCGCCCAGGACCGCCAGCGCCGCCTCGGTCAGCCTGCGGGTCCGCGGGCTCATGACGCCTTGGGCTCCGGGTAGATCGGCCCCTCGTCGCCCTCCGGATCCGCGAAGGGACGGGCCAGGTCGTCGGCGGCGTCGTTGATCGTTGGCGGCGCGGGCTTCGGTTCCTCGCCCGCGGGCTCGGGCTCGTCCAGACGCAGCGCCCGCCGCGCGGCTTCGCCTTCCTGGCCGAACAGGCTGCGCAGGCGGACGTCCATCTGCGGGAACGGGATCTCGATGCCCGCGCGCTCGAGCGCTTCGGCGATGGCCCAGGTGTAGGCCGCATGCATGGCGCCCGGGCGCTTCACGGCGTCCAGCGTGGGCCAGACGACCAGCTCGAAGTTCAGGCCCGAGTCGCCGAAGCCCGTCAGCCAGACCTGGCTCTTCTGGGTCTCGGTTTCGGGCACGGTGAAGGGGACGCTGCGGGCCGCCTCCAACACCACGTCGCGGACCTTTTCCCGGTCGCAGCCGTAGCCCACCGAGAACGGGACGTGGATGCGGCGCGTGTGGCCGTGCAGGGTCCAGTTGACCACCGGCCCCTCGATGAACTTCGAGTTCGGGATCATCAGGTCGATGTTGTCGTTGGTGCGGATGCGCACGGCGCGCGGGCCCACCTCCTGGACCACGCCACGCTTGCCGTCCTCGAGCTCCACGAAGTCGCCGACGCCCAGCGAGCGGTCGAAGACCAGGACTAGGCCCGAGACGAACTCCTTGACGATGCCCTGCAGGCCGAGGCCCACGCCGACGCCTACGGCGCCGGCGAAGACCGCGAGCGACGACAGGTTGAGGCCCACGGTCGACAGGCCGGCGACCAGCGCCAGCAGGACGACGCCATAGGTGACCAGCTTCTCGACGATATAGAGCGCCGCCGCCCCGTGACGCGCCCGACCCCGCAGCCGCCGCAGCCCGGCGCCCGCGAGGCGGGCGACGACGAACCCGACGAAGATGACGGCGAGGCCGGCGACGACGCCGCCCAGCGTCACGGGCGTGCGGCCGATCGCGAACAGCACCAGCCCGGGCAGACGGTCCAGGTCCATGCGCAGGCGAACGTCCCCAGCGGGACAAGGGTTTCGGGCTCCGTCGCCCTTGACCCGGCCGCAGGAGGGGCGATGCTTTGGCCATGACCTCGCTCGCCGACTTCATCCGGGGCCTGCCGAAGGCCGAGCTCCACCTGCACATCGAGGGCAGCCTCGAGCCCGAGCAGATGTTCGAGTTCGCCAGGCGCAACCGCGTGGATCTGCCGTTCAAGTCGGTGGAGGAGGTGCGCGCCGCCTACGCCTTCTCGAACCTGCAGGACTTCCTCGACATCTACTATCAGGGCGCGAACGTGCTCCGGACGGAGGAGGACTTCCGCGACCTGGGCCTGGCCTATTTCCGGCGGGTGGCGGCGGACGGCGCCCGGCACGTGGAGCTGTTCTTCGACCCCCAGACCCACACCGACCGGGGCGTGCCGTTCCAGGTCGTCGCCGACGGGCTGATGGCCGGCATGGCCGAGGCCGAGCGGGATTTCGGCATCAGCTCGAGCCTGATCCTCTGCTTCCTGCGCCACCTGGACGAGGACGCGGCCTTCGCGACCCTGAAGGCGGCCGAGCCCTACCTGGACCGCATCCTCGGCGTAGGCCTCGACTCCTCGGAAGTGGGCCATCCGCCGTCGAAGTTCGCAGGTGTGTTCAAGGCGGCCCGCGAGCGGGGCCTGAAGCTGGTGGCGCACGCGGGCGAGGAAGGCCCGCCCGAGTATGTCTGGGAAGCGCTGGACGTGCTGGGCGTCCATCGCATCGACCACGGCAACCGGGCGCTGGAGGACGAGGCCCTGGTGCGGCGGCTGGTGGCGGAAGGAATGACGCTGACCGTCTGCCCGCTGTCGAACCTCAAGCTGTGCGTCGTGAACGATCTCAAGCAGCACCCCCTGAAGCGGATGCTGGCGCTGGGGCTGAAGGCGACGATCAACTCGGACGACCCGGCTTACTTCGGCGGCTACCTGGCCCAGAACTGGACCGAGACGGCCGACGCCATCGGCCTCACCCGAGACGAGCTGGTGACCCTGGCCAAGAACAGCTTCACCGGCGCCTTCCTGGGCCCCGAGGCGGTCGCCCGCCACGTGGCCGAGATCGACGCCTATGTGGCGAAGAGCGCGGCGACCGCCTGAGGGCTTGCGTCGGCTCGCAGAACCGCGTCACCTCCAAAGTTGAACGGCGCGTCACGACGCCGGCGAGACGAAGGGAGGTCCGGGATGATCCGGCTCATGGCCGCCGCGGCGGCGATCGCGCTTCTGGCCGGGACGGCCGAGGCCAAGACCATTTCCGTGGCCGCCGGCCCCGACGCCCAGGAGCGGCTGCAGACCGCCCTGCTCGACGCCAAGCCCGGCGACCTGGTGCAGCTCGGCGCCGGACGGTTCGAGCTGACCGACGGCCTGTCGCTCGACGTCGACAACGTCACGGTGAAGGGCGCCGGGCCCGACGCCACCGTGCTGTCGTTCAAGGGCCAGAAAGGCGCGGGCGAGGGCCTGCTGATCACCTCCGACCGGGTGACGGTGCGCGACTTCGGGATCGAGGACACCCGCGGCGACGGGATCAAGGCCAAGGGCGCCGACGAGATCAGCTTCGTGAACGTCCGCGTCGAATGGACCGGCGGCCCGAACGAGAAGAACGGCGCCTACGGCGTCTATCCGGTGAGCTCGACCAACGTCCTGATCGACCGCGTGGTGGTGCGGGGCGCGTCGGACGCCGGCATCTATGTCGGCCAGTCGAAGAACATCGTGGTGAAGCGCAGCCGGGCCGAGTTCAACGTCGCCGGCATCGAGATCGAGAACTCGTACAACGCCGACGTCTTCGACAACGTGGCGACGCGCAACACCGGCGGCATCCTGGTGTTCGACCTGCCGAACCTGCCGCAGATGGGCGGGCACTCCACCCGGGTGTTCCGCAACAAGGTCGTCCGGAACGACACCGCCAACTTCGCGCCCAAGGGCAACATCGTCGCCAGCGTGCCGACCGGCACCGGCGTCATGGTGATGGCCAACCGCAACATCCACGTCTTCGAGAACGAGATCGACGGCAACCAGTCGGCGGCGGTGATGCTGGTCTCCTACGTCCAGAAGTTCGACGACAAGAGCTACAATCCGCTGCCGCGGGACGTGGTCGTCCGCGACAACAAGCTGGGCAAGAACGGCTGGGATCCCAAGTTCGACGGCGGCAAGCTGCTGGCCATGCTGAGCGGCGGGTCGCTGCCGCCCGTGATGTGGGACGGCGTGGCGACCTGGAACGGCAGCGCCCCTGCGAAGGTGCGGCTGGTCGACGGACCGGTGATGAACCTCAACCTGCCGGCCCCCGGCGAACTGGCGAAGGCGAAACCCAAGGTCGAGCCGGCGATCGGCCGCGACGTGGCCCTGCCCGAGCCCGCCCCCGTGGTGCTGCCCAAGCGACAGGCGGACCTTGGCGCCTAGACTTGCGAAGCTTGCGGCCGGGCTCGCCGCCCTCCTCTGCCTCGGCGGCGCGCCCGCCGGGCCGGACTTCGCGCGGCTGCTGGACGAGACGCCGGCGCCCAGGCTGTCGGACTACCGCCTGCCGCTGACCGACGGCGGCCGCGCGGCCGGGGCGGGCCTGACCCCGTACGCCCTGAACACGCCGCTGTTCAGCGACTACGCGGAGAAGTTCCGCTTCGTGGGCCTGCCGCCCGGCAAGCGCGCGGCGTACCGGGCCGAAGGCGCCTTCGACTTCCCCGTCGGGACGGTGCTGGTGAAGACCTTCGCCTATCCGGCTGACCTGCGGCGTCCGACCGAGAACGTCCGCTCGCTGGAGACGCGCCTGCTGATCCGCCAGGCCGACGGCTGGAAGGCGCTGGCCTATGTCTGGAACGCCGAGCAGACGGAGGCGGTGCTGAAGCGCGCCGGCGCGCGCATGAACGTCGAGGTGACGGACGTCCAGGGGCGATCGAAGACCATCGACTACGCCGTGCCGAACCAGAACCAGTGCAAGGAGTGCCACCAGCTGGACAAGGCGCTGGTCCCGCTGGGGCCCAAGGCGCGCAACCTGAACGGCGACTTCGCCTATGCGAGCGGCCGCGAGAACCAGCTCGCCCAGTGGACGAAGAGCGGCCTGCTGACGGGCGCGCCGCAGCCCGCCACGGCGCCGCGGATCGCCCGTTGGGACGAGCCCGCCGAGCCGGTGGCGGCGCGGGCCCGGGCCTATCTCGACGCCAACTGCGCGCACTGCCACCACCCGCAGGCCATCGCGTCGAACAGCGGTCTCTTCCTCCAGTGGGAGGAGACGAACCCGGTGGCCTTGGGCGTCGGCAAGCGGCCGGTGGCCGCCGGCCGCGGCTCAGGCGGGCTGGAGGTCGCCATCGCGCCCGGTCGGCCCGAGGCCTCGATCCTGGTCCACCGCATGGCCTCGGAAGAGCCCGGCGTGATGATGCCCGAGCTGGGCCGTTCCGTGACCCACGCCGAGGGCCTGGCGCTGATCCGTCAGTGGATCGCGGAGATGCGCTAGTCGCAAACCCTGAAAGGCCGTGCAGATTCACTGGCTTGCGCGGACGCTGGGGCAGGCTGCTAGGTGGCGGCCCTCGCACCGGAGACCCACCTTGGCCGAGATCAGCCTGTTCGACCCTCTGCCGCTGAAGCACGGCAAGCCGCTGAAGAACCGCTTCATGCTGGCGCCGCTGACCAACTGCCAGAGCCACCCAGACGGGCGCCTCTCGGACGAAGAGTTCCACTGGCTGACCATGCGGGCCGAAGGCGGCTTCGGCCTGACCATGACCTGCGCGGCCCACGTCCAGCGGCAGGGCCAGGGCTTCCCTGGCCAGCTGGGCGTCTTCGGGGACGAGCACCTGGAGGGCCTGACCCGGCTCGCCGCGGCCATCAACGCGACCGGCAGCCGCTCGTCGGTGCAGCTACACCACGCGGGCAACCGCTCGCCCAAGGACCTGGTGGGCCAGCCCGTGTCCGCCTCTGACGACCCGGAGACCGGCGCCCGCGGCCTGACCACCGCCGAGGTCGAGCAGCTGGTCGAGGACTTCGTGGCCGCGGCGGTCCGGGCCGAGAAGGCCGGCTTCGAGGGGGTCGAGCTGCACGGCGCCCACGGCTACATCCTGGCCCAGTTCCTCTCGCCGGAGATCAACCGCCGGGAGGACCGCTACGGCGGAAGTCTCGAGAACCGCGCCCGCATCCTCTTCGAGCTGATCGACGGCGTCCGTCACCGCACGGGCGCGGACTTCCAGCTGGGCCTGCGGCTGTCGCCCGAGCGGTTCGGCCTGCGACTGGCCGAGATCGTCGACGTGGCGGCCGAGGTGTTACGCGACGGGCGCATCGACTACCTCGACATGTCGCTGTGGGACGTCTTCAAGGAGCCGGTCGAGGAGGCGTTCAAGGGCCGCTCACTGATGAGCTACTTCACCGAGCTGCCGCGCGGCGAGGTGAAGCTGGGCGTCGCCGGCAAGATCACCACGCCCGCGATCGCCGCCGAGATGCTGGACAAGGGCGCCGACTACGTCCTGATCGGGCGCGCGGCCA
This sequence comes from Phenylobacterium sp., assembly GCF_031181185.1. GTDB lineage: Bacteria > Pseudomonadota > Alphaproteobacteria > Caulobacterales > Caulobacteraceae > Phenylobacterium. The sequence goes on along the minus strand of NZ_JAPSKZ010000015.1, from coordinate 15,722 downwards.
TCCTGCACCACGACTTCCCCGAGCGCGCCCGCGACCCCGCCTTCACCCCCGTGCCCGCGCCGGTGAGCGCCGGCTACCTGGCCGGAGAAGGCGTGAGCCCCAGGTTCGTCACCTACCTGCGGGACACGTTCAAGATGGTGGAGCCGGAGCCGGCTTAAGGCTCTTCGTAGCCTTCGGCTGCGACCCGCAAGGCGTACGCCCGCGGATCGCGTTCGAACACGAGGCCGCCGCGCGCCTCTCCGCCGCCGGGGACGTAGGCGAAGACCGCCCGGCGTTCCTCAATCGCGACGCCGCCCTGCTCCAGCACGCCCCGGACCTCGACCGCCGCGGCCGTCGCATGGCTGTCGTTGCGCACGACGAGGGGCACCACATGACCTCCGGCGACCGCCTCGGGCGGCCAGGCTTCGACCTTCAGCGCCGGGGGACCGTCGTCGCCTGCCAGGCCTTCCCACAGCGAATAGCCGATCACCGCCGCGGTAAGCGCAAGGCCCAGGGCCGCGGCCACCCACTCCGCGATTGGAGTCCGCTGAACGAGACCAGGCTTGGGGGCCGGCTTTCGGCGGGGCGCCATGTCAGACCACCAGCCGGGCGACGGCCGCGCCAAGCGCCGCGGGGAAGCCCAGCACCACCACCGAGCGCACCGCGTCGCTGAGCGGCGCGTCCAGCCGGCCGAAGGTCCACAGGCAATAGAGGCTGACCAGGAGGGCCACGCCGTACCCGGCCAAGGTGAAGTGGAGGAAGGCCGACAATGGATGCTCCTGCGCCTCCTGACCTGCGAACCCGACGGCGAAGACCAAGGCGTGCAGGCCAGCCAGGGAGACCGCCACGAGCGCCAGGGCGTGCCATGGCGTCATCTTGAAGCCGATCAGGATCATCTCCTCGGTGGGCGCGACGTTGAAGGCGAAGAAGAGGGCGCCCGCGCCCATCAGGAACAGCTGGCCCAGATAGCCCGCGCGATCCTCCTTCTGCTGGCCTTCGCCGCGGCCACCCAGCTGCTTGTTGGCGAGAACGGCGCCGAAGCTTGCGGGGGCCGCCTGGACCGCGATCATCCCGACCGCCTCACGGGGCCCGGCGGCGGGCGTCAGCAGTCCGAACAGCGCCAGCATCACCGCCGAGACGACGAACCCCACGGCCAGGGCGGCGAAGGCGTCGAGGAGATCGTCGGCGAAGTCGGTGTCGTCGCGGAAGCCGGCGAAGCGCGCGAGGCCGAAGACCGTAAGTGCGATGACGGCGAGGAACAGCGCGAGCCTGAGCCGATCCATGTGGAAGCCGAACTGCCACATCTCCATCGTCATCATCAGGGGCAGGCCGAAGAGCACGGCTCCCGCGGCGGCCCGAGCCAGGCCGCGGGCGTAGCTCTCCTCACTGGTGCGTTGCGCCGCCATTGGGGCCTGAACGCGCGAACGGCCACGCTTGTTCAGTGGCGCCGCCCCGCAGACCGCCGGTTCCACCCCACCGCGCAGAACCGCGCCAGGTCCTGTCGTGGGGCGGACAGCTTCGTCCTCCGCGACGGCCGGTCGTCGCCCAGACCATCCACCACGATGTGCGCTGAACGGCCTCGCGGGATCGTGAGCCGACAAGCGGAACCGGGTGGCGAGCCCGGCCATTCCCCGGCGTCACTATTCTCGGAGTGTCACATGCAAAGCTTCCGCAAGCCCGTGCGGCGCCGGGTTCGGCAGGTGAGCCGCACCGACCGCCTGCCCATCAGCGCCCGCCTCTATCGCGACGTCCGCCTGCCCGACCTCAGCACCTTGATCCTGTACGGCCAGGCCTAACCGGTCTGCACCAAAGCCGCCCGCGGCCGGAACGGCGCGTCGGGCGTGAGCGCGGGCGGTCGGGGGCCGCCCGTCGCCCAGTCCAGCAACTCGACCGGGTGCACGACCGGCATCTCCAGGGCTGGCGAAAGCTGGGCCATGCAACCGACGTTGCCCGCCGCAAGGACCTCGGCGCCGGTGCGCGCAATGTTCGCGGCCTTGCGGTCACGTAGGCGCGTGGCGAGTTCCGGCTGCAGGATGTTGTAGGTCCCGGCCGAGCCGCAGCAGAGGTGGCCCTCGGGCACGGCGCGAACCTCGAAGCCGGCCTGGGCCAGCAGGACGGGCGGCGCGGTCTTCACCTGCTGGCCGTGCTGCAGCGAGCAGGCGGCGTGGTAGGCCACGGCCATGCCGGGCGCCTTCGTCACCGGCGGAAGGCCGACCTCGGCCAGGAACTCCAGGATGTCGCGGGCCTTGGCCGCGGCGCCCACCCCCTCGGCGCCCAGCTTCTCGCCATAGGCCTTGATCATGGTCCCACAGCCCGCGGCCGTGGTGACGATGGCGGTCAGTTCGCCGGCCTGGTTCCAGGCCGCCACGTTGCCGCGGGCGAAGCCGCGGGCCTCGTCGGCGCGGCCCAGGTGCTCGGAGATCGCGCCACAGCAGCCTTCCCCCTCGGCAAAGACCACCTCGAAGCCAGCTCGGGTGAGCAGCCGCACGGCGGCCTCGCGGACATGCGCGGCCAATGCCGGTTCGACGCAGCCCTGTAGCAGGGCGACCCGGCCGCGACGGCCTGCCTGCGAGGGTACGACGCCTGGCTTCGCGCGGCAGCCGGGCCTGGCCGGCGCCAGCCGCCGCATGGCCTTCAGCTCGGCCGGCAGCAGCCCCTCGAGCGGCCTGGCCAGTCGGCCCAGCCTCAAGGCCAGCGACAGCCGCCAAGGCCGTGTCAGCACCGCCGGGATCGCCGCGCGCAGCAGCCGTTCGGGCCAGGGGCGGCGGTAGGTCGCCTCCACATGGGCGCGGGCGTGGTCGATCAGCTTCCCGTAGTCGACGCCGGACGGACAGGTCGAGACGCACGACAGACAGGACAGGCAGCGGTCGATGTGGGTGACCGTCGCCTTCGTCGGCGGCTGGTCGCTGGCCAGCATCGCCCGGATCAGCTCGATGCGGCCGCGCGGGCTGTCGCGCTCGTCGCCCAGCAGGACGTAGGTCGGGCACGTCGCCGTGCAGAAGCCGCAGTGCACGCAGCGGCGGATCTCGGCGCGGGGGTCTTGCGGCAGGATCGCGTTCATGAGGCCAGCCGCCCGGGGTTGAGGATTTCCAGCGGATCGAAGGCGGCCTTGACCCGGGCGTTCAGCGCCGCGAGCGGCCCGGCCAGGGGCGCGAACGCCGGACCCGACCCGCGCAGGCGCATGGCATGGCCGCCCAGCCGTTCGGCGACCGCGCGCACGGCCGGAGCCTCGGCCTCGGTCAGGAGCCAGACCAGGCCGCCGCCCCAGTCGTAGAGCGCCTCGCCCGGCAGCTCGGCCGCGACCCGCCAGCCGGCGGCGGGCGGGACCGACAGGCGCCACAGCGGCCGCGGATCGCCGGCGAAGGCGTCGACCTCGCGCACCTGCGTCCAGAACTCCCGGGAGTGCTCCGCATCGAGGCGCTGGACCACGCCGAAGCCGCGCAGCCGCTGGGCGAGCCGCTCGGCGCGGGCGGCGACCGAGCCCTCGAAGCCGTCCAGCCGCAGCGCGGTGACCGACAACTCGGCCTGGGCGGCGAACGGCGGCAGGTGGGCCGCGCCCGTCACCTCGAAGGGGCCATTCAGCGCCTGGGCCATCGCCTGGCAGCCGGCGGCGTCGGCGAGGCCGAACAGCAGCAGGGTGGTCTCGGTGCGGGGCGCCGGCAGCACCTTGATCGTCACCTCGGTGAGCACGGCCAGCGTGCCCCAGGAGCCGGCCATCAGCTTCATCAGGTCATAGCCGGTGACGTTCTTCACGACCTTGCCGCCGGCCTTGAACACCTCGCTGCGACCCGAGACGGCCGAGAAGCCCAGGAAGTGGTCGCGGGCCGCGCCGGCCCGGACCCGCCGGGGACCCGAGAGGTTGGCGGCCAACGCCCCGCCGATGGTGGGCTCGCCCGCGCTGCGCAGCAGGCGCGTCCAGCGCGGCGGCTCGAACGCCAGCATCTGGCCCTCCGAGGCGACCAGCCGCTCAAGGTCGGCGAGACGGGCCCCGGCCTGCGCGGTCAGCACCAGTTCGTCGGGCGCGTAGTCGATCACCTTGTCCAGGCCCGCCAGCGACAGGGTCACGTCGGCCTGGATCGCGCCGACGGCGCGCTTGGTGCCGCCGCCCACCACCTCGACGCGCCGGCCGTGGGCGGCGGTCTCCGCGACCATGGCCTGCACCTCCTCGGCCGAGGTCGGCAAGCGGGCGGGGATGGCGGCCGCCAGCATCAGAACCTCGGCAGCTCGGGGAAGGCGACCTTCCCCTTGTGCACGTGCATGCGGCCGAGCTCGGCGCAACGGTGCAGGGTCGGGAACACCTTGCCGGGATTGAGCAGGAGGCCGGGATCGAAGGCGCACTTCACCCGCTGCTGGCAGGCGAGGTCGGTGGGATCGAACATCTCGCCCATCAGGTCTCGCTTCTCGACGCCGACGCCGTGCTCGCCCGTCAGCACGCCGCCGACGGCGACGCACAGCTTGAGGATCTCGGCGCCGAACGCCTCGGCGCGCTCCAGCTGGCCCGGCTGGTCGGCGTCGTAGAGGATCAGCGGGTGCAGGTTGCCGTCGCCCGCGTGGAAGACGTTGGCCACGCCAAGGCCGAAGCTCTGGGCCATCTGGTGGATGGCGGACAGCACCTGCGGCAGCTTCCGGCGGGGGATCGTGCCGTCCATGCAGAAGTAGTCGGGTGCGATGCGGCCCACGGCCGGAAACGCGGCCTTACGGCCGGCCCAGAACGCCAGCCGCTCGGCCTCGGAGTGGGAGACGCGCACGAAGTCAGCGCCGCGCGCGGTCGCCAGCGCCCGGACATGGCCGGCGAGCTCGGCGCACTCGGCCTCGGGCCCGTCCAGCTCGCAGATCAGCAGGGCCGCGGCGTCGACGGGATAGCCCGCGCCGACGAAGGCTTCGGCGGCGCGGATCGCTGGGTTGTCCATCATCTCGAGCCCGGCCGGGATCACGCCGGCGGCGATGATGTCGCCTACGGTCGCGGCGGCGGCGTCCACGGACGGGAACCCCAGCAGCAGCGCCTGGGCCGTCTCGGGTCGGGGCAGGATGCGCACGGTGACCTCGGTGACGACGCCCAACAGGCCTTCCGAGCCGGTCACGACGCCCAGGAGGTCGTAGCCCGCCGCGTCCATGGCCTTGCCGCCCAGACGGACGATCTCGCCGTTCATCAGGACCAGTTCGCAGCCCAGCAGGTTGTTGGTGGTCAGGCCGTACTTCAGGCAGTGCACCCCGCCCGAGTTCTCGGCCACATTGCCGCCGATGGTGCAGGCGATCTGGCTGGACGGATCGGGCGCGTAATAGAAGCCCTCGGCGTCGACGGCCTGGGTCACGGCGAGGTTGGTCACGCCCGGCTGAACGACCGCGCAGCGGTTCTCGTAATCGACCTCGAGCACACGGTTGAACTTGGCCATGCCCAGCACGACGCCGTCGGCGAGCGGCAGCGCCCCGCCGGACAACGAGGTGCCGGCGCCGCGGGGCACCACCTTCACCCCCTCGGCCGAGCACCACTTCAGGATCTCGGACACCTGCGCCGTCGTCTCGGGCAGCACGACGGCGAGCGGCGTCTGGCGGTAGGCCGAGAGACCGTCCGACTCGAACGGGACCAGCGCCTCGGGCTCGGAGACGACGCCCTCGCCCGGCACGATGCGCTTCAACGCGCGGACGATCTCGGCCTTGCGGGCGAGAAGCGCGGGCTCCGGCGCGGGCATCCTCATGGGAAGGACCGTAGGCCGAGACTCAGGCCGAGCGCCAGCGCTCAGCGCCCTTCGAACTTCGGCGTGCGCTTCTCGTTGAAGGCGGCCACGCCCTCGCGGCGGTCGGCGGTGGTGAAGAGCTTGTTGTAGACCTCGAGCTCCAGGTTCATGGCTCGGGCGAGATCCAGGTCCTGACCCTCGTGGACGACGCGCTTGGCGCCGCGGACCGAGAGCGGCGCCTTCGACGCGATGACGCCGGCCACGTCCAGCACACGCGGCAGCAGCTGGTCGGCCGGGACGACGGCGCTGACGAGGCCCCACTCCAAGGCCTGCTCAGCGGTAAAGGGCTGCGCCGTGGTCAGGAGCTCGATGGCCCGCCGGGGGCCCACGGCCCGGGTCAGGAGCTGGGTGCCGCCGAGGCCCGGCAGGATGCCCAGGCCCGCTTCCGGAAGGCCGAACCGGGCGCCCTCCGCCGCATAGGCGAAGTCGCAGGCGAGCGTCATCTCGCAGCCGCCGCCCATGGCCGCGCCGTGCACGGCGGCGATCACCGGAACCGGACAGGCGAGCTGGGCCCGGATCATGGCCTCGAACAGACGGTGCTGTTCGGCCCAGGCCTCGTCGGTCATGCCGTTGCGTTCCTTCAGGTCGGCGCCCGCCTGGAAGTGCCTGCCCTCGCCTCGCAGGATGACGCACCTGAGGGCCGCGTCATTGGCGAGGCCGCTCCAGGCGTCGAGCAGCTCGCGGCCCATCTGGGTGGAAAGGGCGTTCGCCGCGTCAGGCCGGTTGAAGGCGATGATCGTGACGCCTGGCGACGCCTCTTCGACCTTGATCGTCTCGTAAGCCATCAGAAGCTCTTGGGTTGGCCCAGCACGTGGGTCGCCACGTGGCTGAGGATGAGGTTCGTAGAGATCGGCGCCACCTGATAGAGGCGCGTCTCCCGGAACTTGCGTTCGATGTCGTACTCCTCGGCGAAGCCGAAGCCGCCGTGGGTCTGCAGGCACATGTCGGCGGCGAACCAGGACGCCTCGGAGGCGGTCAGCTTGGCCATGTTGGCTTCCGTGCCGCAGGGCTCGCCGGCCTCGAACAGGCTGGCGGCGTGGTCGACCATCAGCGAAGCGCTCGTCATCTGGACGTAGGCGCGGGCGAGCGGGAACTGGACGCCCTGGTTCTCGCCGATCGGGCGGCCGAAGACCTGACGCTCCTTGGCGTACTGGCTGGCGCGGTCGATGAAGAAGCGCGCGTCGCCCAGGCACTCGGCGGCGATCAGGATGCGCTCGGCGTTCATGCCGTCGAGGATGTAGCGGAAGCCTTGGCCCTCCCGGCCGATCAGGTTCTCGGCCGGGACCTCCAGGTCCTCGAAGAAGAGTTCGGTGGTGGCGTGGTTCAGCATGGTCCGCACGGGGCGGATGGTGAGACCGTTCCCCACCGCTTGGCGCAGGTCGACCAGCAGCACGCTCATGCCGTCGGAGGGCTTCTTGGCCTGGTCCCGCGGGGTGGTGCGGCACAGCAGGACCATCAGGTCCGAGTGTTCGGCGCGGCTGATCCAGATCTTGCGGCCGGACACGACGTATTTGTCGCCCGCCTTCCTCGCGAAGGTGGTGATGCGGGTGGTGTCGGTGCCGGCGTCCGGCTCGGTGACGCCGAAGGCCTGCAGGCGCAGTTCGCCAGAGGCGACCTTCGGCAGATACGCCTCCTTTTGCGCCTCGCTGCCGTGTTTCAGCAGCGTGCCCATGACGTACATCTGAGCGTGGCAGGCCGCGCCGTTGCAGCCCGCGCGGTGGATTTCCTCAAGGATCGCCACCGCGGCCTTCAGGCCGAGGCCCGAGCCGCCGTACTCCTCGGGGATCAGCACCGAGAGGAAGCCCGCTTCGGTGAGGGCGCGGACGAACTCGGTGGGATAGGCGCGCTCGCGGTCCAGCTCGCGCCAGTAGGCACCGGGGAAGCGGGCGCACAGCTTGCGCACGGCCTCGCGGATCTCTGGGAAGGTGTCCTGGGTCACGGCCCGCATCTCTGCCACGGCTCCCCGGCGTCAGCCTAGCGGCTCGGATCGCCGCCCGCGCGACAACAACATTGCGCCAAGACCGCCGAATGCTGGAACGATCCTGCGACGCGCGACCGTTTCGTCGAAAGAGTTCGCCACAAGCGACGCCGTGCTTGCAGAACTTCGCCCGGCGCCCGACAACACGAGCCGAGGAAGAGGGACGAAAAGACCTCCGCATGAGGAAGCTTTCCACCGCCGTCGATCCGGCGTCAGAGGCGTTCGCCGCCAACGCCCGCGTGAACCTGGGGCTGGTCGACGAGCTGCGCCAGCGCACCGCGACCGCCGCCCTGGGCGGGTCTGAGGACAGCCGCAGGCGTCACGAGAGCCGCGGCAAGCTGCTGCCCCGTGATCGGGTGATGCGCCTGCTGGATCCGGGCTCGCCGTTCCTGGAGGTGGGCGGGCTCGCCGCCTTCGGGATGTACGGCGACGAGGCCCCGGCCGCGGGCGTGATCACCGGCATCGGCCGCGTTTCGGGCCGCGAGGTGATGATCGTCGCCAACGACGCGACGGTGAAGGGCGGCGCCTACTATCCCCTGACCGTGAAGAAGCACCTGCGGGCCCAGGAAATCGCGCTCCAGAACCGCCTGCCCTGCGTCTATCTGGTCGACTCGGGCGGCGCGAACCTGCCGCACCAGGCCGAGGTGTTCCCCGACCGCGACCACTTCGGGCGCATCTTCTACAACCAGGCGCGGATGAGCGCCGACGGCATCGCCCAGATCGCCTGCGTCATGGGCTCGTGCACCGCCGGTGGCGCCTACGTCCCGGCTATGTCGGACGAGACCGTGATCGTCCGCAACCAGGGCACGATCTTCCTGGGCGGCCCGCCGCTGGTGAAGGCGGCGACCGGCGAGGTGATCAGCGCGGAAGAGCTCGGCGGCGCCGACACCCACGGCCGCCGCTCGGGCGTGGTGGACCACGTGGCCCAGGACGACGAGCACGCCCTGTCGATCGTGCGCAACATCGTCGCGAACCTGAACACGACGAAGCGCGTCGAACTCACCCTCGCCGACCCCGAGCCGCCCGCCTACGACCCGGAAGAGCTGTACGGCATCGTCCCCACCGACGTGCGCGCGCCCTACGACGTGCGCGAGGTGATCGCGCGCATCGTCGATGGCTCGAAGTTCGACGAGTTCAAGGCGCTGTACGGCACGACGCTGGTCTGCGGCTTCGCCCGCATCTGGGGCTTCCCGGTGGCGATCCTGGCCAACAACGGCGTGCTGTTCTCGGAAAGCGCGCTGAAGGGCGCCCACTTCATCGAGCTGGCGGCCAAGCGGAAGATTCCCCTGATCTTCCTGCAGAACATCTCGGGCTTCATGGTCGGCGGCCGCTACGAGGCCGGGGGCATCGCCAAGGACGGGGCCAAGCTGGTGACGGCGGTGGCGAGCGTCGAGGTCCCGAAGTTCACCGTTCTGATCGGCGGCTCGTTCGGGGCCGGCAACTACGGCATGTGCGGCCGGGCCTATTCTCCCCGCTTCCTGTGGACCTGGCCCAACAGCCGCATCTCGGTCATGGGCGGCGAGCAGGCGGCCAGCGTGCTCGCCACCGTGCACCGCGACGCCGGCAAGTGGACGCCCGCAGAAGAGGAAGCCTTCAAGGCCCCGGTCCGCCAGAAATACGAGGACGAGGGCAATCCCTACTACGCCACCGCCCGCCTCTGGGACGACGGCGTCATCGACCCCGCCCAGACCCGCGACGTGCTGGGCCTTTCCATCTCGGCGGCGCTGAACGCCCCGATCCCCGAGACCCGCTTCGGCGTCTTCCGGATGTGACCATGGCGAAGACGAAGCAGATTTCCTCCATCCTGGTCGCCAACCGCGGCGAGATCGCGCGGCGGGTGTTCGCCACGGCGCGTCGCCTGGGGATCGAGACCGTCGCCGTGTTCTCGGACGCCGACGCGGACGCGGCCCATGTGCATGACGCGGACATCGCCGTGCACATCGGCCCGGCCGCAGCCCGCGAGAGCTACCTGGTGGGCGAGAAGATCATCCGCGCGGCCAAGGAGGCCGGCGCCGACGCCATCCACCCGGGCTATGGCTTCCTCTCCGAGAACGCCGAGTTCGCCGAAGCTGTCGCCAAGGCCGGCCTGACCTGGATCGGCCCGCCGCCCAGCGCGATCCGCGCCATGGGCCTGAAGGACGCCGCCAAGGCGCTGATGGCCAAGGCCGGCGTGCCGGTGACGCCGGGCTACCTGGGCGAGGACCAGGCCGAAGCCACGCTGAAGGCCCAGGCCGACCGCATCGGCTATCCGGTGCTGATCAAGGCCGTGGCCGGCGGCGGCGGCAAGGGCATGCGCAAGGTCGAGCGGGCGGAGGACTTCGAAGCCGCCCTCGCCGCGGCCAAGCGCGAGGCGGCCGCCAGCTTCGGCGACGACCGCGTGCTGCTGGAAACCTATGTCACCCGCCCGCGTCACATCGAGGTGCAGGTGTTCGGCGACAGCCACGGCAATGTCGTCCACCTCTACGAGCGCGACTGCTCGCTGCAGCGCCGCCACCAGAAAGTGATCGAGGAGGCGCCCGCGCCCGGCATGTCGGAGGAGGCTCGCGCCGCCGTCACCGCCGCGGCTGTTCGGGCCGCTCAGGCCGTGGGCTATGTCGGCGCCGGCACCGTGGAGTTCATCGCCGACGCGTCCGAGGGCCTGAAGCCCGACCGGATCTGGTTCATGGAGATGAACACCCGCCTGCAGGTGGAGCATCCCGTCACCGAGATGGTCACCGGCCTCGATCTCGTGGAATGGCAGATCCGCGTCGCGCAAGGCGAGCCGCTGCCGCTGACGCAGGACCAGATCACGCTCTCCGGCCACGCCGTCGAGGCGCGGCTCTACGCGGAGAACCCGGCGTCGGGCTTCCTGCCGTCGACGGGCCGCCTGGACCACTTCCGCATCCCCGAGACGCTGCGCGTCGATGCCGGCGTCGCGGAAGGCGGCGAGGTCACGCCCTTCTACGACCCGATGGTCGCCAAGCTGATCGCCCATGCCGCGACGCGCGAGGAGGCCATCGCCGAGCTGGCCCAGGCCTGCGACGGCGTCGAGGTCTGGCCGGTCAAGACCAACGCCGGGTTCCTGGTGCGCTGCCTGGAAGAGCCGGACTTCATCGCAGGCGACGTCGACACCGGCTTCATCGAGCGGCGGCTGGACGCGCTAACGCAGACGCCTGAGCCCTCGCCCGCCGCGCGGTCGGCGGCGGCGGATGCGGCGACCCTGACGCTTGAGGAAGGCGAGGCCGACGATCCCTGGAAGGGCCTGTTCGGCTTCCGGCTGAACCGTGAGCCTGAAGCCGGCGTGCGCCTGTTCGCGAACGGCAGGGCGGTGGTCTGCGAGAGCCAGACCGACGCGCCGGACCGTTCTGTGCTGGTCACCGACGACGGCGACATCGTCGTCTTCGAAGGCGGCGAGGCCTTCGTCTTCAAGGACCATCCGCCGACCGCCGAGGGCGACGGCGGCGCGGCCGGCGACGGGACGATCCGCGCCCCCATGCCCGGGAAGGTCACCCAGCTGTCGGTGAAGACCGGCGACGCCGTGGCCAAGGGTCAGGCCCTGGTGGTGCTGGAAGCCATGAAGATGGAACACGCGCTCGCGGCGCCGTTCGACGGGGTCGTCGAGGAGGTGTCCGTCACCCTCGGCGGCCAGGTCGCCGAAGGGGCGACGCTGGTGAAACTGACCTCCGCCTAGGCCACCACGCCCAGGTCGTGCAGCCGGGCGATCTCGGACGGCGGCAGGCCCAGCACCTCGGCGAGGACTTCGTCCGTGTGTTGCCCGAGTTTGGGCGCCGGCGTGACAGGCTGGCGCTCGTCCTGCGGGATGGTGGCCGCAGCCCCGGGCGCCGGATAGGTCAGGCCGCTGGGCTGGACGATGTCCTGAAAGACCGGATTGCCCTTGAAAAGGCGGGGATCCTCGAGCGCCGCCTCCAGCGGCTGGTAGGTCCCCCAGGTTACGCCGCCGGCGTCGAAGGCCGGCGCGAGTTCGGCCAGGGTCTTGCTGGCGAAGGCGCGCTCGAACAGCGGATAGAGCCGGGCGCGATGGGTGAACCGCACGCCCTCGTCCACCGCGAACGAGACGCCCAGTTCGGCCTCCAGCGCCGCCACCGCCGCCTTCAGGTCCAGCACGTCGAGCGCCTTCGACCACTGCTTGGGCGTGATCGCCAGCAGCATCAGGGTCTTGCCGTCCCGGGTCGTGAAGTCGCGGCCGAAGGCGCCGAAGATGTCGTTGCCCATGCGCGGCCGCTGATGACCCTGGAGCCGGGTCTCGGCGCTGAAGCCGAGGTTGGCCATGGTGGCCGCGGCGATATCGGAGAGCGGCGCGCGGATCTCGCGGCCCTGGCCGGTGCGGTGGCGGGCGAGCAGGGCGGACACCAGCGTGAAGGCGCAGTAGGCGCCGGTCAGCAGGTCCCAGGCTGCGAGCACATGGTTGACCGGGCGAGGGTCGTCGGCGGGCCCGGTCATCTGCGGCAGGCCGAGCGCCGCGTTGATCGTGTAGTCCATGCCCTGAGAGCCGTCGGCCCAGCCCATCACGCGCACGCAGATCAGGTCCGGGCGGAGCTTCGACAGGGTTTCGTACGAGAGGAAGCCGTCCACCGGAAAGTTGGTGACGAACAGCCCGCCGTCCTCGCCCGCCGGTCCATTGGGCGCCGCCGCCAGCCGCTGGGCAAGCTCGCGGCCCTGCGGGCTGGTCAGGTCGATCGCGACCGACTTCTTCCCCTTGTTCAGGCCTTCCCAGTAGAGGCTGGCGCCATTGTCGGCGAGCGGCCAGCGGCGGAAGTCGGGGCCGCCGCCGATGTTGTCGAACCGGATCACCTCGGCGCCCATCTGGGCGAGGTAGAGGCCGCAGGTCGGCGCCGCCACGAACGCAGCGCCTTCGACGACGCGGAGGCCTTTCAGAAGATCGTACATCGTCAGGCCGCCAGCTTGGTGACTTCGGCGACCTCTTCGGCCGTCAGCCGCCAGTCGGCGGCGGCGGCATTGGCGGCCACCTGCTCCGGCCGGGTGGCCCCGGCGATCACCGAGGCGACCGGCGCCTGGGCCAGGAGCCAGGCGAAGGCGAGATCCAGGATCGTCCGGCCCCGGGCCTGCGCCCAGGCGGTCAGGGCCTCGACCTTGTCGAAGTTGTGGTCGGTGAGCGCCCGCTGGCCGCGTTCGCCCCAGGCGGCCAGCCGCGTGTCGGCCGGCGGCGCCTCGCCCCGGCGGTACTTGCCGGACAGCAGCCCCGACGCCAGTGGGAAGTACGGCAGGAACCCGAGCCCGAAGCGCTCGCAGGCCGGCAGCACCTCGAACATCGACTTCCGGTTCAGCAGCGAGAGCTCGTTCTGGGCCGAGACGAAGCGGTTCAGCCCCTCCGTGCGCGCGATCCAGTCCGCATCGGCGATCTGCCAGCCGGTGAAGTTGGAGTTGCCGAGGTAGCGCACCTTGCCCTGGCGGACGAGGTCGTCCAGCGCACGCAGGGTCTCGTCGACGGGCGTGTCCGGGTCGGGCTGGTGGAACTGGTAGAGGTCGATCCAGTCGGTCCCCAGCCGGCGCAGGCTGTCCTCGACCGCCTGCATGATCCAGCGGCGCGAGCCGCCGGTCTTCCGCGCGTCGCCGCCGACCGTCATGCCGAACTTGGTGGCGACGACGACCTCGGCGCGGCGCTTGCCGAGCGCCTGGCCGAGGAACACCTCCGACTTCGTGCCGCCGTAGATGTCGGCGGTGTCGAAGAAGTTGATCCCGGCGTCCAGGGCGGCGTCGACGACGGCCTGGCTCGCCGCCTGGTCGATGCGCATGCCGAAGTTGTTGCAGCCCAGGCCTACCTCGCTAACCTTCAGGCCTGAGTTCCCCAGCCGCCGCAGATGCATCGCCGATCTCCCGAGAAGCGGCCGCGACGGTAGCCGCCTGTCGCTACGTCGGGCTAGCGACCTTGTTCAAAATGCTTAGCGGCCGTTCACCGCGTTTGTTGGGGATATCGCAAGCCGGCCGCCGTTAACCTCACGATCCGAAAGAGAAATCTTGCAAGTCGTGAGCGGAAGCGGATGCGCGTCGTCACCATCGTGAGCCTTGCGGCTTCGGCCGTGCTGGGCCTCGGAGCCCTGGTCGTCGCCAAGACCGTCCTGCCCGGCGCCGGCGCCGCCCGCAGCGCCACCGCGCCCAAGGAAGACGGGGTGCCCGTCGTCGTGGCCTCGCGTGCGATCAAGTACGGCGACAAGCTCGAGCCCGGCATGCTGACCATCGTCCGCGCGCCCGCCAACCTGGCCCCCGAAGGCGCGTTCGCGACGCTGGAGCAGGTGCTGGCCGCCGACAAGGGCGGGCCGCCAGTGGCGCTCGCCCCCATCGCCGCCCGCGAGCCTGTGCTGCCGACCCGGATCTCGGGTCCGGGTTCGCGCCCGACCGTTTCGGCCGAGGTGGCCGAAGGCATGCGCGCCTACACCCTGAAGGTCAGCGACGCGACGGGCGTCGGCGGACACGCCCTGCCGGGGGACCGCGTCGACGTGGTGCTGGTCCGCGACCTGACGCCGACCGGCCACGACCGCAACTACATCTCCTACGTCGTCGTCCAGAACGCCCGCGTGCTGGGCATCGACCTGAACGCCGACCCCACCTCACAGAAGCCGGCCTCGCCCAACACCGTGACCATCGAGGTGTCGGTCGAGGAGTCCCAGAAGCTGTCGATCGCGGCCACCCTGGGCAACCTCTCGCTGGCGCTTCGCCGCAATGGCGAGGCCGAAGTGGCCGACGCCAGCCCCTTGCGCACCGGGGATTTCCTGGTGGGCGGCGGCCGGCCCGCCCGCACGTCCAGCGGCGGGGGCGGCCCCGTCCGCGCGGCGGCGCCCGCGGGCATCCTGATCGTCGAAGGCGAGGCCGTGAAGCGCGACCGCAAACCCCGGCGCGCCGAAACCGTCGCAACGTCCGCCGCGCAGCCGGCCGCGACCTGAGAGTTCCCGAGTCCCCCATGCTCATGACCCGCACCCTTCTCGGCGCCTTCGCCTGCGCCTTCGCCCTCGCGGCGGCCGCGCCCTCGATCGCGCCGGCCGAAGAGCTGCGCAGCGAATCCGCCCTGCGCCGCTCGATCCACGTGCCGCGCGACAAGTCTCTGTCGTTCCGCCTCGAGCGGCCGGCGTCGCGCATCGTCGTGGCCCAGCCGGAGGTCGCCAAGGTGACCTCCACTTCCGACCGCAGCTTCTACGTCCAGGGCCTGGAGTTCGGCTCGACCAACATGCTGGTCTACGGCCCCGGCGGGCGGCTGCAGGAGGTCCTGGACATTCGCGTCGGCTACGACGCCGAGGGCCTGCAGCAGGATCTGGCCGCGGCCTTCCCGAACGAGCCGCTGCGCGTGCGCAACCTGGGCGAGGCCCTGATGCTGACGGGCGACGTCTCGGACACCGGCGTCCAGTACAAGGCCGAGGCGATCGCGCGGCGCTACGCCCCCGAGGGCCTGATCTCGCGCGTCAGCGTGCGCGCTTCGCAGCAGGTCGTCCTGGAAGTCCGCGTCCTGGAGGCGAGCCGCTCGGCCCTGCAGGACATGGGCGTGGAACTCGCGGTCGGGAACAACTCCTGGGGCTTCGCCTCGGGTACGGGCCTGATCGGATCCATCGCGCCGGCCGGCGCCCTGGTCGTCAGCGGCGGCTCGGGCAGCACCAGCATCGACGTGGCGCTGACGGCGCTGGAGGAAAAGGGCGTCGTCCGGACCCTGGCGCGTCCGAACCTCGTCGCGATCCCCGGTCAGAAGGCGACGTTCCACGCGGGCGGCGAATTCCCCTACCCGGTGCCGCAGCGGGACGACCTCATCAGCCTCCAGTTCCGGAAGTACGGGGTCGAACTCGCGTTCACGCCCGTGGTCCTCGACAACGGCCTGATCCGGCTCGAGGTCGAGCCCAAGGTGAGCCAGCTGGACTTCACCAACTCCCTGCGGGTGCTGGGCCTGACC
The DNA here is from genome assembly GCF_031181185.1 of Phenylobacterium sp. GTDB lineage: Bacteria > Pseudomonadota > Alphaproteobacteria > Caulobacterales > Caulobacteraceae > Phenylobacterium. The sequence goes on along the minus strand of NZ_JAPSKZ010000015.1, from coordinate 139 downwards.
GTGCCAGGCCTGATCACCCGCGAGACCAAGACCACCGTGGAGCTGAAGGGCGGCGAGTCGCTGGCCATCGGCGGCCTGTTCCAGCGGGAGTACACGAACGCCCTGCGGCAAGTGCCCGGCGTCGGCGACGTGCCGGTTC
>NZ_JAPSKZ010000216.1 GCF_031181185.1 Phenylobacterium sp. | reverse complement strand
GCGACCGAGCCGATGGTCGTGCCGGTCAACAAGACCGTGCGGGTGCTGGTCACCGGCGCCGACGTGATCCACGCCTTTGCGGTCCCCTCGTTCGGCGTGATCACCGACGCCATCCCCGGGCGGGTGAATGAAACGTGGTTCAAGGCTGACCGGGTCGGCACCTACTACGGCAACTGCCGTGAGCTCTGCGGCGTCGACCACGCCTTCATGCCGATCGAGGTGCGGGTCGTGACCCAGGCCGAGTTCGACGCGTGGGTGGCCTCGAAGGGCGGCGGCGCGCCCGCCGCGACGCCGTCGGCGCTGAACGCCCAGGCTGCCGCCGCCGGTGTGGCCAACACCGAGGCGGCTCCGGCCGCCGCCGCGGCGGCGACGCCCGCCACGGCCACGGTGAACCCCGCCGCCGCTCCTCCGACCACGCCGCAGCCGGCCGCGCCCGCGGCGCCCGCCGCTGCTCCGGCGAAGAAATAAGCCAGGATTAAGAGTCAGATGGCCCACGCCGCCGCTCACGACGATCATCACGACCACAAGCCGGGCTTCTTCGCCCGGTGGTTCTTCTCGACCAACCACAAGGACATCGGCACCCTCTACCTGCTGTTCGCCATCATGGCGGGCCTGGTGGGCGGCGCGCTGTCCGGCCTGATCCGCTGGGAACTGGCCGAGCCGGGCATCCAGGTGTTCCGCGAAGGCTCGCTGCTGGCCCAGACCGGCCTGATCGAACCCTCGAAGCACGGCTACAACGTGGTCGTCACGGCCCACGCCCTGATCATGATCTTCTTCATGGTCATGCCGGCGCTGATCGGCGGCTTCGGCAACTGGTTCGTGCCGCTGATGATCGGCGCGCCCGATATGGCCTTCCCGCGGATGAACAACATCTCGTTCTGGCTGCTGGTGGCCGCCTGGGTGCTGATCTGCACGTCGATGTTCGTCGACGGCGGTCCGGGCCTCGGCTTCGGCGGCGGCTGGACGGCCTATCCGCCGCTTTCCACCTCGGGCCACGCCGGCCCGTCGATGGACCTGGCCATCCTGTCGCTCCACCTGGCGGGCGCGAGCTCGATCCTGGGCGCCATCAACTTTATCACCACGATCTTCAACATGCGCGCCCCGGGCATGACCCTGCACCGCATGCCGCTGTTCGTGTGGTCGGTTCTCGTGACCGTCTTCCTGCTGCTGCTGTCGCTGCCCGTGCTGGCCGGCGCCATCACCATGCTGCTGACGGACCGCAACTTTAACACCCACTTCTTCGACGCCGCCGGCGGCGGTGACCCGGTGATGTACCAGCACCTGTTCTGGTTCTTCGGTCACCCCGAGGTGTACATCCTGATCCTGCCGGGCTTCGGCATCATCAGCCACATCGTGTCGACCTTCTCGCGCAAGCCGGTGTTCGGCTACCTCGCGATGGCCTACGCCATGGTCGCCATCGGCTTCATCGGCTTCGTCGTGTGGGCGCACCACATGTACACGGTCGGCATGCCCATCAACCTGCGGGCCTACTTCGTGGCCGCCACCATGGTCATTGCGGTGCCGACGGGCGTGAAGGTGTTCTCGTGGATCGCCACGATGTGGGGCGGCTCCATCGACTTCAAGACGCCGATGCTCTGGGCGATCGGCTTCATCTTCCTGTTCACGGTGGGCGGCGTCACCGGCGTCGTGCTGGCCAACGCCGGCATCGACTACAGCCTGCACGACACCTACTACGTGGTGGCGCACTTCCACTACGTGCTGTCGCTGGGCGCGGTGTTCGCGATCTTCGCGGGCTTCTACTACTGGTTCGAGAAGATCTTCGGCGTGAAGTACCGGGAGTGGCTGGGCCAGTTGCACTTCTGGGTCATGTTCATCGGCGTGAACCTGATCTTCTTCCCGCAGCACTTCCTGGGCCTGCAAGGCATGCCGCGCCGCTACGTCGACTATCCGGACGCCTTTACCTACTGGAACCACATCTCGTCGCTGGGTTACGCCGTGACCCTGGTCGGCGTGGGCGTGTTCCTGGTGGTGCTGCTCGACGCGATGGTCTTCCGCCGCAAGGCCGAAGCCAATCCGTGGGGCGAAGGCGCGACGACGCTGGAGTGGACCCTGTCCTCGCCGCCGCCGTTCCACCAGTTCAACGAACTTCCCGTGGTGAAGCCGGACGCCCACTAGCGACCGGCTCCTCCGGGACCATCTTCGGGGGGCGCGTCCGTCAAGGGCGCGCCCTTCCCGCATTTAAGAGTATACCGATGGCCATGCTTGAGGCCCTGACCCCGTCCAAGGCGCCGGCGCGCTGGCAGGACTTCCTCCAGCTCCTGAAGCCGCGCGTGATGTCGCTCGTGGTCTTCACGGCGCTGACGGGGCTGGTCTGCGCGCCGGAGGGGGTTCACCCGGTGCTGGGCGCCGTCGCGGTCCTGTGCATCGCCGTAGGCGCGGGCGCGTCCGGCGCGCTCAACATGTGGTGGGACGCCGACATCGACGCGAAGATGCGCCGCACGCGCGGTCGTCCGGTGCCGGCCGGCAAGGTGCAGGGCGCCGACGCGCTGGCGCTGGGCGTGGTGCTGTCGCTGCTCTCGGTGATGCTGATGGGCATGGCGCTGAACTGGTTCGCCGCCGGCCTCCTGGCCTTCACCATACTGTTCTACGCCGTGGTCTACACCATGTGGCTGAAGCGCTGGACGGCGCAGAACATTGTCATCGGCGGTCTGGCCGGGGCGCTGCCGCCGGTGATCGGCTGGGCCGCGGCCACCGGAACGGCGCCGCTGAACGCCTGGCTGCTTTGCCTGATCATCTTCATGTGGACGCCGCCACACTTCTGGGCGCTGTCGCTCTACACGTCCGAGGACTACGCCAAGGCGGGCGTTCCGATGATGCCGGTCGTGCGCGGCGCGGCGTCCACCCGGCGCCAGATCTGGATCTACAGCCTGCTGCTGATCCCTGTCTGCCTGGCGCCCGCCTTCACCGGCCTGGGCGGCTGGGCGTACCTGTCGGTCTCGGGACTCGGCGGGCTGGTGTTCCTGCTGCTCGCCTGGCGGCTGTTCCGGTCGAAGGCCGGCGAGGCGGCCGACCCCCGGAACGACGACGGCCTCTACGACGTGCGCGCCGGCGCCCGTGACGCCCGCAACCTCTTCGCCTTCTCCATCCTCTACCTGGCCCTCCTGTTCGCCACCCTGCTGGGCGAGCACCTGGCGGGCCTGAAGCCCCTGGAGCTTCTCTAGATGAGCGATCCGTCCCGCGAGAGCGAACTCGAGGCCAAGGCGCGGCGCGGCCGCAACGTGGCCCTGGCCCTGGGCCTCGTCCTCTTCGTCGTCCTGATCTTCGTCGTCACCATCGTGAGGCTCGGCGCGAATGTCCTCGACCGTCCCTTCTGATCCCCAGGGCGACGCCGCGCGGCGTCGCAACAAGAAGGTCGCGCTGATCTGCGCGGCGGCGTTCTTCGGCATGGTGGGCGCCGCCTACGCCTCAGTGCCGCTCTACAAGGCGTTCTGCCAGCTGACCGGCTTCGACGGCACGACCAAGAAGGCGGAGAAGGCCTCGGACGTGGTGCTGGACCGCGCGGTGACCATCCGTTTCGACGCCAACGTCCGCGACCTGCCCTGGACCTTCGAGACCAAGCAGACGCGCCAGGATGCGAAGATCGGCGAGACCAAGGTCGCTTTCTTCAAGGTCACCAACAATTCGGACAAGCCGATCACCGGCCGGGCCGTGTTCAACGTCGTGCCCGAGCAGGCAGGGCCCTACTTCCAGAAGCTCGACTGCTTCTGCTTCTCGGACCAGACCGTCGGCCCGGGACAGAGCGTCGACATGCCGGTGCTGTACTTCATCGATCCGAAGTTCGCCGAGGACTTCGAGACCAAAGGCAAGCAGGAGGTGACGCTGTCGTACACCTTCTTCCCTTCGACCAGCGCCCCGGCGCCGGCCCGCGCCGACCTGCATCCGCCCAAGGGCAAGACGCCCGCCAAGGGCTGAGCGCCGCCGCGACTGAAATGCCTGCGTTATCCGGGTCCTTTCCCCCTTGGCGGGAGGGTCGGGGCAAGGCTATAGCGTCCGCGACTTTCGCGCCTGGCGACTCCGTGCGGAGCCGCATGCCTGGGCGCGTACGAGGGATCTATAGGGGTTAGGACTGCAATGGCCGCAGGCGTCAAACACGACTACCACCTGGTCAACCCGAGCCCCTGGCCGCTGGTCGGCTCGATCTCGGCCACCGTGATGGCCATGGGCGGCGTCATGTGGATGAAGGGCCTCTTCGGCTTCCCGGAGGGCACCTGGTGGCTGTTCGCCGCCGGCCTCGCGGGCGTCCTCTACACGATGGTCGGCTGGTGGCGCGACGTGGTGAAGGAAGGCAACGCCGGCGATCACACGCCGGTCGTCTCGATCGGCCTGCGCTACGGCATGGTGCTGTTCATCGCCTCCGAGGTGATGTTCTTCGTCGCCTGGTTCTGGATGTTCTTCGAGATGGCCCTCTTCAACGAGGTCCGCACGTATTCCTCGATCGAAGAGGTCCGCACCGCCTGGGCCACCTGGCCGCCGCACGGCGTGGAGGCGGTTCCGGCCTGGGAACTGCCTCTGGTCAACACCCTGATCCTGCTGCTCTCGGGCACCACGGTGACCTGGGCGCACCACGCGCTGCAACAAGGCGACCGCAAGGGCGCGAAGCTGGGCCTGATCCTGACGGTGGTGCTGGGCGCGCTCTTCACGGCCGTTCAGGCCTACGAGTACCACCACATCCTGTCGCACCAGTACTTCTTCAACGAGGAAGCCGCGAACTCGGGCCTCTACGGCTCGACCTTCTTCATGGCGACCGGCTTCCACGGCTTCCACGTGCTGATCGGCACGATCTTCCTGCTGGTCTGCCTGGTGCGCATCATGAACGGCGGCATGAGCCCGCAGAAGCATTTCGGCTTCGAGGCGGCCGCCTGGTACTGGCACTTTGTCGACGTGGTGTGGCTGTTCCTGTTCGCGTTCATCTACGTGATCTTCGGCGGGGCGGCGCACTAGGCGCGGTCCTCCGGACAAATCCCATGAGTGCTCGCCGTGGCTTTCCCGTCGGACTGACGGTCGCCACGGCGATTGCGTTTCTGATCCTCGTCTCGCTCGGCTCCTGGCAGGTCCAGCGGCTCCACTGGAAGCGGGACGTTCTCCGCCGCATCGAGGCTCTGCAGACGGCGCCAGCGCGGCCGCTGCCGCCCGTGCTCGCCGCCCGCGCGGCGGGGCAGGACGTGGACTTCACCCGCGTGCGCGCCATCTGCCCAGGCCTCGCCGCCGCCCCCTATATCGAGCTCTACGGTCTGCGGGACGGCCAGGCGGGTTCGCGCCTCATCTCGGCCTGCGCGATCGAGGCGCCGCCCTATCGCGCGATCCTGGTGGACCGCGGCTTCGTGGCCGACACCATCTCCTCGCGACCGCCGGTCGACGGCGCGAACCGCGCCCCGGTGGAGGTTGTCGGCGTCCTGCGCAGTCCTGAGGCGGGCAACACCTTCTCGCCGCCCAATCG
>NZ_JAPSKZ010000215.1 GCF_031181185.1 Phenylobacterium sp. | reverse complement strand
TGCACGAGAAGAAGGGGCCGTCCATCACCGTCACGCCCAGGCCGACCAGCTCGGGGGGCGGTCGTACCAGGGCAAGTTCGGTCAGTTCGTGCTTGAGGCCCAGCGGCGTCGCCGGCGCCGCCGCGACCGGCTGGAGCCGACTGTAGGCGCAGTTAAAGACCAAATGCGCGCGATGGCTCGCGCCGCCGACGGTGACCGCGACGGCGTCGCCGTCGGGCTCCACGGCGGCCACTTCGGCGTTCAGCCGCACATCGACGCCGGCCTCGGCCAGGACCCGCGCCGCGAGCGCAGACAGGCGCTCGGCGTCGAACGCCGCCTCTTCGGCGAGATAGGCGCAGGCGATGGTGCGCGGATCGAAGAGGCTCGCGACCTCGGGCGGCGCAGGCGCCAGCGGCGCGCCCACGTCGGCGCAGAACCGCTCCATCTGCCGCGGCGTGACCTTCGAATTGCGCCGCGCCAGCGCATAGACCGCCTGGAAGCCGGTCACCGCCTCGGCATAGCGCTCCAGGAAGCGGGGATAGTTCACCCGGCTGCGATAGGCGGTCGTGAAGCTGCGCAGGTAGTGGTAGCCCGCATGCACGCGGGCCTGGTTCACGAACGAGGCCCGACCCAGCAGCCGCGGACCCGCCTCGAACAGGCGCACGTCGGCGAAGGCCCTCTCGGTCTTCAGGTAGGCCGCGACGGCCGCGCCGTAGAAGCCGCCGCCGACAACGATGGCGGTGGTCATCGCGCCCGCTTGGCGGCCGGCTTGCGCACGGCCTGGACGTTCAGGCGGCTGCGTCGCGTGAGGACCGCGCTCGTGTGCTCGCCCGCCAAGTAGTAGGACGGCCCCTCCAGCGTCCAGACCAGCATCTGGGCCACGTATTCGACGAGGATGAAGATCACCAGCGACAGCAGGAAGAACATCCCCGACTGCTGCAGCGAGAGCGTCGTCCAGCCGGGCATGACGTCGGCCTTGAACAGCCGGATCAGGATCACATAGCCCGAGTAGATCAGGTTCAGCGTCGCACCCGCGATGGCGAGCGCCGAGGCGATCCGCAGCGGCAGGATCGTCTGGGCGAACAGCAGGTTCAGGCCGCGCCTAGCCTTCGCGCGCAGGCCGTCACGGTCCACGGCGGCGCGGGGCCCGGCGTAGTCCAGGCTGGCCTTCGGGAAACCGGCCAGCGCCGGCAGCGCCCGATAGCGCAGCGCCGGCTTCGGCTGCTGCAGGAGAAAGCTCACCACCCGCTTGCTGATCAGCCGGCAGCTGGCGCCCTCGACCGCCAGGTCCACGCCCACGAGCCGGCGGTAGGTCGCCCGGAAGAGCCGGTCCAGCAGCCGCTCGGGCCCGGCCATCGGCTTGGGCGTCGTGTTGCGGATGGTGATCAGGTCGCAGCCTGCGGCGATCTTTTCCAGCGCGCGCGGCAGGAAGCTCAGGTCTTCGTTCAGCGGGTCCAGCACCAGGACGTAGTCGCCCAGCGCGTTCTCGACGCCGGCCCACACCGCGACCTCCTGATCCACGGCCTGGATCAGCCGGTAGATCTGCAGATTGGGCAGCCCGCCCTCGCCCACTAGTTCGGCGTACTCGCGCGCCGAGCCGTCGGTGGAGCCGTTGTCGACGACCACGATCTCGAAGTCCTCGACCTGGCCCGAGAGCTCGCGCACCAGCGGCTCGACCAGCGTGCGCACGCGGCCGGCCACGTTCTGCAGCGGCACGACCACCGACAACAGGATAGGATAAGGCTCGACCACGAGTCCCCCTTCGCGTGGCCCAGGCATGCAGGCTCCGCGCCCGTTCGGCAAGGCCGAGCCGGAGATCGGGCGGCCGGGAGGGACCCGGCCGCCCCGGCGCTCAGCCGAAGTCGTAGGTGGTTCCGCCGAGCGTCAGCGTGTTGACGTAGGCGTTCGTGACGCCGTTGCCCGAGCCCAGCGCCAGCGACCAGCCGATCACCAGGCTATCGGCGTCGAAGGTCAGGCCGCCCGCCGGGGTGAAGCCGTCCTCGTCGGTCCAGTCGCTGAATTCGGTCATGCTGGCCACCTGGTCCCGGTTCTGCCCGAGCGAGCGTTGCCAGGCGACCCAGTCGTCACCGGCCAAGTCGGCCGTCCGCCAGCTGTCCTGCGGGACCGCGCCCGCGCCCTGATAAGCCCACTCGAACACCAGCTCGCCGATATCGCCGGTGGTGGCGAGATCGCCGTCGGCGTCGACAATCAGGCGCAGGACCGGGATGACGCCGGTCCGCGTGGAGGCGTCGACGTAGTAGTCGAACTTCAGGGTGTCGAGGTCGCCCAGGGCGACGTGCTGGTCTTGGTCGAGGCCTACGTTCACGCGCAGTCGGCCGTTGTCGGCGTCGGTGACGAGGTGCAGCGCTTCCTCGCCTCCGACCACCCCGATGGTGATCGCGCCCTGCCGCACCTCGGTGTTGATGACGCCGCCGTCCGCCAGCGCCACTGGCGCCGACGCCACGTTCGTCGCCGTGGCGTTTACCGTCGAGACGCCATCGATGTTCAGCGTGTAAACGCCGTCCGCCATGGCGTTCTCGGCGTGCTTCTGGTGTCCCAGGCCCTTGCCTTGGCCGTGTTCGTGGTGGCCGCGGCCGTTACCGCGGCCTTCTTCTTCCACAAAGCTGGTGATCGGCATTCATGCGCTCCGCAACTGACGGTCCGGCGGGCGTCGCCCTTACCCGGACAGGCTCCAAGGATGCGCCCCCGCCATCATCTGGGCTCAGCTTGAGCGGGATGTCACCCCCTTTATGTCGGCTAGCGGACGGACTTCACCCCGATCGGCCGCGCGTTGCGGGCGCGCTGGTCGTCGTCCTCGAAGGTGTGGGGCCGGCCGTGACGCCGTTCGATGTCCTTCTGCAGCGCCCGGGCGGCCATGGCGTGACCCCGGAACAGCGTGTCGACGGCCCAGCCGGCGATCGGCACGCTCGAGCTGATCGTGTCCAGGCCCAGGAGCATGCCCATCTTCGCGAGCGTCGCCTTCGACGCGCCTGACTGGATGGCCTCGGCGAACAGCAGGGCCGCCGCGCCGACCGAGTAGGCCGTGCCGGCGACCGGCACCCAGGCCAGGACCCCGTCGATCCCGATGCCGAACGGGCCAATCCCGATCATCCGGTCCGAGAGGACGCGGACGCGCTCGGCGCGTCGCCAGGCGGTGTGGGCGCGGTCGCGATCCATGACGAACTAACGCGGGGCGAGGCCGGGCGGGTTCCCCGTGCTCTCGCGCGGGTCCTCCAAGTGCATAGCTCCGCGGCGATCGGGCGCCGCCAGCGACCCGCCGGCCCACGTGTGTGGCCGGCCTCTACAGCATCCCGCCGGCGGCCGCGTCGAGCAGCAGGTAGAGGCGGCCCGCCTCGCCGGACAACAACTCGGCCATCAGGAAGCCCTGCGGGTCACGCACCACGGCGTCGTCGATCAGGGTCTTGTAGCGGCGCAGATAGACCTCGGTCTGGCGCTTGACGTCCTCGTCGGTGAAGAGCCGGCGGGCGATGCGGCGGGTGGCGGCGGGTGCGAGCTTCTTCACCACCTGGCGCGCGCCCTCCTCGTCGCCGGTCTGGACGGCGGCGGCGATCTCCTCGATGCGGCCCTTCGGCAACAGCTTGGCCGGATCGACGCCCATGCGGGCGAGCTCGGCCGAGAGCGTGGCTTCCAGGCGCTCGCCGTCGCCGTCGGCGCCGTCGAGGGAGGCCAGCAGGTCCTTCCACGTCCAGGTGTCGCCCTCGGCGGCCGGCTCGGCGTCCGGATCCTCGGCGTCCTTCGCCGCTGCGACGGGCGGACCGCCGGCGGCGGCGAAGACGGCCGAGAACTCGCGGTCGGTGGCCGTGGGGGTCAGCTTCAACCGGGCGCGGAGGCCGAGCTGCTGGGCGAGCGCCCCGCCGGGGGTCTCGGCTTCGGGCGCAGCGGGCGGGGCCTCGGTCAGGACCGGCGAGGCTTCCGGCTCCACGGGGTCGTCCAGTTCGAGCGGCTCGGGCTCTTCAACCGCGGCTTGCGCCGCTGGCGGCGGCGCGCGGCGCGGCCGCGGCTCGGGCGAGGCCGCAGCCAGCGGGGCGAGCGGCGCGGGCGCGGCGGCGGCCACCGTGCCCATCAGGCGTACGGCCTCCGACAGCATGTCGAAGTTGCGGCGGACGCGCTCTTGGAAGGCGGCGTCGATCGCCTGGGCCTCCTCGGCGGTGCGGCGAGCCTGCGCCATCAGCTCGTCCATGCCCTCGGCCACCACGGCCTTGACCTGCTCGGCCTGGCCGCGGGCGGCGGCCGGCAGGCGCTGAGCGCGCTGCTCCAGCTCGTTCAGCATGGCCGCCAGCTCGTCGAGCGTGGCGCGGGCCGCGGCGGCGCCCTCGTCCAGCTTCCGGGCGGTGGCGGCGCCGGCCTCCTCGACCATCCTCGACGACTGCTCGACCAGCGCCCGCGCCTCCTCAAGGCGGGCCTCGAAGACCTGGTTCGCCTTCTGCCCGGCGGTGAAGGCGGCCTCCGACAGCTGGTCCACCTGTTCGCGGGCCGTGGCAGCGTGGCGGGCGGCGGCCTCGCGGGTCTCCTCGGCGGCGGCGGCCAAGGCGTCGATCGCGGCGCGGGTCTGGGCCTCCAGCTTGGCCCGCTCCTGGGCGGCGGCAGCCGAGACGGCTTCGAACGACTGGAGCGTGGAGAGGCCGAATTCCTCGCGCTCGGCCTTGGCTGTTTCGGCAAGGTCGCGGAACTGCAGCGCGGCGTCGGCCATCAGTTGGCGCAGCGCTTCGCCGCCCTTGGTCGCCCGGTCGCTCATCTCGGCGGCCGACAGGCGCGCCTGGGTGATGAACTCCGACAGGCGCGCGGCATGCGCCTCGGCCTCGGAGGAGAAGCTCTCATGGTCCGAGCGCAGCGCCGCCGCCAGGGTGATTAGCGCGGCCCGCTGTTCGGAGAGGCCGGCCTCCACGGCGCGCGCCTGCTCCGAGACGCCGACGCCGGCGGTCTCGAGACGGGCGATATGGCGGGTCAGGTCCTCGCCGGCGGTGCGGGCGGCGTCGCTGGCCTCGCCGGCGGCGGCGGCGAGGTCGGCGGCGCGGGCGGCGAGCGCGCTCTCGGCTTCGCGGATCTGGGTCTCGGCCAGGCCGGCCGCGTCGGCCACCATCTTGGCCTGCTGGGCGATGGAGTCGGCGACCTTCGTCGCCTGGGCGTCGAGGGTGTGCGCCAGCTGGCCCATCTCGCTGCGTTCGCGGCCGAGCGTGCTGGCCAGCTCCTCGGCAGTGCGGACCGACTGTGCGGTGGCGCCGGCCAGCTTCTCGGTCTCGAGCGCCAGGGCGTCGCGCAGCGCCAGCAGGGTCTCGCGCGCATCCTCGGCGGCGGCGCCGGCGCGGGCGATCTCGTCGCGCACCGACTGGGCGACGTGCCCGGCGCGCGCGGCGGCGACCACGGCGGGCGAAAGCATGTCCTCGGCCATAGCCTTGGCACGGCGAGCCTCGAAGGCGAGCTTCTGGCCCTGGCGGATCATGAAGGCGGCGCCCCAGACGAAGGCGGCGGGGCCGATGGCCAGCAGGGCGAAGACGGCGAGCGCGAAGGCGTCGTCCTGCAGCGGCG
>NZ_JAPSKZ010000214.1 GCF_031181185.1 Phenylobacterium sp. | reverse complement strand
GGCCGACGTTCGAGACGAGGCCGCGATGCGCGCGGCGGTCCAGGCCACGGTCGAGCGGTTCGGCGCCCTTCAGCTGGCGGTGAACAATGCAGGCCTCACCGGGCCCCACGGGGTCATGATCGAGGATCTGGATCTGGCGGACTGGCGTCAGGTCCTGGAAACCGACGTGACCGGCGTCTTCCTCAGTCTCAAGTACGAGCTGCCGGCGATCGTCCGCTCCGGCGGCGGCGCTGTGGTGAACATGTCGTCGGGCAACGGCGTCGTGGGCGTTCCCGGCATCGCCGCCTACACGGCGGCCAAGCATGCGGTGCTGGGCCTCACGCGCAGCGTGGCGCTGGAGTACGCGCAGAAGGGCGTGCGGGTGAACGCCGTGGGGCCAGGCTATGTGGACACGCCGCGCATGAAGCAGGCGCCGGAGGAGGCCCGCGCCGCCATGGCGGCCAGTCACCCCATGGGCCGGTTCGCCCGGCGAGAAGAGGTGGCGGAACTGGTGGCGTTCCTATTGTCCGAGCGGGCGTCTTTCATCACCGGCGGCTTCTATGCCGTCGATGGCGGCTACACCGCCCAATAGCGCTAGGGCCGCTTGTCGCGCTCGTCGTAGCCGTGGCGGGCGGAATAGAAAGCCAGCCACATGAGGAAGGCGGCGAGGGCGGCCACCACCAGAACGCCGCCCACGACGTATGGCCAGATCGGCCCCAGGGTGCGCCAGCCGCCGCCCAGCTCGGAGGCCCGGTAGAAGGCCCAGCCGGTGAAGACGGCGAAGGCGGCCAACCCGAGGAAGGTCAGCCCCAGGACGACGGCATGCTTGCGCATGCCGCCTCAACCTGTGGCGCAGGCCGCCTGTTCCTACTTGCCGACCGTCCAATCGGCGCCCTTGTCCTGGCCATCCAGGAACGTCAGCGTCGTGCGAGGCAGGTCCGGCGACAGGAAGACGTCGTAGTGGGTGCGGCCGGGCAGGATCGCCAGGCGGTGCTTCGACATGTGCTCGCGCTGCCAGCCGGCGTCGCGCAGGCCGCCGCCCAGCCGTTTGAAGAAGTCGATCTCGTGATCCGGCTTGAACATGTCGGCGTCGCCGTAGACCAGCATCACCGGCATGGTGAGGCGCGGGATCAGGGCCGAGCTGTCGTAGTCCTTGCGCATGAAGGCGCCCAGGGTGTCGAGCAGCTTGGGGAAGTCCTGCTTGCGGGGCGCCACCGCCATGTAGCCGTCGTACATCGGCGTGCCCTTCATGGCCTCGGCCATCTGCCCGGAGAGCTGCGCCTGCATCGGCCGCATCTCGCTGTGGAAGCCGTCGGTGGAATAGCTGGTCGAGACCAGCACCAGGCGGTTCACCCGCTCGGGCTTCTGCGCGGCCAATTGGAAGGCGACGCCGCCGCCCATCGAGTAGCCGACCACGTCGACCTTCCCGTAGCCGAGCTTACCCAGGATGGTGTCCATGTCGGCGCCCATCGCCTCGAGGGTGAACGGGCGCTCACCCAGCACTGTGCGGCCATGGCCGTGCAGGTCGACCGCGATCACCTGCCGGTCGGCGGCGAATGTGGGCAGCAGCGGCCGAAACATGTCGATCGAGCCCAGGCCGCCGTGCAGCAGGAGCAGCGGCGGGCGCGCCGTCGCCGCGCCGTGGACCTCGTAGTAGTAGCGGACGCCGTTCGCCTCGACATGGCCACTCTTGGCGGGCGCCTGCGCCGTGGCGGCGGCGGGCTGCGCGGCCAGGGCCACGGCGGGAACCGCCGTGGCGGCGGCGAGCGCCAGCGCGCCGGCCCGGATCGCATTCGTCAGCTTGGACATGACCTTCTCCGTCCCTTGGGCGGCCGGCTCGGCGCGCCTTCACGACTGAAAGACGGACGGCCGTGTCGGAAGCCGACACGGCCGTTCAAGGAAGGTCGAAATTCCGGTCGGCCTACTCGGCGGCGACGCGGGTGATGCCGATCTTGGGCGCCAGCTCGCCCGACGCATAGCGCTTGGCCATGGCCGACAGCGGCAGCGGCTTGATCTTCGACGCCATGCCGGCGGTGCCGAACTCTTCCATCCGCTGGATGCAGACCTTCCGCATCGCCTCCTTGGCGGGCTTCAGGTAGCTGCGCGGGTCGAACTCGCCCGGCTTCTCGGCGAACACCTTCCGGATCGCGCCGGTGATGGCCATGCGGTTGTCGGTGTCGATGTTGATCTTCCGCACGCCGTTCTTGATGCCGCGCTGGATCTCTTCGACGGGCACGCCCCAGGTCTGGGGCATCTCGCCGCCGTACTGGTTGATGATGTCCTGCAGCTCCTGCGGGACCGAGGACGAGCCGTGCATCACCAAGTGGGTGTTGGGCAGGCGGCGGTGGATCTCCTCGATGACGTGCATGGCCAGCACGTCGCCGTCGGGCTTGCGCGTGAACTTGTAGGCGCCGTGGCTGGTGCCCATGGCGATGGCGAGCGCGTCGACCTCGGTGGCCTTCACGAACTCGACGGCTTGGTCGGGGTCGGTCAGCAGCTGGTCGTGGCCAAGCTTGCCTTCGAAGCCGTGGCCGTCCTCCTTCTCGCCCATGCCGGTCTCGAGCGAGCCCAGCACGCCCAGCTCGCCCTCGACCGAGGCGCCGACCCAGTGCGCCATGTCGACGACGTTGCGGGTGACGCGAACGTTGTACTCATAGTCGGCCGGCGTTTTGCCGTCGGCCATCAGCGAGCCGTCCATCATCACGCTGGTGAAGCCGTACTGGATCGCCGTGGCGCAGGTGGCTTCGTTGTTGCCGTGGTCCTGGTGCATGCAGATCGGGATGTCCGGGTACATCTCGGCCATCGCATCGATCAGGTGCTTCAGCACGATGTCGTTGGCGTAGGAGCGGGCGCCGCGCGAGGCCTGCATGATCACCGGCGAATTGGTGGCCTCCGCGGCCTCCATGATCGCCAGCGCCTGTTCCATGTTGTTGATGTTGAAGGCCGGCACGCCGTAGCCGTGCTCGGCGGCGTGATCGAGAAGCTGTCGAAGCGTGATACGCGCCATCGTTAATTCCCCTTCGACAAGGCCGCCACCCCGGGCAGCTCCTTGCCTTCCATCCATTCCAGAAACGCGCCGCCGGCCGTGGAGACGAAGGTGAAATCACCGGTCGCACGCGCCGCATTTAGGGCCGCAACCGTATCACCACCGCCTGCCACCGCCACCAACTTGCCGGTCTTGGCGAGCGAAGCCGCTTCCTGTGCAGCTTCAACGGTGGCCTTATCAAAGGGTTGCACTTCGAACACGCCAAATGGCCCATTCCAGATCAGGGTGCGGCATTCGGCCATGGCCGCCGTCACCTGAGCCAGGGTGTCGGGGCCGACGTCGAAAATCTTCTCGTCCGGCGACAGCTTGTCCTCGCCGGTGAGGTCGACGACCCGGGTGGCGACGCCCGGCTCCAGGGCGGTGGCGACCACCACGTCGCTGGGCAGGATCACCTTGCAACCGGCCTCGTCGGCCTTCTGCAGGATCTCGCGCGCGGTCTCCGCCATCTCCTTCTCGCACAGCGAGCCGCCGATCTCGTAGCCCTGGGCGAAGCGGAAGGTGTTGGCCATGCCGCCGCCGATGGCCAGGTAGTCCAGCTTGCCGACCAGGTTGTTCAGCAGGTCCAGCTTGGTCGAGACCTTCGCCCCGCCGACGATGCCCAGGACGGGCCGCTTGGGGTTGCCCAGGGCGGCGTCCAGGGCCTCCAGCTCCTTGCGCATCTGCTCGCCGGCATAGGCCGGCAGCAGGCGGGCGACGCCTTCGGTCGAGGCGTGAGCCCGGTGGGCGGCCGAGAAGGCGTCGTTGACGTAGATGTCGCCGCCGGCCGCAAGCTGGGCGGCGAACTCGGCGTCGTTCTTCTCCTCGCCCGCGTGGTAGCGGACGTTCTCCAGCAGGGCCACGTCGCCGGACTGAAGGCCGTTGATCGCCGTCTGGGCGTCATCGCCGATGCAGTCGTCCGCAAACGCCACCGGGGCGCCGAGCAGCTTGGACAGCGGCTCCACCACCGGCTTCAGGCTCATCTCCGGCACGCGCTTGCCCTTCGGCCGATCGAAGTGGGCCAGCAGCACCACCTTCGCTCCGCCGGCGCGAAGCTTTTCGATGGTCGGCAGCGCGGCTCGCAACCGGGTGTCGTCGGTCACCCGGCCGTCGGCCATCGGCACGTTGAAGTCCACGCGCACCAGGGCGCGCCGGCCCTGGAGATCGGCGTCGTCGAGGGTGCGGAAGGTCATGGGAGCCTCAGGCTTAGAGCAGCTTGCCCATGTGGACGGCGGTGTCGCTCATCCGCGTCGAGAAGCCCCACTCGTTGTCGTACCAGGACAGGACGCGGCCAAGGCCGCCGTCGATGACCTGGGTCTGCGGCAAGGCCACGGTCGAGGAGGCCGACACGTGGTTGAAGTCGCTGGAGACCAGCGGCTCGTTGGTGACCGCCAGGATGCCCTTCAGCGGGCCCGAGGCCGCGGCCGCCTCGATGGCGGCGTTGATCTCTTCCTTCGTGACCTTCTTGCCCGGCACGAACTTCAGATCGACGACCGAGACGTTCGGCGTCGGCACGCGGATCGAGCTGCCGTCCAGCTTGCCGGTCAGTTCCGGGATCACCAGGCCCAGGGCCTTGGCGGCGCCGGTTGAGGTCGGGATCATCGACATGGCCGCGGCGCGGGCGCGGTAGAGGTCCTTGTGCATGGTGTCCAGCGTCGGCTGGTCGCCCGTGTACGAGTGGATCGTGGTCATGTAGCCGCGCTCGATCCCGCAGAGCTCCTGCAGGACCTTGGCCACCGGGGCCAGGCAGTTGGTGGTGCAGGACGCGTTCGAGATGATCAGGTCGTCGGCGGTCAGCGTCTCGTGGTTCACGCCGTAGACGATGGTCTTGTCGACGCCGTCGCCCGGGGCCGAGATGATCACCCGCTTGGCGCCGGCTTCCAGGTGGGCGGCGGCCTTGTCCCGAGCCGTGAACAGGCCCGTGCACTCCAGCGCGATGTCGACGCCCAGGTCCTTGTGCGGCAGCTCGGCGGGATTGCGGATGGCCGTCACCTTGATCGGACCACGGCCCACGTCGATGGTGTCGCCGTTCACGGTCACGGGCTGCGGGAAGCGGCCATGCACGCTGTCGTACCGCAGCAGGTGGGCGTTGGTCTCGACCGGGCCCAGGTCGTTGATGGCCACGACCTCGATGTCCGTCCGCGCATGTTCGATGATCGAGCGCAGGACCAGGCGGCCGATGCGACCGAAACCGTTGATGGCGACGCGAACGGGCATGGGTTGTGATCTCCTGGCTGCGGCCATTTGGCGCTATGTGGCGGGCGTTCTTCAGGTCGGGGGCGGGTAAGTCAACCCCCGGAAGAACACGAATGACGACAATGGATTGCGTCGGCGCGGGTCCCCTGACCAGCTCCGCTGTCACAATGCCTAAAGGTCAAGCCTGTTCCCGCGCTCAGCCTTTGATGGGCCGCACCTTGCCGGCCGCCTCGCGGGCCCGGCTACGCGCGTCCTCTATGTCGCCGCCCCAGGCCAGGGCCACGCCCATGCGTCGGCGCTCGTAGGCCTCGGGCTTGCCGAACAGGCGGAGGTCCGCGCCCGGGACGGCCAGGGCCTCCTCCACGCCTTCAAA
>NZ_JAPSKZ010000213.1 GCF_031181185.1 Phenylobacterium sp. | reverse complement strand
TGCTCGACCGGCACGCGGTCCTCGGCCATCTGGAAGAGCTTGGCGCGGGAGGGGCGCTGGTCGGGCATGCCTTCCACCCAGCCGTGCTGGTTCTGCTTCCACTTGCCCTTCCAGGTCCACCAGTGCTCGCGCGAGCACTGGCCGTCGAGCGTCCCCTCGCCGGTGATGGCGATGTTCTCCTGCTCGAAGGCGTAGACGAACGGCGAGTAGTTCATCAGCTCGATGCCCTCCCACCGAGTGAAGACCAGCGGCAGGTAGGCCTTGGGATCGGTCTTGAAGAGGATCGTTGCGCCCTTCTGGACGTGCAGGTTGACGTTGCTCTTCAGATGGAGGGGCCCGGTGAGCCAGGCGCCCGGCGGGACGACGACGCGCCCGCCGCCGGCGGCATTGGCGGCGGCGATCGCCTTCTGGAAGGCCTCGCTCGAATCCGCCACGGCCTCGCCGTCTGCGCCGAAGTCGGTGATCGGGAAGTCGCGATCGGGGAAGGTCGGCGGCTTGATGCGCGCAACGATCTCGCGGGCCAGGGCCCAGTCGTCTTCGGCGGCCTGAGCGGCGAGGGCGGGCGTTGCGGCCAGCGCCGCGCCCGAGAGAAGGACATCACGGCGGCTGAACATGCCGGTGCTCCGATAGGCAGGGTGAGGGGAAGGGCCGGGCGGGGGGAGGACCGCCCGGCCTCTCGAGGCGCGCTTAGAAGGCGTAGCGCGCGCCGAAGTAGAACTGGCGACCAAAGTGGTGGTTGGTCCACACGCGGGCGGCCTCAGTGTCATTGTACTGACGGCTCTCTTCGTCCGTCAGGTTGAGGGCTTCCAGCGTCAGGCGCAGCTTCTCGGTGAGCTGGTAGCTGACGTTGGCGTCGATGGTGGTCGTCGACGGCACCCAGTCGGCGTCCTGGTAGTCCTGGCGACGGCCGGTGGTCAGGTTGCCCTGGTTCCCGGACGGCACGGCGAACAGGTAGCTGGACCGGTGCGAGAGCGAGGCCCGGGCGCTGAACTTCGCGTCCTCGTAGAAGATCGTGGCGTTGTAGGCGTTCTTCGAGACGTTGGTCGGCCGGTTCTCGAGCACCAGGTTCGCGGGGCAGACG
Source organism: Phenylobacterium sp. (assembly GCF_031181185.1). Taxonomy (GTDB): domain Bacteria; phylum Pseudomonadota; class Alphaproteobacteria; order Caulobacterales; family Caulobacteraceae; genus Phenylobacterium. Next base: position 4,527 of record NZ_JAPSKZ010000213.1, on the reverse strand, counting down.
CCATTGACGGGCGTGCCGGCGCAGAACTGCTGGGTGCCCTTCACGTAGGTGTAGTTGAACAGCACGCCGAAGTTGCCGGCCCACTCGGGCATGCCGAAGCGGTCCACCAGGAAGGTGAAGGGCTGCTGCACGTTGAACTCGAAGCCCTTGTAGGGATCGCCGCCCTTCGTGTTGATCGTGGTGGTGAACTGCGCCTCGTCGCTGGGCGTGCGGCCGGTCCCTGCCAGCAGCTCTTCGGGAAGGCCGAACGACGAGAACGGACCGGTCAGGCGAACCGTCGTGAAGTCGCGCTTGAAGTCCTTGATGAAGAAGCCAAGCGCCACCAGCGAATTGCCGCCGGGGTACCACTCGAACGAGAGGTCGTAGGTGTTCGCCGTCTGCGGCTTCAGGAACGGGTTGCCGGTCGTGATCGACAGGTTGCCCGTGGTGTTGACGGTGCCGCCGGGGTTCAGGGCGCCCAGGCCCGGACGCACCATCACCTTGGCGGCGGCGGCGCGGACCAGGAAGTCTGGCGTCACCTCGGCCACAACGTTGGCCGAGGGCAGCCAGTTCTCGTACTTGTTCTCGACGGTGATGCGGTCCGGCACGGTGCCGGTCGGCGTCGTCAGCGTACGATAGCCCGACGCGGTGGTTTCCGTTTCCACGTAGCGGACGCCGAAGTCGCCGCGCAGGCGCCAGGGCAGGATGTCGGTGTCGAAGTCCACCTGGCCGTACAGGGCCTGGCTTTCCTCGATGATCGTCCGGAAGCTGCCCCGCGCGTTGGTGTTCTCGATGCCCTGCAGCGTAAACGTGCCGGTGTTCGAGTAGATGCCGTAGGCTTCGGCGACCGCGTCGAAGTTGGGGATCACCCAACCCGTGGGCACGCCCGCGCCGCCGCCCAGACCCTTGCCGAAGCCGGTGAGCTGTTCCGACAGCGAGGTGATGTTCACGCCCGCCGGCATGGCCGGGATCGCGAACTCGGTGGCCCGGCGGTACTCCTGGCCGTCGTTGCGGAACTTCTTCCACGTGCCGCCGAACTTGAAGGTGAAGGTGTCGGTGGCCTCCCAGGCGATGTCGCCCGAGGCGATGTCGAAGCTGTTCTGCACGAACTGCGGCCGCAGGCGGATCTCGCTCGGGCGGACCGAGCCCGTCGCATTGGCGTTCGTGAAGGTGAACGCGGTCGGGTCGGTGACGTCGAAGCCCCAGGTGATGTTGGGCAGGTGCTTGTTGTCGCGCGCGTCGTAGGTCCAGCCGTCCTGGTTCGCGCGGTCGAAGGTGATCGTGGTCTGGATCGGGTTCTTGAAGCTGGACTTCGAGGTGCCGATCATCCCGCTGACGCGCAGGGTGTCGGTGAACTCGTGCGTGCCCGAGAGGCTGTACTGGCTGAAGATCGTCTCCAGCTTGTCCTCGCGGCTCTCCAGGCGGATGTCGACGTTGTCGAACACGCCGTAAGTGAGGGTGCCGTGCTCGTCGGTCTCGAAGACCCGCGGGATCATGAACGCCTTGCCGAACTCGGGGCTGGCGGCGCCGCGGCTGAAGGAGATGGCCTCCAGATAGTTCTCGGTCCGGTGGGACTTATAGTTCGAGTACAGGTAGTCGAAGCTGACCGTCGTCCGGTCGGTCGGCTTCCACTGCAGGGCGCCGGTGATGCCCAGGCGCTTCTGATCGTAGTCGAGGCGGGCGTAGCGCGGGATGCGCGGGTGCCAGCTGCCGGGATCCGACGCGCGCTGGTAGGCGGCGATCGCTTCCGGCGTGCCGGCGATGCGGGGTTCGCCCGCCGAGCAGTGGGTGGCCGAGGCGCCAGTCGTGGCGTTGGCGCCGGGGTTGAACTGCTGGCCCGCGGTGGTGGCGTTGGTGTCGAAGCCCAGCGGGCTGCACCAGCCGCTGTTGGAGGTGCCTTCCGCCCAGCGGACGGTGTTGAAGCCTTCCTCGCGCACGCCGCGCTCGGAGTAGGCGACCGAGACCAGCACGCCGACGGTGTCGTCCAGGAACGTCTTGGAAGCGAGGGCGGCGAACCGCGGGTCCCAGCTCTTCGACAGGTCGTTGTAGCCCATCTGGCCGGAGACGGTGAAAACCTGGTCCTTGCCGAAGTCGAGCGGCCGCGAGGTGGTCAGGTCGACGGTCGCGCCTAGCGAGCCTTCCTCGACGCTGGCCGAGGCGGTCTTCCGGACGGCCAGGCTGTTGAAGAGCTCGGAGGCGAAGACGTTGAAGTCGAACTGGCGGTTGCGGTTGGCGCCGCCGTCGGCGTCGGAGCCGCCCGTCGTCGTCAGCCCTTCCATGCCGTTGATGCGCACGCGGGTCGAACCCGGGCCCAGGCCGCGGACGGTGATGTTGCGCCCTTCGCCCGCGGAGCGGGTGATCGCGACGCCGGGGATCCGCTGCAGCGACTCGGCCAGGTTGTTGTCGGGGAACTTGGCGATGTCCTCAGCCTTGATCGCGTCGACCACGCCGGACTCTTCGCGCTTCACCGCGATCGCGCTCTGGATCGCCGCACGGAAACCGGTGACGACGATCTCCTCGACTTCCGAGCCTGTGGCCTGCTCGGCCGGCGACTGCGCCAGGGCCGGGCCGGCCAAGCCGGCGGCCAGAACGAGAATGGACGCGCCGCAGGCCAGCGAGCGCAGGCGGATTTCGCCCGTTCGCACCATCGATTTTCCTCCCCTACCGCCCTGTTTCCGGGCGTCGCCGTCGCTGCGGCCTTGAACCTTGCAGGACCAGTATCAATGTCATTGACACCGGTGTCATAAAAGCTTGAGAAAATCGGCGGAAACCGCAGACGCACCCAAGCTTGGAGGAAACATGCCTTTGGCTGACACCGGTGTCAACAACGCCGCAACGGTGATCTCCGGCTACGCGCGCCGGCCCAATCCGGTGTTCTCGAGCGAGTACGGGGTCGTGCGCGAAGTGCTCATTGAGGCGCGGCGGCAGGCGGGCCTGAGCCAACGCGCGCTCGCGGCGCGCCTGGAGAAGACCGGCTCCCACGTCGCGATGATCGAGCGCGGCCAGCGGCGCGTGGACCTCTTGGAGTTCTGCCGCATGGCCGACAGCCTGGGCTTGCCGGCCCAGGAGCTGGTGCGCCGAATCGAGGAGCGGCTGAGCCGGGCGGCTCAGGCCGCCAACGCCGACGCCGGATCGTTGGCCAAGGCGTCGTAGGCCCGCGCGACGGCGCTGCGGAACCGCGGATCGGCGGCCAGGGCGGGCGGGAACACCTGATCCAGGTGCAGGAAGCGCTCCACCGGATCGCAGCCGCCCGTCGCGGTGAGGGCGAGCCGGTCGGCGAGGGGATCCACGACGCGCTCACCGGCCCCGGTCTGGCGCACGACGAAGCCGATCCAGGCCGCGACGCCCACCGCCAGACGATCGACGGGGCGGCCGGCGGCGAGGGCGTCTTGGGCGGTCTCCAGCAGGCGGAACCGCAGCTTCTGCGAGCCGTCCCAGGCGATCTGCGACAGCTTGTGGACGATGGCCGGGTTGCGGAAGCGGGTCAGGACGTCTCCGATGTAGGTGGGAACGTCGAGCTCGGGCGCATCCAGCGTCGGGGTCACGTCTTCGCGCATCATCCGCTCGACGAAGCGGGCCAGCGCCGGCTCCTGCATCGCCTCGAACACCGTCTCGCGGCCGAGCGCCAGGCCCACATAGGCCAGCGTGGAGTGGGCGCCGTTGAGCAGGCGAAGCTTGGCGCGTTCGAACGGAGCCACCTCGCGGGCGACCGTGACCCCCGCGGCGGCGAACGCGGCCGCGTCGCTCCCCAGTTGGTCCTCGACCACCCACTGGGTGAAGCGCTCGCGCTGGATCGGCCAGGCGTCCTCCAGCCCCAGCACCCCGGCCACCTGCCCGCGCAGCGCGTCGTCGGTCGCCGGCGTGATGGAGTCGACCATGCTGGACGGGAAGCGGGCCTCCGCCGCGATCCAGCGGGCGAGGTCATGCTGGCCGCCGGCCTCGGCCAGTTGCAGCACCGCGCGCCGCAGCTTCACGCCATTGTCCGAGAGGTTGTCGCAGCTGATGGCCGTGAAGGGCGCAAGGCCGCCCTCGCGCCGGCGACGCAGGGCCTCGACGATCCAGCCCGGCAGGCTCGTCGGACGGTCCGGCTGCGCCAGGTCGCGCTGGACATCCGGGTGGGCCAGGTCGAGCTCGCCGGCTGTCGTCAGGCAGTAGCCCTTCTCGGTGACCGTGGAGGTCACGTAGCGCACGTCCGGCGACACCAGACGGCGAAAGACGGCCTCGGGATCTTCCGGGGCGACCAGCAGCTCGCGGATCGCGCCGATCACGCGATACGCCGGCTCGGCCTCCATCTCCGCCAGGGTGTAGAGGCCGCCCTGCGGGGATAGCGCGTCGCGCACGTCCGGCGACCGCAGCGAGACGGCGCAGACGCCGAAGTCCGATCGCCTCTTCAGCATCTCGTCGAAGTAGAAGGCCTGGTGCGCGCGGTGGAAGGCGCCCGGGCCGAAGTGCACGACGCCGATCCTCACCGCCGCGCGGTCGTAGGCCGGCGTGCGGACAGGCGCGCGGACCTGGGCCAGCGTCGCGTCGGACAGTCGGTTCAAAGGG
>NZ_JAPSKZ010000014.1 GCF_031181185.1 Phenylobacterium sp. | reverse complement strand
ACCAGCACCCTGGCCGGCCCGATCGGGTGGGCCACGTGGGCGTCGCCGGCCTCGGCGATGAACATGTCGGCGGGCTTCAGGCGCACCGCCTTCTCCACGCCGGCCTCGCGGTAGCGCATCTCCACCTCGCCCTCGAGGACCAGGAACACCTCGGCGCCGTCGTTGACGTGCCAGTCGTACGGCTGGTCGGTCCAGTGCAAGCGCACGCTGGCGCCTTCCACTAAGGCCAGATCGCGGGCGCCCCAGGCCTTGGGCGCGATGAAAGTCGCGGCGTCGGTGATGATCTTCGGCATGGCGCCGATATGGCGCAGCTTCGCGTGTCCGCCAGCCGGGTGGCAGGCTTTCAGGCGAGCTTTGGCAGGATTGGTGGGGCGCCCAGCCGACCTTTGAGGTCTAGCCGGCGTTGTCCGAGAGAGGCGCCTCGAGCACGCATACCAGCCCCCGCTCGTTCCAGCTCAGCGTCGTCTGCCCGCCGATCGCCCCCTTGAGCGCCCGTTGCAGCACGGTCGTGCCGAACCCTGCGTGGGTGGGCGCCTCGACCGGCGGTCCGCCGGACTCGGTCCAGGTCAGCCGCAGACCGTGGGCCGAGCGCGTCCAGGCCACGTCGATTCGGCCCGTGGCGTTGTTCAGCGCCCCATGCTTGAGCGCATTGGTGGCCAGTTCGTGCACCGCCATGGCGATGCCCTGCGCCAGGGCCGGGCTCAGCGGCACGTCAGGCCCATTGATCGACACGCGGTCACCGTCGCCCAGCGTGTAGGCCCGAACCTCGTCGGCGACGAGCCGCCGCAGATCGGCGCCGGTCCATCGAGACGCCGCCAGCAGCTGGTGCGCCCGGGCCAGCGCGTCCACCCGGCCAAGGATGATCGTCCTGAGTGTGTCGGCGTCGTCCGCGCGGCTTAACGCGACGGCGCCCTGCACAACGGACATCAGGTTGTTGGCGCGGTGATCGACTTCACGCATCAGCAGCTCCAGCCGCTGCTCGGCGGCCTTCCGCTCGCTGACGTCGCGGTAGAACAGCGCGAGGCCCTGGTCCGTCGGATAGGCCCGCGTCTCGAACCAGACGGTGCGGCCATCCTCGAAGGCGTAGACGTGCTCCAGCTCGGCGGGAGCGGCCTCGGCCATCGCGCGCCGGAGCACCTGGCCCAGGGCGGAGTGTTCGGTGCCGGGCCACAGCTCCCAGTGTGTCCGGCCCAGCATCTCGTGCCGCGCGCGGCCGTCCAGCCGCAGCCCTTCCGGATTGATCGACACGACGCGGAACTGACGGTCGAGCAGCAGGAAGCCCTCCGCCATGCTCGACAGGACGCTGCGGACCTGTTGTTCGGCCGACGCGCGGGTCAGCGCCGACCAGGTGCGGTCCGCGACCTGCAGAACCAGCTCCCGATCCGCGGTCGTCCAGCGTCGCGGCCGCTGATCGTGCACGTACATGGCGGCGATCATCCGTCCGCCCTTCACCAAGCTGACCGTCAGCGCCGAGCGCATCTGCAGGGCCGCGAAGGCGGCGCGCGCCTCCGGCGAGTCGAACCGCGGGTCGGTCGTGACGTCCTCGATCGCCAGCGGCTCGCCGCCCTTCAGCGCGTTCCAGATCTCGGGTCCGAAGGCCGCGAGGTCGTGGGTGCCGTTCTGGTGCGGGATGCTGCCGTCGGTCCAGTTGTTGGCCGTGGTGAAGTAACGGGCCTCGAAGTCCACGGCGCCGTAGCCGACCCGACCGGCCTGGAGCTTCTCGCCGAGCGCCCGCTGCGAGGTCTGAATGATCGCCGCCGGGTCGGTCTGGTCCATCAGCTCGCGCTCCAGCTTCAGCCAGAACGCCTGCGTCTCGGCCGCGGCGACCTCGCGCGTGGTCTCGCGCAGGGGACAGAAGATGCCGACGACCTTCTGCCGGTCGTCCCGGATCGGCGTGTAGGAGAAAGCGAAGTGCGCCTCTTCCGGATAGCCGTTGCGGTGCACCGTTAGGCGAATGTCCCCCATATGGATCGGCTCGCCCGCAAGCGCCCGCGCCATGATCGGACTGAGATCGGGTTCAAGTTCCGGCCATACTTCGAAGAACGGTCGGCCGAGGGCGCCGGGATGGCGACTTCCCAGGGTGGGCGCATAGCCATCGTTGTAGATCATCGTCCGTGTCGGGCCCCAGATGATCAGCATCGGCTGATCGGCGTCCAACATGACATCGACGAGCGTCTTCAGCGACGCCGGCCAATCGGACATAGCCCCGACCGGAGTGGTCTCCCAGGGGTGCGCGCGAAGGGCGCGCTTCATGTCCAAGGGAACGTCTGGGGGCGCTGGCTGGACTGAGATGTTCATCGACCGGACTGGGACGCTCGCGCTGCAACGCAGCACGTGGTCACCTTCCCCAGAGCCTCTCTCAACGCAAGCTTGGCCTTGGGAAATTCTGTGTTCCGCGGCACATCGCGATGCGGTGGCCCTCCAGTCGGCGCCGGAGGCCGTCAGGCCAGGAAGCCAGCCTCCGCGAAGTCCAGCATGCGCCTCAGCAGCGCCTGCACGTCGCCCTCGCGGGTGACGCCGCCCGACAGATGGTGCAGCCGGTCGAACTCGGCGAAGCGGTTGTTGTGGACCATGCCCAGCACGAAGTGCAGCCGCCAGTAGACGTCTTCCTTCGGCAGGTCGGGCCGGGCGGCCAGCAGCGCGTCGGCGAAGCGTGCGAGGTGGCTGACGTCGTTGCGCAGCACCTCGCGCATCTCCTCAGTCCCTTCTGAGCGGGCGCGGATGATGAACTGGATCGAGATGCGGCGTTCGTTGTCCGGCGCCGACCAGCGCAGCGGCGGCGAGAAATACGCCTCGAGGATCTCGCGCACCGGCGGGCGGCCGCCGTGGCGAGCGGCGGCCTCGTGCAGCAGGCGGGCCCGCTCGCGGTTGAGCTCGGCCGTGCGCCGCTTGAAGATCTCGAAGAGCAGGGCGTCCTTCGAGCCGAAGTGGTAATTCACGCTCGCCAGGTTGACCCCGGCCTCGGCGGTGATGTCGCGCACCGAGACGTTCTGGAAGCCGTGCAGCGCGAACAGCCGCTCGGCGGCGTTGAAGACCGCAGCCTTGGTGGCGGCCTGCGCCTCTTCCGTCTCGGGCGGATCCTGAATCAGGGGATCGGTCATGCGAATCCCTTAAGCATCACGCCAGCTTAGGTCGATCCGGCGCAATCGCACACCCCTGGTTGCTCAGCGGGCCAGCTCGCGCATCGCCTTCTCCAGCCCTTCGATCGTCAGCGGGAACATCCGGTCGCCGACCAGCTGTTTGATCACGCCGATCGAGGGCGTGTAGTCCCAGTGCCGCTCGGCGGTCGGGTTCAGCCACACCACGCGCTCGTAGATCTGGGTCACCCGGTCCAGCCAGACGGCGCCGGCCTCCTCGTTCCAGTGCTCCACCGACCCGCCCGGATAGGTGATCTCGTAGGGGCTCATCGTGGCGTCGCCCACGAAGATGATCTTGTAGTCGTGCGGGAACTTGTGGAGCACGTCCCAGGTCGGGATCTTCTCGGCGTGCCGCCGGCGGTTGTCCTTCCAGACCGCCTCGTAGAGGCAGTTGTGGAAGTAATAGAACTCCATGTTCTTGAACTCGGAGCGCGCGGCGCTGAACAGCTCCTCGCAGACCTTGATGTGGCTGTCCATCGAGCCGCCGATGTCGAAGAAGATCAGGACGCTGATCTTGTTGCGGCGCTCGGGACGCAGGTGGATGTCCAGGTAGCCCTTCTCGGCCGTGCCCTTGATCGTGCCATCCAGGTCCAGCTCTTCGGGGGCGCCGTCGCGGACCCATTTGCGCAGGCGGCGCAGGGCGACCTTGATGTTCCGGGTGCCGAGCTCGACCTGGTCGTCCAGGTTCTTGTACTCGCGCTTGTCCCACACCTTGATGGCCTTGCCGTGCCGGCCCTTGTCCTGGCCGATGCGGACGCCTTCGGGATTGTAGCCGTTAGCGCCGAACGGCGAGGTGCCGCCGGTGCCGATCATCTTGTTGCCGCCCTCGTGGCGCTCCTTCTGCTCGCGGATGCGCTCGGCCAGGGCTTCCATCAGCTTCTCGAAGCCGCCCATGGCCTCGATCTGCGCCTTCTCCTCCTCGGTGAGGAATTTCTCGGAGATCTTCTTCAGCCACTCGGCCGGGATGTCGGCGGTGACCCCGTCGTCGACCCGCTCCAGCCCCTTGAAGACGTGGCCGAACACCCGGTCGAACTTGTCGAGGTTCTTCTCGTCCTTCACCAGTGCGGCGCGCGACAGGTAGTAGAAGTCGTCCACCGAGCGGTCGATGACGCCCTTGTCCAGGCCCTCCATCAGGGCGAGGTACTCCTTCAGCGTCACGGGCACCTTGGCCTCGCGCAGCTCGGTGAAGAAGCGCATGAACATGCGGGATCCGCCTTCGAACGTCCGTTTGAACGCCGAGGATGGGGCTCCGGGTCCCGCATGTCCAGTCTGCGCGGGACCTCAGGCGCGCTCGCTGTCCAGCATGGCCATCTGCTGCGTCGGGTAGCGCTCCCCCGACGCCGCGCCCTTCGGCACGGCCGCCTCGATGCTGGCGAGCGCTTCGGGCGACAGCTTCGCCTCCAGCGCGCCGAGGGCCTCGGCCAGCCGTTCGCGGCGGCGCGCGCCGACCAGGGGGACGATGTCGTCGCCGCGTGACGCCGCCCAGGCGATCGCCGCCTGCGCCGGCGTCACCCCCGCCGCTTGGGCCGCGGTGCGCAGCGCCTCGGCCAGCTGCAGGTTCTTCTCCAGGTTCTCGCCCTGGAAGCGCGGGCTCATCGCCCGGAAGTCGCGGCCCGACGGGGCGGCGCTCATGTGGCCGCCGATCAGTCCCCGCGAGAGCACGCCATAGGCGGTGATCCCGACGCCCAGCTCGCGGCAGGTCTGCAGGATGCCGTCCTCGATGCCGCGCGACAGCAGGCTGTATTCGATCTGGAGGTCGCTGATCGGGTGGACCTGGGCCGCACGGCGGATCGTCTCGGATCCCACTTCGGACAGCCCGATGTGGCGGACGTAGCCGGCCTGCACCAGCTCGGCGAGCGCCCCGATCGTGTCCTCGATCGGCACGCTCGGGTCCAGGCGCGAGGGCCGGTAGACGTCGATGTGGTCCACGCCCAGGCGGCGCAGGGAATAGGCCAGGGCGCTCCTCACCGCGATGGGCCGGGCGTCGTAGCCCAGGAAGGCGCCGTCCGGCCCGCGCAGCGCGCCGAACTTCACGCTCAGCACCAGGTCGTCGCGGCGGTGGCGCTTCAGCGCCTCGCCGATCAGCATCTCGTTGTGGCCCATGCCGTAGAAGTCGCCGGTGTCCAGCAGGGTGATCCCAGCCTCCACCGCCGCGTCGATGGTGGCCAGGCTCTCGGCGCGGTCGGCCGGGCCGTACATGTCCGACATGCCCATGCAGCCCAGGCCAAGGGCCGAGACCGTGGGACCAGTGGTTCCAAGCTTGCGCGTCTGCATCGTTCGCCTCCGTGGTTGTGCACGAAAGCTAGGCCTGGGAATTGCTCGCGATAATCGGCATTGTTCCGCACGAACTGTGCGGAAATCCGAACAATGGACCGGCTGGACCTTGCCGCCCTCGACAGCTTCGCGGCCATCGCGCGACACCGGAACTTCCGGCGCGCCGCCGTCGAGCGGGGCGTGTCGGCGTCGACCCTGAGCGCCACGCTACGCGAGCTGGAGGCCCAGCTGGGCGTCCGTCTGCTGAACCGTACGACCCGCAGCGTCGCCCTCACGGATGCGGGCGCCGCGCTGCTGGCCCGCCTGCAGCCGGCGCTGGTCGAGATCGGCGAGGCGGTGGCCGAGGCGCGCTCCGCCCAAGCCGAGCCCGCCGGCGCCCTGCGGATCAACGCGCCTGAGCCGGCGGTGGACCTGTTCCTGGCCCCGTTGCTGACCGCGTTCCTCAAGGCCTATCCGGCCGTGCGCCTCGAGCTCACGATCGAAGCCAGCCTCGTCGACATCGTGGCCGCGGGGTACGACGCGGGCGTCCGCTGGGGCGAGAGCCTGGCCCAGGACATGGTCGCCGTGTCGCTGGGCCCGCCCCAGCGCTATGCCGTCGTGGCCTCGCCCGAGCTGATCGCCCGCGTGGGATGGCCCGAGCATCCGCGCGACCTGTTGCGGCTGCCGTGCCTGCGGGTGCGCTTCCCGAGCGGGGCGGAGCCGCCGTGGGAGTTCGAACGCCGCGGCGAGACGCTGCGCATCTCTCCGACGGGCCCGATCACGTCGACGAACGCCGCGCTGCTCATGCGCGCGGCGCTGGAAGGACTGGGCTTCCTGCCGACCTTCGACGGCTATGCCGAACCGCACCTGGCGAGCGGCCGTCTGGTGGAGGTCCTGGCCGACTGGTCCGAGGTCTTCCCGGCGCCGTTCCTCTACTATCCCAGCCGCCGGACAATGCCGTCGCCGTTGCGCGCGTTCGTGGACTTCGTGCAGGCGAGCCGGCGCGGAGCCTAGGCTTGCGCCTCCATCTCGCGCAGCTTGCGCCACACCGTCATGCGCGAGACGCCGAGGCGCCGGGCGATCTCGACGGGGCCGATGCCCGCGCGCCGCAGCGCCCGGATCTGCTGGGCCTCGGCGGTGGCGCGCCGCCGCCGTCCCGAGGTTTCGCTGTCGAAGGAGCCCACGGCCTCCAGCACCGCCCGCAGGGCGCGACCGCCTTCCCCCTGGGTGCTGACACCCGCGTCCGCCACATAGAGGCTGGCCCCGCGCGCCTCGAGGCGCGCCACCACATCCAGAAGTTCGCGGCTGGACGCGGCCAGGTGCTCCAGGCGGGTGACAATCAGCTGGTCGCCGGCGGCGATGAAGTCGAGGATCGACGCCAGGACGGGCGAGCCGACGCCCTCGGCGAGGGTTTCCTCGGTGCGGATCACCTGGCAGCCGAGGGCTTCGAGGGTCGAAACCTGCTCGTGCTGGTCCTGCTCGCCGAACCGAACATAGCCGATCTTGAGCATCCCAAGCGCCCTCGAAGACTCCGTCACTTCTGATTACAGGTTCTCAGAAGCAGAGGTTCGCGGGAAGGTGGCGCTAGGTTAAATCTCCGCAACAATCGGACCCGCGCAGAGCTGTCTCAGGCCGATGTCTGTTCGTCGAACACCAATTGTGGCGAAATTGCAGCGAAGGTTTCCGCCCTTCGTCTGAGGATCAACTCGGAATCCACCGTTCTACCAACCGGGAAGCCGTAGCCGCCGACCTTCTCGAAGCCGTGGCGGGCGTAGAACTTCTGCGCCCCGTGGTTCTCGGACCAGACGCCGATCCAGACGTCCCGTGGACCGTCGGCCTGCAGCCAGGCGATCACCTGGGCGAACAGCCGCGCGCCCAAGCCGCCGCCCTGGGCCGTCTTCAGGAAATAGATCCGCTTCAGCTCGCCGCAGCGGGGCGTGACCTCCTCGTGCGGCAGGCTGCAGGGGCCCGCCAAGGCATAGCCGATCGCCTCACCGCCGACCTCCACCAGCCACGACGCCTTGGCGGCGTCGGCCAGGTCGCGCCGGGTGCGCTCCAGGCTGTAGGCTTCGGCCAGATAGGCTTGGAGGTCCTCGCGCGGATAGAGGTGGCCGAAGGTCTCGACGAAGGTGCGCGCGCCCAGCGCGGCCAAGGTCTCGGCGTCGGCGGCATGCGCCCGGCGGATCACGGCTTCGGTCATCGGAGGCCCCCTGCGATGACCCTCATGTAAGCGACGGGCGCGGTTTGCGGTAGGATGGCGCCATGGACGTCGCGCTCTACACACACGTCGACATGCTGGACCACCGTCCGGGCGAGGGCCATCCCGAGCGGCCGGAGCGGCTGCGGGCGGTCATCGACGCCCTCGATGACGCCGGCGACCTCGCCCTGATCCCCAACGATGCGCCGCTGGTGGAAGAGGCCGATCTCGCCCGGGTGCACGGGGCGGCGCACCTGGAACGGATCTTCGCCGCGACGCCCGCCCACGACATCCACGAGCTGGACCCAGACACCTACATGTCCGCCGGCAGTCTCGTCGCGGCCGGGCGCGCCGCCGGCGCGGCGGTCAAGGCGGTCCGCGACGTGGCGGCGGGCCGCGCCCAGCGGGCGTTCTGCGCCGTGCGCCCGCCTGGACATCATGCCGAACCTGGCTTGCCGATGGGCTTCTGCATCTTCTCGAACGTGGCGGTGGCGGCGAAGGTCGCGCAGGCGGCGGGCCTGAAGCGGGTCGCCGTCGTCGACTTCGACATCCACCACGGCAACGGGACCCAGGCGGCGTTCCTGGGCCAGGATGGTCTGTTCCTGGCGTCCATCCAGCAGTGGCCGATGTGGCCCGGCACCGGCCACCCGTCCGAGAGTGTGGCGGGCAACATCGCCAACGCGGTCGTGGAGCCGGGCGCCCCGGCTGCGGCCTGGCGGCAGGCCTTCGAGGGGTTGATGGGCCAGGTGGACGCCTTCGCGCCCGACCTGGTCATCGTGTCGGCCGGCTTCGACGCCCACCGCCGCGACCCGATCGGCGGCGCCGGCCAAAGCCTGGAGGAGGCCGACTTCGCCTGGGCCACCCGGGCGGTCGTCTCTGTCGCGGACCGTCATGCGAAGGGTCGGGTTGTCTCCTCGCTCGAGGGCGGGTACGACCTCGAAGCTCTGGGCCGCTCTGCGCTTGCGCATGTGAGGGCCCTGGCGGACGGGTGAGGGGCGTTTCAGGTGCGCGTGGGCGCCATCGGCAAAGGCGTGCAGGTCTGATGGGCGATCCCGTCACCGACCAGCCCCAGGTGGCGCCAGCCACGATCCGTCACGGCGCGATCATCCTCGCCCGGCACGGCGAGCCGGCGCTGTCGCGCAAGGTGCGCCTGAACGCCGCCGAGTACCGCGAGTTCTGGGCCAACTACGAGATCCTGGGCATCCTGCCCGGCCAGACCCCGCCGCAGCAGTTGCTGAAGTTCGTGGAAGGGTGCGGGACGCTCGTCTCGTCCACCCGCGTGCGCGCTATCGAGAGCGCCCAGGCGCTGGCGCGGGACCGTCAATTCGACCGCCATGACCTGCTCATCGAGGCGCCGCTGCCCCCGCCGGACCTGCCGCGCTGGATCAAGCTGTCGCCCTCGCTGTGGGGTTTCCTGGCCAGGCTTTGGTGGTGGTTCTTCGATCACCATGAAGGGCAGGAGACCCGCTCCCAGGCCGAGGAGCGCGCCGACCGCGCCGCCGCCATGCTGATCGGCCTGGCGGCCGGCGGCGAGAACGTCGTCGTCCTGGCGCACGGCTTCTTCAACTTCATGGTCGGCCGCTCCCTGCGGAAGCTGGGCTGGAAGCTGGTCGAGAGCGAAGGCTACAAATATTGGTCGATGCGGCGCTTCGAACGCAGCTGACTTGACGCCTGCGTGGCGACGTGTTCTTAATTTGTTCATGAACGATCCCAGCCGCCGACGCGCGAAGGTGCTCGACCGCCTGTCGCGGGAACTCGCCAAGGCCGACGAGCTGTCGGCTCAGGTCAAGGCCGCGGAAGGCGCGGCCGAACTCGTCCGGCTCTCGAAGGCGCTGGAGCAGGTGACGGCGAACGTCTGCCGCACCGTCGAGGCCGAGCTCGAATTCCAGCGCAAGTCGCGCGCGGCGAACCGGCGGGCCCGCGAGCGGCTGGCGGCGATGCCGTCGCCCAGCCGCGCCGTCCACTAGGCCATCAGGCGCGGAAGCGGTTCCACGGGCCGGTGATCGCCAGGGTCTTGCCCGGCGAATAGAGGTTCACGAACAGCGTCGAGCCGTCGGGCGAGAAGCAGACCCCGGCGAGTTCGGTGTTCACCGGCATGGCCGCGGCCGGCGGCGGCATGGCGTTGCGGCCGAACGTGTACACCTGGCCCTTGGGCGTGACGCCCTTCAGCTGGTTCTGGCCCATGCCCTTATCCTCGCAGACGAACAGGTGACCTGACGGGGCGACCGCCAGGTTGTCCGCCATGTTCATCACCGCCTCGTCCTGCGGCTCGAGGAACAGCTGCAGCCGCCCGGGCGCATCGGCTTCGCGCGGCTGGCCCTCGTAGCGGCTGGGCACATAGCGGAGGATCTGGCCCAGCTTCTTCGGCCCGCCGTTGGTGCAGGTGGCGTAGAGTTCGCCCTTGCCGAAGAACAGGCCCTCGCCGCGGGCAAACGGCGCCGCTCCCTTGGCCTGGCCGCGCAGGCGCAGGTCGTCGTTGGGGTTCTCGACCTCGTCGACGTCGATCCAGACCGTCTCGCGCCAATCGCCCTGGCGCCACCAGGCTTCGGTCCAGTTGCGGGGATCGCCGCCGCCCTTGAAACCCAGGGCCTGCAGCCGGCCGCCGGCCAGAAGCTTGCGCCGGTCGTTCGGCAGGTAGCGGTAGATCAGGCCGTCGCCGATGTCCTCGGTCAGATAGACGACCCCCGTGCGCGGGTCGGTGGCGGTGGCCTCGTGCCGGAAGCGGCCCATGGCCTTGATCGGCTGGGGCGCGACCAGGCCGCGGGCGTCCGCCGGCACCTCGAAGACCCAGCCGTGGTCCTGGGCGCCCTGGGTGCCAGCCCGCTGGGTGGTCTCCTCGCATGACAGCCAGCTGCCCTCGGGCGTCACGCCGCCCGCGCAGTTGATCATGGTGCCGGCCAGGCTCAGGTGGTGCGACACCAGCCGCTGGGCGCGAAGGTCCCACACCAGCGTCGTCGTCCCGCCGGCGAAAGGCTTGTCGCCGATACGGTCGAAGACCCGGTCGCGTTCGACCTTGGCCGTCAGGGCCCCGTCGCGGCCGAACGCCGAGCGCTCCAGGTCGGCCGGATAGATCTCGTGGTTGCGGACCAGGGCCACGCGGCCATCGCCTGCATCGAAGGCGCCCATGCCGTCCATGCGGCCCGGCGTGACGAGGCCGTCGTCCATCGGCTGTCCGAATTCCGAGACCACGCGGTACGAGAAACCCTTCGGCAGGTCGAAGATGCGCGCCGGGTCGGGGACCAGCTCGCCGTAGCCGGGGACCTGGTTGCGATAGGCCACGCCGGCGGGGCCCTGCGCGAAGGCTTGGGACAGGCCGCCGAAGGCCGCCGAGGTGGCGGCCAGGCTCAGGAAACGTCGACGCGATACAGACATGATCTCGGATTGCACCCCTCGGCCTCCCCGAGCTATCCGCCCATCATTGCAGACCGATGACGGAGTCGCGCGGCCCTTTGCCCATAGCGGGTGGACCGGCGCCGGCGCCAGTTCTAGGTTCGCAGAGCGCCGCCACGAGGGGACCCATGTCCGAGCCCGCCGACATCGCCGCCATGAGCTTCGAGCAGGCGCTGGCCGAGCTCGAGCAGATCGTCGCCCGCCTGGAGTCGGGCCAGGCGCCGCTGGAGGACTCCATTCGCATGTACGAGCGCGGCGCGGCGCTGAAGGCTCACTGCGAGACGCGGCTAGAGGCCGCACGCCTGCGCGTCGAGAAGATCGTGATGGGCGCGGGCGGCGCGCCGAACGCCGAGCCTGCCGAGTTCGGCTGATGGACCTCGCCCGGCGCGTGGCCGAGGCCGCCGACCTCGTGACGGTGGCGCTCGACGAGCTCCTCCCCCGCGCCGACGGGCCGGAGAGCCGCCTGACCGAGGCCATGCGTTACGCCGTCCTTGGTCCTGGCAAGCGCCTGCGCACCTTCTTCGCCCTCGAGACCGGCCGGATGTTCGACCTGGACGAACGGCCCGTGCTGCGCGCCGCCTGCGCGCTGGAGTGCATCCACGCCTACAGCCTGGTGCATGACGACCTGCCGTGCATGGACGACGACGACGTGCGCCGAGGCCGTCCGACGGTGCACAAGGCCTACGACGAGGCCACCGCCGTGCTGGCGGGCGATGCGCTGCAGACCGCCGCCTTCGAGATCCTGGCGCATCCGGACACCCACCCCGACGGATCGGTCCGCAGCGAGCTGGTCGCCCGGCTGGCCACCGCCTCCGGGGCCCGGGGCATGGTCGGTGGCCAGATGATCGACATCCTCGGCGTGCGCGAGGACCTGGGCGGCGTCGCCCGCATGCAGCGCCTGAAGACGGGCGCTCTGATCGCCTGCGCCTTCGAATTGCCGTTGGTGGTCGCCCGCGCCAAGGAAGCCGAACGGCACGCCCTGATGGCCTTCGCCCACGACCTGGGCCTCGCCTACCAGATCGTGGACGACCTGCTGGACGCCGAGGGCGACGCCGAGGCCATGGGCAAGGCCGCGCGCAAGGACGTCGAGAAGGGGAAGGTCAACTTCGTCACCCTGCTGGGCGTGGACGCCGCCCGCGAGCGCCTGGGCGTGCTGGCCGGCCAGACCAAGTCCCACCTCGAGCCCTTCGGCGCCCAGGCCGATTTCCTGCGGGCCAGCGTCGATTTCGTGCTAGAGCGCCGGCAATAGTTTCAACCGTCGCGTTCTTTCTCGATGCCCCCCGTTACGCCCCTGCTCGACACGGTCAACTCGCCCGCCGACACGCGCGGGCTCTCGATCGCCCAGCTGCGCCAGCTGGCGGACGAGCTGCGCGCCGAGACGATCGACGCGGTGTCGCAGACCGGCGGCCACCTGGGTGCGGGCCTGGGCGTCGTGGAGCTGACCGTCGCCCTGCATCACGTCTATGAGACGCCGCGCGACATCCTGATCTGGGACGTCGGCCACCAGGCCTATCCGCACAAGATCCTCACGGGCCGCCGCGATCGCATCCGCACCCTGCGCCAGGGCGGCGGCCTCTCGGGCTTCACCAAGCGGGCCGAGAGCGAATACGACCCCTTCGGCGCGGCGCACGCGGCCACCTCGATCTCGGCCGCCCTGGGCTTCTGCGCCGCCCGCGACCGCGAGGGCCGGGACAACAAGGTCGTGGCCGTCATCGGCGACGGCTCGATGAGCGCCGGCATGGCCTACGAGGCCATGAACACCGCCGCCGACACGACCAAGCAGCTCACCGTCATCCTCAACGACAACGACATGTCGATCGCCCCGCCGGTGGGCGGCATGAGCGCCTATATGGCCAGGCTCGTGTCGGGCGGCGGCTACCAATCGCTCCGCAACCTCGGCAAGGCGGTCTCCAAGGCCTTCCCGCGGCCGCTGCAGGAAGCCGCCCGCAAGGCCGAGGAATACGCCCGCGGCATGGTCACCGGCGGCACGTTCTTCGAGGAGCTTGGCTTCTACTACGTGGGTCCGATCGACGGGCACGACATGGACGCCCTGGTCCACGTGCTGCAGAACGCCCGCAACATCGTGGACAAGCCGGTGCTGGTCCACGTCGTCACCCAGAAGGGCAAGGGCTACGCCCCGGCCGAGAACGCCGCCGACAAGTACCACGGGGTGGTCAAGTTCGACGTGGTGACCGGCGCCCAGGCCAAGTCGCAGACCCACGCGCCCAGCTACACCAAGGTCTTCGCCCAGGAGCTGATCAAGCAGGCCGAGCGCGACCCGAAGATCGTCGCGATCACCGCGGCCATGCCGTCGGGCACCGGCCTCGATCTCTTTGGCCAGCGCTTCCCGGAGCGGACCTTCGACGTCGGCATCGCCGAGCAGCACGCGGTGACCTTCGCCGCCGGCCTCGCCGCCGACGGCATGAAGCCGTTCGCGGCGATCTATTCCACCTTCCTGCAGCGCGGCTACGACCAGGTGGTCCATGACGTCGCGATCCAGGGCCTGCCGGTCCGTTTCGCCATCGACCGCGCCGGTCTCGTCGGCGCCGACGGCCCCACCCACGCCGGCTCGTTCGACGTGGGCTTCCTGGGCCAGCTGCCGGGCATGGTCGTGATGGGTCCCTCCGACGAGGCCGAGCTCGCCCGCGCCATCGCCACCGCCGTGGCCATCGACGACCGTCCCTCGGCCTTCCGCTATCCCCGCGGCGAGGGCGTGGGCGTCGAGATCCCGGCCCTGGCCGACCCGCTCGAGATCGGCAAGGGCCGCATCGTCCGCGAGGGGACGGCGGTCGCCATCCTGTCGTTCGGCACGCGCCTGACGGAAAGCCTCCGCGCGGCCGACCTCCTGGCGGCCCGCGGCCTCTCGGCCACCGTCGCCGACGCGCGCTTCGCCAAGCCGCTGGACCTCGACCTGTTGCTGCGCCTCGCGCGCGAGCACGAGTGCCTGGTCACGGTGGAAGAGGGCGCGATGGGCGGCTTCGGCGCCTTCGTGCTGCATGCGCTGGCCGAGCACGGCGCCCTGGACCGCGGCCTGAAGATCCGCACGCTCACGCTGCCCGACATCTTCCAGGACCAGGACAAGCCGGAAGCGATGTACGCGCAAGCGGGTCTCGACGCCGACGGCATCGTCCGCGCCGCCCTAGGCGCGCTCGGCATCGACAACGCCTCGGCGAAGGGCCGGCGGGCCTAGGCTCCCCGGCAGCTCTCCACGAACCGGCGGCTCTTGTCGGGATCGGCCGGCAGCTTCGTCCAGCGGGCGCCGACCGCCACGGCCAGCTCGCCGCTCTGCGCGAACCGCGCCAGCACCGGATCGTCCGCGCGGGCCTCGGCCTCGATCAGCAGCCCGTCGCCCAGCCCGGACGGCGCCGCCTGGCCGGCAAGTTTCGCCGAGCGGCCGCCCGAGCTCAGCCTCAGGGCCTTGCCGCCGCCCCCGTCCGGCGCGCTCATCGAGACCCGCACCGCGCCGGAACGCGGTTCGCAGGTCAGCATCAGCAGCACATTGTCGGTCTGGGGTTGGCCGTAGGCCAGCTTCGCGCCCTCGCCCTCGGCGTGGTTCAGGGACCAGGCCATGTCGGGACCGGTCGGGACGGGCGCCACGGGATGCGCGCAGGCCGCCAGGCTCATGGCGGCGAACAGGCTGAAAAGGCTCCGGCGGCGCATGACGCTCCCTCTGCAAGGGTTAACGTCGGCGCCGCCGGTTTTGATCCTAGAAGGGCGAGAAGCGCTCGATCAGCGACTGGCCGGCCGGCGTCTTCTGCACGCGGTGGATGTCGCCGCGGCCGCCGTAGCTGATCCGCGCCTCGGCGATCTGGCTGTGGCGGATGGTGTTGGCGGCGCTGATGTCCTCGGGCCGGACGATGCCCGCCACCGTCAGCTGGCGGATGTCGTGGTTGGTGCGCACCTCCTGGGTGCCCTGGATCGTCATGTTGCCGTTCGGCAGGACGCCCGTGACCACGGCGGCGATGGTCAGGCTGATCTTCTCGGCCCGGTTCACCGCGCCCGCGCCGGTGTTGGCGAACTTCGAGCTGGTCTCGATGGCGTTGGCCGGGTCGTACTCGCCGGGGAGGATCTTGCCGAGGCTCGACTCCAGGCCCAACAGGTGCGGGATGCCCGCCGTGACGCCTGAGCTGCGCGAGCTGGTGGTCGAATTGATGGTCTTGGCGCTGTCGTCGATGTCGATCTGGACGGTCAGGATGTCGCCGACGCGCCCCGCGCGCTGGTCGACGAAGAACGCGCGCGCGCCCGAACGCCACAGCGAGTTGGCGCTGGCCGGCGTCGGCAGCGGCTCGCGCGCCGACGCCAAAGGCAACACCTGTTGCTCACGGGGCACCAGGGCGGAGGGATAGCCCACCGGGGCCAGTTCCGGCCCGCGGACGGCTTCGGTCACCGTCGAGCAAGCGGCGAGGGGGGCGCCAATAAGGATGGGGGCGATAAGCGCGAGAGTGCGGATACGCATGGTGGCTTCCTTCAGCGGAGCGCGACGCGGGTGTTGCGGTTGAGCAGTTTCATCTGGTCGGCGGCCGGGCCGGCGGCCGCCTGGCCAGGGCCGGTGACGACCGCCTGGACGACCTTCTTGGACGAGACGTTCTGGACGTTGATCACCTCGCCCACGCCGCCGCCGGAGACGGCCTTGGCCTGCAGGGCGAGGGTGATGCCGTCGGCGTCGTAGGTCAGGGTGATGACCTCGCCCGCCTTGACCACCTCCTGGGCGGCCACGTCGCGACCGGCCACCGCCGCGCCGGCGCGCAGCGCCCGCTTGGCGGCCAGGCCCACGACCATGTCCGGGTCGTTGGGCGCGTCGGCCGGCGCCATTGCGGCCTTGCCCCAGACGAGGTCGGCCGGCTGGATCGTCTCTCCCGCCATGATGTTGCGGGCCCAGGTCAGGACCTCGACGTTGCCGCGCTGGGCGGCGGCGCCGGACGGGCCGCCGCGCACGACGATGCGGCGGATTCCCTGGGCGTTGCTCCAGTCCAGGCCCGCGCGGCGGGCGGCGGCCTGCACCGCAAGGGCGTCCAGCATGACCACCGCGCCCGCGCGAGCGGCGACCGGGACCTTGGCCGCGGCGCCCGCGCCGTCGAACAGGTCGCCCAGGGTCACCACGCCGTCCGCGTCGGTGGCGTCGGTCTTCAGCGTCACGGGCTGGCCCGCGAGCGCAGGGCCCGCGACCAGCAGCGAGGCGGCGAGGGCGGCGAGCGTCCTCATGGCCCTAAGCCTTCACCTGGTTGGCGGTCTGCAGCATGTTGTCGGCGGTCGAGATGACCTTGGAGTTCATCTCGTAGGCCCGCTGGGCGACGATCAGGGCGGTGATTTCCGCCACCGCGTCGACGTTCGAGGCTTCGGTGTAGCCCTGGATCAGCTCGCCGACGCCGTTCTCGCCCGGAATGCCGGTGGTGGGCGGGCCCGAGGCGGCCGTCTCGATGAACAGGTTGGAGCCCTGGGCCTGCAGGCCGCCCTCGTTCAGGAAGGTGGCGAGCTCGAGCTGGCCCACCACGTTCGGCGCCGTCTGGCCCGCTTGGGTCACCTGCACCTGGCCGCTCTTGGAGATGGCCACGTCGACGGCGTCCTGCGGGATCGTGATGCCCGGCTGGATCTGGTAGCCGTCCTGGGTGACCAGCTGGCCCTGGTCGTTGACCGCCAGGTTGCCGGCGCGGCTGTAGGCCGTCTCGCCCGAGGGCAGCAGCACCTGGAAGTAGCCGCGGCCGTCGATCGCCATGTCCAGCTTGTTGTCGGTGCGGGTCAGCGTGCCTTGGGTGCCGATGCGGTAGACGCTGCCGGCCTTCACGCCGGCGCCGACCTGCACGCCGGTCGGCACGATCGTCCCCTGATCCGAGGACTGCACGCCCGCGGCCTCGAAGGTCTGGTAGAGCAGATCCTGGAACTCGGCGCGCTGACGCTTGAACGCCACCGTGTTCATGTTGGCGATGTTGTTCGAGATGACCTCGACGTTCAGCTGCTGGGCGGCCATGCCCGTCGCGGCGGTGCGGAGCGCTTGCATCGGTCGCTATTCCCTTACTGGACCCGGCCCAGGCGCTCGACGGAGCGGCGCGAGAGGTCGGCTTCGGCATCGATCATCTTGGCGGTGGACTCGTAGGCCCGGCTCACCTCGACCATGCGGGTGATCTGCAGGATGGCCTGAACGTTCGACCCTTCGAGCATGCCCTGGCGCAGGCGGGCGTCGGCGGCCGGCTGCGGGAACAGGTTCGAGGTGTTGCGGTACTGGTTGTCGCCGGTCTTCTCGAGGGCGGCGAGGGTCTCGAAGGTGAACACGCCCACCTTGCCGATCCGCTCGGCGCCCTGGCTGACGGTGCCGTCCTGGGCGATGGACACGGGCCCCTTCTCGGGGTCGATGGTGATCTCGCCGCCGCCCTCGTCCATCACCGGCTGGCCGCCCTGGGTCACAAGCCGGCCGATCTCGTCGGTGCGGAAACGGCCGTCGCGGGTGAACCGCTCGCCGTCGTCGGCCTGGACGCGGAAGAAGCCCTGGCCCTCGATGGCCAGGTCCAGCTCGCCGCCGGTCTGGCGCAGCGCGCCTTGGCTGAAGTCGCGGGCCACGCCGTCAGCCGAGACGAACTTCACCGGCTTGGGGCCGCCCAGGGTCATGGCCGGCGACCGGGCGTCGGTCTTGTGCAGCAGCGACTCGACCTTGAACCCGGTGGTGTCCAGGTTGGCGATGTTGTTGGCGATGATGTCCATCTCGCGACGGAGCACCATCTGGCGCGACAGTCCGATGTAGGTGGCGTTGTCCATCTTAACCGGCAAGCCTTGCAGGGCGACGTTTTCACGTCCCTCCGCTGCAAGCTTTGGGCCAACTGAAAAGCCCAGATATTTCAACGAACAATAAAGTTAACGGGCGCCCACCGGCGGAAAATGCCGGGCATCGTTCGCCCCCGTTAAGGTCCGTTAAAAACGGGTTCTTAACCAAACCGGCGCATGCGTGGACGGGTAAGATTCTAAGGAACGCGCGCGTGGCCAAGGACAAGGTCAAGGAAGCGCCGGAGGGCGAGGCTCCCGCCGAGGGCGAGGAGGGCGCCGAACCGGCCAAGAAGAAGCTTCCGCTGAAGCTCCTGATCATCGGCGGCGTGGCCGCCGTGCTCGTGCTGGGCGGCGGCGGGACCGCGGCCTTCATGTTCCTGAAGCCCAAGCCCGACGAGGCTGCCGCTCACGGCGAGGCCAAGCCCAAGAAGAAGGAAAAGAAGGGCAAGGAGGAGAAGGGCAAGGAGGGCGAGAAGGGCGCTGCCGTCGTCCGCGAAGGGCCCGACGGGGTGGTTTTCTACACCATGCCCGACGTGGTGGTGAACATGCAGACCGCCGACGGTCGGCCCACCTTCCTGAAGCTCAAGCTCACCCTGGAGCTGCCCGACGAGGGCGCCGTCGAGACGCTCGACCCGAACATGCCCAGGCTCCAGGACATGTTCCAGAGCTTCCTGCGCGAGCTGCGGCCCGAAGACCTCGCCGGCAGCCAGGGCAGCTACCAGCTGCGCATGGAGATCCTGCGCCGGGTGAACCTGGTCATCGCGCCGTCCAAAGCCAACGCCGTCCTGATCGAGGAGATGCTCATCAACTAGCGCCTGAAAGGCCCTGGCTGACCGCAAGATCCCATGAGCGAAGACGTCGACACCTCTCCCGAAACCGCAGCCGCCGGCTGGACCGAGCCCAAGGCCGCTTCCGCCGAGGGCCTGATCGGTTCGGAGCGCATCCTCAATCAGGACGAGATCGACAGCCTGCTGGGCTTCGACCTCTCGGACGACGAGGTCGCCGAACGCACCGGCATCCGAGCGATCATCAACTCCGCGCTCGTCAGCTACGAGCGCCTGCCGATGCTGGAGATCGTCTTCGACCGCCTGGTGCGGCTGATGACGACCAGCTTGCGCAACTTCACCTCGGACAACGTCGAGGTCAGCCTCGACAACATCTCGTCGATCCGTTTCGGCGACTACCTGAACTCGATCCCGCTGCCGGCCATCCTGTCGGTGTTCCGCGCGGAAGAGCTGAACAACTACGGCCTGCTGACGGTCGACTCGAACCTGATCTACTCGATCGTCGACGTTCTGCTGGGCGGCCGGCGCGGCACGGCGGCCATGCGCATCGAGGGGCGGCCCTACACCACCATCGAGCGCGTGCTGGTCCAGCGGATGGTCGAGGTGGTCCTCGCCGACGCCCGCGAGGCGTTCGAGCCGCTGACCCCGGTGAGCTTCACCCTCGACCGGCTGGAGACGAACCCGCGCTTCGCCGCCATCGCGCGTCCCGCCAATGCGGCGATCCTGGTGAAGCTGCGCATCGACATGGAAGACCGCGGCGGCCGCATCGAGCTCCTGCTGCCCTACGCCACCCTCGAGCCCATTCGGAAGATGCTGCTGCAGCAGTTCATGGGCGAGAAGTTCGGTCGCGACAACATCTGGGAAAGCCACCTCGCCACCGAGCTCTGGACCACCAGCATGGAGGTCCGCGCCGTCCTCGACGAGCAGCAGATCCCGCTGCAGCGCGTGCTGGACCTGAAGGTCGGCGACACCATCATGCTGAACGCCACGCCCGACAGTCTGGTCGAGCTTCGGGCGGGAGCCATCCCGCTCACCCGCGGCCGGATGGGCCGCCGCAATTCTCACATCGCCGTCCGGGTCGAGGCGCCTCTGACGCCGCACGCCCGCCAAGCCGTCACGAGGAGCCAATGAGCGCCATCGGCCTGATCATGAACCTCGTGCTGGCGGGGCTGCTGCTCGCCGCCCTTGGCATGGGCGTGCGCCTGAACCGCCGCCTCACCGCGTTGCGCGATAGCCAGGACGGCTTCGCCAGCGCCGTGGCCGAGCTGAACGCCGCCGCGCAGCGCGCCGAGCAGGGCCTGGCCGACCTGCGGGCGGCCACCGACGAGGCGACCGACGCGCTCGCCGACCGCATCGAGAAGGGCCGCGCGCTCGCGACCAAGCTGGAGCGCCTGATCAACCAAGCGCCCGAACAGGCGCGCTCCATGCCCGATCCCGACCGGGACGCCGAGCGCCGCCTGGGCGCGCTGCTGGCCGCCGCCCGGGAGGCCCGCGCCAAGCCTGAGCGGCTGGTGCGCGAACAGCCCCGCGTCACGCCGATCCGCCCCGCGCCGGTCGATCCCGAGGACGACCTCTTCGAAGACGCGCCGCTGACCCTCGACGCCGCCTTCGGAGGCCGCCGGTGAAGTCCATGCCCCGCATCCTGCCGCTGGTCGGCGTCGCCGCCGCCGGCGTGCTCGCCATCAACGCCCTGGCCGGCGCCCGCGACCTGCCGGCTCTCGTCTCGGGCGCCCGCGCGTTTGCCGAAGAGGCCGTGAAGGGCGAGCCCAAGGACAAGGCCAAGGACGCCAAGGCCGAGACTGGCCAGGCGAAGGACGCCGCGGCGGCCCTGCCGACGCCGACGATCCAGCCGAAGGCGGTCTGCGCGCCCACCGCCGCCGAACTCGCCAAGGCCGCCGGCCTGTCGCCCGCCGAACTGCAGGTGCTGCAGAGCCTGGGCGAGCGCCGCGGCGTGCTGGACGCCCGCGAGAACGACCTCAACACCCAGCTCGCGCTGATGGCCGCGGCCGAGGCCAAGCTGGACGCCAAGATCAAGGCCCTGAACGGGCTGAAGGGCGAGGTCTCGGGCCTCCTCACCCAGGCCAACAACAAGGAAGCCGCCGAGATCGACCGCCTGGTGAAGGTGTTCGAGGGCATGAAGGCCAAGGACGCCGCCCCGCGCTTCACCGCCCTGGACGACTCCGTCCGCCTGCCGATCGCCGCCAAGATGAAGGAGCGGTCGCTGTCGGCCATCATGGCCCAGATGCCGGCCGCCGAGGCCAAGAAGCTGACCGAGGGCCTCGCCAAGCGCTTCACCGACGCCCAGGCCGCCGCCGCCCGCGCCCAGGCGCTGGCGCAGAACGAAGCCCAGTCGCCAACCCCCGCCGCCGAGCCGCCCAAGGCCGCGCCCGCGCCGCGCCGTCAGGCCGCTCGCACGCCGCCGCGCAAGGCCGCGCCCGCCAACCAGCAGGCCGCGAAGCCCGAGACGCCCGCCGCCGCGCCGGCCGCCGCCCCCGCCGCGGCGACCCCGCCGCCCAAGGCCGGCTAAAGACCATGAGCCTGCGCCAGGCCCTGCGTTCCGGCGTCGCCGCCGCCTGCATCGCCTCGGTGGCGGCGCCGGCGAGCGTGGCCGCGCCGGCCGCCGAAGCCCTGGCGAAAGGGCCGCTCGACGTCCGCGTCGCCCAGGCCGAGACGTTCTCGCGCCTCGAGTTCCATTGGAAGGGGCAGGCCAGCGTCTCGTCCAAGCGCGACGGGCAGGTTCTCGTCCTGACCTTCAGCCGCGACGCGGATCCCGACATCTCGCGCCTGCGCACCTCGCCGCCGCGCTGGATCAAGACGGCTGAGAAGCGCCGCACGGGCGGTCGGCTGCAACTCCTGATCACCCTCGCCGACGACGCCGACGCGAAGGTCGGAACCGCCGACGGCGCGTCCTACGTCAACGTCTTCGAGAAGCCGCCCGCGCCCGAGGCGCCCGCCCAGGTCGTCCAGGCCGAGCCCGAGCCGCCCAGGCCCAACCCGCTGCCGCCGGGCGGCGTGGTGAAGATGGGGGTCAACGTCGCCGCGGGTCAGGCCCAGCTCACCTTCGCCTGGGCCAATCCGGCCGGCGCGGCCGTCTTCCGCCGGGGTGGCGCGGTGTGGGTCGTCTTCGACGCGCCGGCCAAGCTCGACGTCTCCGCTGCGCCGAAGGGTCTGAAGCAGGTCGGCGCCATCCAGGCGTTCCGCGGGTCCGATCACGCGGCCCTCAGGATCGAGACGGCCAAGGACACCCCGATCTTCGCCACGGCGGTCGGCAACACCTGGACCATCGCCCTTGGGCCCGGCTCCCAGTCACAACCCGGCATCGTTCGCCTCGGCCGCGACGAGGCCGGCGGACCGCCCGTGGTCAAGGCCCCCGTGGCCGGCGCCACTCGCGTGGTCCAGTTCGCCGACCCGGTCGTGGGCGACGCGATCACCGTGGTCACGGCGCTTGGCCCGCCGAAGGGCGTGCCCAGCCGGCGCGACTATGTGCAGATGGCGCTGCTGCCCTCGATCCAGGGCCTGGCCGTCGAGTCCTTTGTCGAGGACCTCAGCGTCGAGCGGGACGGCGACATCGTCCGCATCGGCCGGCCGCAGGGCCTGACGCTCTCGCCCGCCTGGGCCATCCGCGACAAGGTCCAGGCCGAACTCGGCGCGCCCAAGCCCGCCGCCATGCCGGCGCTGATCTCCGAGGACTGGGCCAAGACCGGCGAGGGCGGCTTCCTCGCCCGCTACAACGCACTTCTGAACGCCGCCACCCAGGAAGGCGCCAACAACGACCGGCAGGCGCCGGTCGCCGCGCGCATGGCGCTAGCCCGCTTCCTGGTCGGCTCCGAGCTGTCGTTCGAGGCGATCGGCGTCCTCAACAACCTGGCCCGCGAGCATCCGGAGATGCTCGACGACCCCGAATTCCGCGGCCTGCGCGGCGTCGCCCGCGTGCTCGCCCGCCGCTACAAGGAGGCCGAGGCCGACCTGTCGTCGCCCAGCCTCGCCGACGATCCGTCCAGCGCCATGTGGCGATCGTACGTGGCGACCCAGCTGGCCCACTGGCCCGACGCGCGCGCCCAGTTCAGCCGCGGGGCCGAGTCCTTCGCCCTGTTTTCGCCGGCCTGGAAGGCCCGCTTCGCCCGGGCCGAGGCCCAGGCTTCGCTCTACCAGGGCGACCTCGTCGGCGCCGAAGCCCGGATCAAGCTCGCCTTGCAGGAGAAAGCCGGCGCCCAGGAGGAGCTGCAGAGCCGCCTCGTGCAGGCCCGCATCGTCGAACTGCAGGGCCATAAGGACCGCGCGCTGCGGATCTACAACGCGATTGCCCGCGCGCCGGTGGATTCCATCTCCGCGCCGGCCCTGCTGCGGGCCACCCAAATCCAGCTCGAGACGGGCAAGCTCACGCCGCTGCAGGCGGCCACCGTCTTCGACAACCTGCGCTACCGCTGGCGGGGCGACGCGACCGAGCTCGAGACCATCCGCGCCCTGGGCAACCTCTATCTCGGCCAGGGCCGCTACCGCGAAGCGCTGGAGGCGCTGCGCACCGCCGGCGGCCGCCTGCCCGACCTGCCCGAGGCGCTGCAGCTGCAGGCGGACCTCTCGGCCGCTTTCCGCGCCCTGTTCCTCGACGGCATGGCCGACGGCCTGGAGCCCGTCCAGGCGCTGGCCCTGTTCTACGATTTCAAGGAGCTCACCCCGATCGGCGCCGACGGCGACCTGATGGTCCGCAAGCTGGTCCGCCGGCTGGTCGACGTCGATCTGCTGCCCCAGGCGGCCGAGCTCCTGAAGTACCAGGCCGAGAACCGGTTGGAGGGCGTGGCCAGAGCCCAGGTCTCCACCGACCTCGCCCTCATCTACCTGATGGACCGCAAGCCCGAGGCGGCGATCCAGGCGATCAACGCCTCGCGCACGACCGTCCTGCCGACCGCCCTCAACAACGAACGCCGCCTGATCGAGGCCCGCGCCTGGGCCGGCGTCGGCCGTTTCGAAAGCGCGCTCGAAATCATCGAGCGCGACGCCTCCAGGGAGGCCCAGGAACTCCGGGCCGAGATCACCTGGAAGCAGAAGAATTGGGCGGCGGCCGGTCCCCTCTTCGAGAAGGGCCTGGGCGAGCGCTGGAAGAACCCCGAGCCGCTGACCGCCGAGGAAGAAGGCAAGCTGCTGCGCGCGGGCGTCGCCTACAGCCTGGCCGGCGACGAAGCGTCGCTGTCTCGGCTCGAGCGCCAGTACGCCGGCTTCTACGAGAAGGCGAACAATCCCGAGGCGCTGCGCATCGCGCTCTCCGGCGCGCCGTCTGGCCGCCTCACCGTCGGCGACTTCGGCCGCGTCAGCGCTGACAGCGAGGCCTTCGCAGGCTGGGTCGCCAAGATGAAGACCCGCTTCAAGACGCGCCCCTCGCCGACGGGCAAGCCGCCCGCGCCGGCCAGGCAGGCGGAAGCCGCGCCTGCCACCAAGGCGGCGCAGAACTAGCCTACGCTCTGCCTGGCGGCGCTAGCCGCCCGCGCCGCGCTGGAAGCTCTCCACGAGGCTGCCGCACACCAGTCGCCAGCCGTCCACCAGGACGAAGAAGATCAGCTTGAAGGGCAGGCTGACCACGACCGGCGGCAGCATCATCATGCCCATGCTCATCAGCACGCTGGCGACGACCAGGTCGATCACCAGGAAGGGCACGAACAGCAGGAAGCCGATCTCGAAGGCGCGCTTCAGCTCAGAGATCATGAAGGCCGGCGTGACCACGCGCAGCGGAGTCTCCTCGGCCGTCGCCGGCTTGGGGATGCGCGACAAGCGGATGAAGAGGGCGAGGTCGTCCTCGTCCACCTGGCTCAGCATGAAGGTCTTCACGGGGCCGCCCGCGGCGTCGAAGGCGGCGGGCAGCTCCATCTGCTGGTCCAGGAGCGGCTTCACGCCTTCCTGGTACGAGCGCTCGAACGTCGGTCCCATGACAATCGCCGTCAGGAACAGGGCCAGCGAGATGATCACCGCGTTCGGCGGGCTCTGCTGCACGCCCAGCGCCGTGCGCAGCAGCGACAGCACGACCACGATGCGCACGAACGAGGTGGTCATGATGACGATGGAGGGCGCCAGCGACAGGACCGTCAGCAGGCCTACCAGCTGGACCACGCGCTCGGTCAGACCGGCGCCGGTGCCCAGGTCGATGTTCACCGCCTGCGCGGCCGCGGCGGCCGGGAAGACCAGGGCCGCCAGGGTGGCGAGCGCCGAAAGCGCCGCAGCGCGGCGCCAGTCCTCGGCGGGAAGGGCGCGGACAGCCTTGGAGAGGTCGCGCAGCATCAGCGGGCGTCCGGCTGGGCGGCGCTCGAGCCGGGCAGGGCGCGGGTCTCGCCCAGCAGGCGGCCCTCGCCCAGCAGCAGCAGGCGTTCCTGGCCGTCGCACTCGACGATCAGCAGTCGCCGCGCGGGATCCAGGACCAGGCTCTCCACGACCCGCATCCGCCGTTCCCGCCGCTGGGGCTGGCCGAAACGCGCCAGCGCCTGCGGCCCGTAGCGGCGCAGCGCCACGGCGGCCAGGCCCACCAGTCCCAGGGTGAGCGCGAGCGCGAAGACGGCTCGGAGGAAGTCGACGAAGTTCATGGGCGCTTCTGCGGCGGAGGTCCTTTGCGCCCCCATCCGGCCCTGAGTCTCTTAAGAGCCGATTAACCCTGTTTATTCACCTTGTTCGCCATGAACCTGGCCGAGATTCCGATCTTCTCGATGCTGCGCGGCCGGCTGGGCTATCTGTCCGAGCGGCAGAAGGTGATCGCCCAGAACGTCGCCAACGCCGAGACGCCGGGGTACGTCTCCCAGGACCTCAAGCCGCTCGGCTTCCAGGCCCAGATGCAGGCGCAAGGCGCCACGGCGGGCGCGACCCGCATGGCGACGACCCAGGCCGGCCACATGGCGCCCAGGAACGAACGCCGCGGCGCCGCCGGCGCCTACAAGGCGGTGGCCGCACCCGGCTCCGAAACCACGCTCAACGGCAACGCCGTGGTGCTGGAGGAGGAGATGATGAAGATGTCCGAGGCGCGCATGAATTACGACGCCGCCATCGGCTTCTACCAGAAATCCATGAACATCCTGCGCATGGCGGCTCGCCCGCCAGGCCGCGGCTAGGGGGCTGACCGATGGCTGAGCGTTCCATGGCGGGCGTCGCCCAGGCGATCGCCGCCTCCGCGCTCCGGGCCCAGCAGGCCCGCATGCGGATCATCGCCGAGAACCTGGCGAACGCGAACTCCACGGCGAAGACGCCGGGCGGCGATCCCTACCGCCGCCAGGCGCCGGTGTTCGAACCGGCCAAGGTGGCCTCCGGCGGCGGCCAGGGCGTGCGCATGGCGCGGGTCGAGCCCGACCAGAGCGACTTCCGCACCGAATACAGCCCGGGCCATCCGTCGGCCGACGCCAACGGCTATGTGAAGCTGCCGAACGTCAATTCGCTGGTCGAGGCGATGGACATGCGCGAAGCCCAGCGCGCCTACGAAGCCAACCTCAATGTCATCGAGACCGCGCGCGCCATGGAGATGCGCACGCTCGACCTCCTGAAGAAGTAGGGGCTAGGGCATGATCACGCCGCTTGCCGCCGCCAAGGCCTACGCCGCCGCCCAGAAGGGCCTGGGCGTGGAAGGCGGCTCGGAAACCGCCGCCCCGGCCGCAGGGCCGGGCTTCGGCGACATCCTCAAGGCCGCCATGGGCGACGCCGTCCAGGCCTCGCGCCAAGCCGAGACCCAGATCGCCGCCCAGGTCCAGGGCAAGGCCGAGCTGATCGATGTCGTCACGGCGATCTCGGCCGCCGAAGCCAGCCTGGAGACCGTCATGGCGGTCCGCGACCAGGTGATCAGCGCCTACCAGGAGATCCTGCGGATGCCGATCTGACCGCGAAAGCGAGGCATCCCGGCGAAAACCCGGATCCAGTCGCTACGCGCTCACTTCACCACCGCGCACGCCACCCGCGCGCCGGCGCCGCCGATGGGCTGGGTCATGTGGTCGTCGGCGTTCGCGTGGATCAGCACCGCCGAGCCGTCTGCGTCGCGCAGGGCCTTCAGCGTCGTCAGGGTGGTATAGACCTCGGCTGCGGCCGCGCCGTCCTGCCCCGCGTGGATGTTCGGCAGGTCGCCGGTCTCGTTGGCCTGCGGATTCAGCAGGCCGTGCACGGCCTTGCCCTCGCCGTGGCGGGTGTGAGCGCCGGCGCTGGTGAAGTCCGACTTCGAGCAGTCCGCCTTCTCGTGGAAGTGCAGACCGTGCCAGCCGGGCGTCAGGCCCCGGGCCTCGATGCGCATCACCACGCCCTTGGGCGCTTCGGTCAGGGTCGCCTTGCCGATGGTCTCGCCTGCGCCGTTCTTCAGGTCGGCCGTCAGGCTTTCGGCCTGGGCGGGGCCCGCGACGACGGCGGCAAGGGCGGCGAGCGCGATCAGGGAACGGGTCATCGGATACTCCATGGGACTGTCCAGGCGATCGTCATAACGCGTCGCGGCGGCGGCGGGGACCCCGGAACCGTGCTACGGCTGAGGCGATGCAGCCGGTGATCCGCCTCGAGGGCGTCTGCAAGCGGTACGGAGGGCGGCCCGCCCTCGACGGCATCGGCCTGACGGTCGGTCCGGGTGAATTCGTGGCGCTGGTCGGCGGCTCGGGTTCGGGCAAGACCACGCTGCTCAAGACGCTCAACGGCCTGATCCGCCCCGACGCCGGCCACGTCGCCGTGCTGGGCGAGGACGTGGCGCGGGCCGCCCGGCCGCACGTCCTGCGCCGCCGGATCGGCTACGTCTTCCAGGAGATCGGCCTCTTCCCGCACCGCACGGTGGCCGAGAACATCGCCGTCGTGCCGGCGCTGCTGGACTGGCCGACCGAGCGTATCGTCGCCCGGACGGCGGAGCTGCTGCAACTCGTCGGGCTCCCGGTCGAGGTGAAGGACCGCCTGCCCGCCGCGCTCTCGGGCGGCCAGCGCCAGCGGGTGGGCGTCGCCCGCGCGCTCGCCGGCGAGCCGCCGCTGGTTCTGATGGACGAGCCCTTCGGCGCCCTCGATCCCATCATCCGCGAGCCGCTGGGCGCCGACTACCGCGCCCTGCACGAGCGGCTGGGCGTGACCACCCTCATGGTCACCCACGACATAGCCGAGGCGGTGCTGCTCGCCGACCGCGTGGTGGTGCTGAAGGAGGGGCGCATCCTCGCCGACGGCGCGCCGGCTGAGCTCCTGTCCCAGGCCGCCGATCCTGACGTGCGCGCCTTGCTCGAGGCGCCGCTGCGCCAGGCGCGGCGGCTCGAGGCGCGGTTCGGCGCATGAACGCCCAGTGGAGCCCACGTTTGGCCGCCGCTTTCGAGCGCCTGCCGGAGTACCTCGCCTGGCACGTGCTGCTCAGCGCCAGCGCCCTGGCCCTGGGCGTCGCGATCAGCCTGCCGCTGGCGGTGGCCGCCGCCCGCAGCGCCCGGCTCCGCTGGCCCCTGATGGCCCTCGCCAGCCTGATCCAGACCATCCCAAGCCTGGCGCTGCTCGCCCTGTTCTATCCCCTGCTGCTGGCGCTCTCGGCGCTGAGCCGGGCGATCTTCGGCGGCGGCTTCTCGGCGCTCGGCTTTCTGCCGTCCCTGCTGGCCCTGACGCTCTATTCCATGCTGCCGATCCTGCGGAACACCGTCGCCGGCCTGGGCGGCATCGACCCCGCCGTGCGCGAGGCCGCCGACGCCCTGGGACTGGATGCGCGTCAGAGGCTGTTCCAGGTGGAGCTGCCGCTGGCCGCGCCCGTGATCATGGCCGGCGTACGCACCGCCGCCGTCTGGACCATCGGCGCGGCCACGCTCTCGACGCCGGTCGGCCAGACCAGCCTCGGCAACTACATCTTCGCAGGGCTGCAGACCGAGAACTGGGTCTTCGTCCTCTTCGGCTGCGCGGCCTCTGCGCTGTTGGCCCTGGTCGCCGACCAACTGCTGGGCCTGGCCGAGGCGGGCGTCCGCCGTCGGCGGCGCGGGTTGGCCCTTGGCGCGGCGGCCGCGCTCTTCGCAGGCGTCGCGCTGGCCGTCCTGCCGCTCGCCAGCTTCGGCCGGCCGGCGGCCTACGTTGTGGGCGCCAAGAACTTCTCCGAGCAGTACATCCTGGCCGAGCTGATCGCGGGGCGCCTCGAACGGGGCGGGGCTCGCGTCTCGCGCAAGGAGGACCTGGGCAGCGCCGTCGCCTACCGGGCGCTGGCCGCTGGCGAGGTGGACGTCTACGTCGACTACTCGGGCACGCTCTGGACGAACGTGCTGGGCCGCACGGACAATCCCGGCCGCCAGGCGGTGCTGGACCAGCTCACGGCCGAACTCGCCCGCCGCGACGGCGTGCAGGTGCTGGGCTCGCTGGGCTTCGAGAACGCCTACGCCTTCGTCATGCGGCCCGACCGCGCCCGGGAGCTGGGCGTGGCGAGCCTGGACGACCTGGCGCGTCGGGCGCCAGGGCTCGCGCTGGGCTCGGACCTGGAGTTCCTCTCCCGGCCCGAATGGAAGGCGGTCGAGGCGGCCTACGGCCTGAACTTCCGCAGCGCCCGGTCCTACCAGCCGACCTTCATGTACCGAGCGCTCGCCGGCGGCGAGGCCGACGTGATCTCGGCGTTCTCGTCGGATGGCCGCATCGCCGCCGACCGGCTCGTCGTGCTGACCGACCCGAAAGGGGCGATCCCGCCCTACGACGCCGTCGTCCTGGTCTCGCCGAAGCGGGCCGGCGACCGCCGCCTGCTCGGCGTCCTGCAGCCGCTCATCGGCAAGGTCCCCGTCGAAGCCATGCGCGCGGCCAACTACAGCGTCGACCGGGAGGCGGGGAAGGCGACGCCCGCCCAGGCCGCCCGGCAGCTCGAGAACGACCTCGGGCTCTAGGCAATTCCTGCCCACCGGTAGCCGTTCGTTAACCATACTGGCCCGACTCTGGCCCCGGCGGAGTCGGCCGCCGTTTTCAGTGTTCTTTCGGGGGATTTCATGAGCGGCGCCGAGGTTCTGGACGTCGGGCGCGACGCCATCTGGCTCACCATCCAGCTGTCGGCGCCGGTGCTGATCGTGGGCCTGATCGTGGGCGTCGGCATCGGCCTGTTGCAGGCCCTCACCCAGATCCAGGAAGCCACCCTCGTCTATGCGCCGAAGATCGTCGCGATCTTCGTCTCGCTCCTGATTTTCCTGCCGCTCATGGGCGCGCTGATGAGCGGCTTCATGCAGCACATCGCGGCCCGCATCGCGGCGATGTGAGCCGGGGCGGCAAGGCCCCATGGAATCCTACGCCACAGCCCAGCAGGTCTTCGCCGCCGGCCTCATCTTCGCGCGGCTGGGCGCGATCGTCATGCTCATCCCGGGGATCGGCGAGACGTTCATCCCGCCGCGCATCCGGCTGTCGTTCGCGCTGGCGCTGGGGCTGATGCTGTTCCCGGTGCTGGGCCCGACGGCGCCCGCGCTGCCGGCGACGACCGGCGCCATGGCCGGCGAGGTGATCCGCGAGATCCTGATCGGCCTGATGATCGGCGGCATCCTGCGCATCTTCATGATGTCGCTGGCCACCGCGGGCGAGATGGTCTCGCTGGGCACGACGCTGTCGTTCGCACAGACCGCCAACCCGATGCAGGCCCAGCCGTCGCCGACGCTCTCCACCTTCCTGGGCCTGCTGGGGATCGTCCTCATCATGACGACCGACCTGCACCACATGTTCCTGGCCGCGATCGTCCGCTCCTACAGCCTGTTCCCCTTCGGCCGGGACGTGCCCGTCGCCGACGCCGCCCAGTTGGCCGTCCAGACCCTCAGCCGCTCGTTCGCGCTGGGCCTGCAGCTGGCGGCGCCGGTGCTGGTCTTCTCGCTGATCTTCAACGTCGCCGTGGGCCTGGTCGGCCGGGTCATGCCGCAGTTCCAGGTGTTCTTCGTGGCCACGCCCATCATCGTGCTGCTGGGTCTGGCGGTGTTTGCGCTCAGCCTGGGCGTCATCGGCCTCGTGTGGGTCGACCGCTATCGTGAGCTGGTGGGGGCCTTCCTCGGCTCATGAGCGAAGACGCCGCCTCCAAGACAGAAGAACCAACACCGCGAAAACTATCCCAGGCGCGGGAGAAGGGCGACGTTCCCAAGACGCCGGACCTGTCGGCATTCGCGGTGCTGGCCGGCGTGTCGGCGGCCGTCTTCATCTTCGGCGGCTGGCTGTCGCGCAACCTGGCCCACGAGCTCGTGCCGTTCATCGCCCACCCGCATGAGATCGCCCTGGACGGCCAGGGCGGCGTGGGCGTCGCCCGTCACGCCATCCTGGCCGCCGCCCCGGCGCTGGCGATCGTCTTCAGCGTGGCGATGATCTGCGGCGTGGCCGGCAACCTGATGCAGACGGGCCTCATGTTCTCGGGCGAGAAGCTCAAGCCCGACCTGAAGAAGGTGTCGCCGCTCAGCGGCTTCAAGAAGATTTTCGGTCCCGACGGGCTGATGCAGTTCGCCAAGTCCACGCTGAAGGTCATCATCACCTCCGTCTTGGGCTGGTGGGTGCTGAAGCCCTACGTCTCTCAGCTGGCCAATCTTTCGGCCCTCGACCCGATCGCCATGCTGCCGTTCGCGCTGGAGATCCTGAAGCGGCTGATCTTCGCCGCCGCCGCGCTCTCGCTCAGCATCGCCGGCGCCGACTGGCTGTGGCAGCGCCACCGCTTCATGAAGCGGATGCGCATGAGCCGGGAAGAGGTGAAGGAGGACTACAAGCAGACCGACGGCGACCCGCACGTGAAGGCCCGGCAGAAGCAGCTGCGGATCGAACGCGCCCGCCGGCGGATGATACAGGCGGTGCCCGACGCGACCGTCGTGATCATGAACCCGACCCACTACGCCGTGGCGCTGAAGTACGAAGCCGACTCCACCGGCGCGCCGCTATGCGTCGCCAAAGGCCTCGACAGCCTCGCCCTTAAGATCCGCGCCGTCGCCGAGGAGGCCGGCGTGCCCGTCATCGAAGACCCGCCGCTCGCCCGCGCGCTTTATGCCGCGGTCGAGGTGGACGACATGATCCCGCCCGCCCACTACGAAGCCGTCGCCAAGATCATCGGCTTCATCCTCAACGCCGGACGCGGCGCGCGCCGTGCGGCGCCTAAGCCCCTGTGACACAATGCTGAAGACCGAATCGCCGGAGGCCCTCTCGTTGGCCGAACCGCCGTCCAAGCCCAGGAACCGCTTCGATCCCCTGACCGGGGCCGCGATCGTGTTCTTCCTGCTCGCCGTGGGCTTCGCCGCGGCGCCGGCGCTCGACGCCGGCCCGGCGACGCTCGCCAGCATGATGCTGCTGATCGGGCTGGCCGGGGTCGCCTGCCTGGGCCTGTTCGTCCTGCGCACCGGGTCCGAGGCTCCCGTCGAGAGCGACCAGGGCGCCGAGACCTTCCTGGCCG
Source organism: Phenylobacterium sp. (assembly GCF_031181185.1). Lineage (GTDB taxonomy): Bacteria > Pseudomonadota > Alphaproteobacteria > Caulobacterales > Caulobacteraceae > Phenylobacterium. The sequence continues at coordinate 4,819 of NZ_JAPSKZ010000014.1, read as the reverse complement.
CCCTGGACGAGCCCGCCGCCATCGCTGCGCCCGACGGCAAGCTGTCGGTCGCCAACGCCGCCTGGCGGGAGGCCATGGGTCCGGCCATGCGCCTGCCCAAGAGCGGCGCGGCCGCCGCCAGCCTGTTCGGCGCCCTCGCCGCCGCCCGCCGGGGCGACCTCGGCCGCGCGCTGCTCAAGGTGGCCGGCGAGGAACGCAAGGCGCTGATCTCGCCCGTCGGCCCTCGCCGCTATCTGGTCCGCCTGACGGGGCAGGGCGGCACGCTGGCCCTGCCGTCGGCGGCGATGGAGGTGCTGAACGCCTTCTCGAACGCCAAGGCGCCGCCGCCGAAGGTGCTGGACGCCTTCGCCGCCGCCTCGCCCTTCGGCGCCGCCCTCATCGAGGGCGAGGATCCGTTCGAGGCCACCATCGTCGAAGCCAATCCGGCGCTGAAGTCCGTCGCCGGCGCGTGGCAGGTCGGCCAGCCGTTCGGCGAGCTGATCGAGCCCTCCAGCCGCGCCGACGCCGCCCAGCGGCTGGCCGACGGCAAGGCGCCGCTGGAGGTCCGCCTGGCGCACGACCCGCAGCGCATCGCCCACCTGTACCTGTCGAAGAGCGATGGGCGCTGGGTGGCCTATCTCGTCGACGTCTCCGAGCAGAAGCAGATCGAACTGCAGCTGTCCCAGAGCCAGAAGATGCAGGCCATCGGCCAGCTGGCCGGCGGCGTCGCCCACGACTTCAACAACCTGCTGACCGCCATCCTGATGCAGCTGGACGTGCTCGCCGCACGCCACCCGGTGGGCGATCCCTCTTACGAGGGCCTGAACGAAATCAAGCAGACCTCGATGCGGGCGGCCGACCTGGTCCGCAAGCTGCTCGCCTTCTCGCGCAAGCAGACGGTCCAGCGCGAGATCCTGGACGTGGGCGAGATGATCTCGGAATCCGAGGTCCTGCTCCGCCGGCTGCTCCCCGAGGACATCAAGCTCGTCACCGACTACGGCCGCAACCTGCCCCACGTCCGCGCCGATCGCGGCCAGCTGGACACCGCGGTGATGAACCTTGTGGTCAACGCCCGCGACGCCATCCGCAGCCACGGCGGCAGCCGCATCAAGATCAAGACCGGTCGGGTCACGCAGGAAGAGGCGCGCAACCTCGGCTATCCGATGGCCCAGGGCGACCATGCCCTGGTCCAGGTCTCGGACGACGGCCCCGGGATCCCGCCCGAGGCGATGGACAAGATCTTCGACCCCTTCTTCACCACCAAGCCGGTGGGCGAGGGGACGGGCCTTGGCCTCGCCACCGTCTATGGCATCGTCAAGCAGTCCGACGGCTGGATTTCGGTGGACTCGCGCCCGGGCGAGGGCGCGGCCTTCCGCATCTTCCTGCCCGTGCACGTGCCGGCCGCCATCGTGGCCCCGCCGCCCGAGCCGATCGCCAAGCCCAAGCGTCCCGCCGCCCGCGACCTCTCCGGCGCCGGCCGCATTCTGTTCGTCGAGGACGAGGACGCCGTCCGCGGCGTGGCGGCCAAGCTGCTGCGCGCCCGCGGCTACGAGGTGATCGAGGCCGCCAGCGGCGAGGAGGCCCTGGAGTACGCCGAAACCCACGCCGGCGAGATCGACCTGATGATCTCCGACGTGGTCATGCCGGGCATGCAGGGGCCCGACCTCCTGAAACAGGCCCGCCAGTACCTGGGCGCCGCGCCGGTGATGTTCATCTCCGGCTACGCCGAGAGCGAGTTCTCGGACCTGCTGGAGGGCGAGCGCAACGTGTCGTTCCTGCCCAAGCCGATCGACATCAAGACCCTGGCCGAGCGCGTGAAGCAGGAGCTGCAGAAAGCGGCCTGAGGCTTGCCTCGGGCGGGGTCTCTTGCCTAGCGTTCCTGGCCAAGGAGCGCGCCGTGATCGAACAGACGATCGACATCCCCACCAAAGATGGGGCCACCACCACCTTCATCGCGCACCCCGAGCGTGGCGGGCCGCACCCTATCGTCCTCTTCTTCATGGACGCCCCGGCGATCCGCGAGGAGCTGCGCGACATGGCCCGGCGGATCGCCACCGTCGGCTACTATGTGATGCTGCCGAACCTCTATTACCGGCGCGGCGTCCTTGAACTCGCCGACCTGCCGCCGCTGCCCGAGGCCGAGGCCCGGGCGCGGATGTTCGAGCTGATGGGCTCCATCGACATCCCCATGGTGATGGAAGACGCCGACGCCCTGCTGGACTTCGCCGACCGCGACCCCGCCGCCAGCCAGGGCCCGGCGGGCGCCATCGGCTACTGCATGAGCGGCCAGTACGCGATCAACGCCGCCGCCCGCCATCCCGAGCGCATTCGCTGCGCCGCCTCGCTGTACGGCGTCCAGCTGGTCACCGACCGCGCCGACAGCCCGCACCTGGCGGCCCAGAAGACCAGGGCCGAGCTCTACTTCGCCTGCGCCGAGATCGACCCCTACGCGCCGCTCGAGATGGTCGAGGCGCTGGACGCCGCGCTCAAGGACAGCCGCGCCAAGGCCGAGGTCGAGCTCTATCCCGGCTGCCACCACGGCTTCGCCTTCCCGCAGCGCGCCGCCTATGACAAGGCCGCCGCCGAACGCCACTGGGAGCGCCTGTTCGCCCTGTTCCGCCGCAACCTCGCCTAGTTCGGCCGCTGCGCCACGACCGGCGGAATCCAGCCGGGCTCCAGCGCCTTGCGCGGGTGGACCGAGCTGATCATGCCCATGAACGGCGGCCAGATCTCGTAACCCAGCAGCGTCTGCAGCCGCGGCGACATCGTGCGCACCTGCTCGGCCGGGACGCCGAGGAAGAAGTTCTCCTGCGTCCGCGCCCAGGGTTCGCAATACTGGTTCGTGAAGGCCAGCCGCGGCCGGTCGCTGCGGTTCGCGCCGCCGCGGTGGAGCACGGTCCCCGCCATCACGAAGCAGGCGCCTGCCGGCATCTCCATCGGGACCAGCATCCGTTCGAGTTCGGCCGGATCGTTTGGCCGTCCCTCCGCCCCGGCGTCGCCCCACAGGTGGCTGCCGGGGATCAGTTCGGTCCCGCCGTTCTCCGCGGTGAAGGCGTCCACCGCCGCGATGACGGTGTAGCTGATCGCGGGTCTCGGCCGGGGCTGGCGATAGAAGCCGTCGTCGGTATGCAGGTCCTGCGCGGCCTCGCCGGGGTTGATCTGGATCGACTGGCTGGCGGTCAGCAGGTAGCCAGGCTGCAGGAACCGGTCGAGCAGCGCCAGGATGCGGGGCTCGGCGGTCAGGTCCTCGAACACCTTGGCCCGCGCCACCAGCGTATAGACCCGCTCTGTCTTGAAGCCCTCGAAGGCGTTGCGTCCGCGGCGCGCGCCCATGTACGGCGCAAGGCTGTCGCGCACGGCCTGCAGGGTCGCGGCGTCCATGAAGTCGCGTATGACGGTGAAGCCCTGCTCCCGGAGCTCGGCGGCGTGGCCGTCGACGTCGAACCTGGCGGTGAGCTTGTCCATCTCGCGTCCTCCCGAGGAGGAGCTTAGCACGCCGGCCGACGGCTTCACCGACGAGGGCGCATCTATTCCAGCCGCCTTAGGACGCCCTCCGCGGCCGCCAGGCCGGTCGCGAAGCTCGCCTGCAGCAGATAGCCGCCGGTCGGCGCTTCCCAGTCCAGCATCTCGCCGGCGACGAACACGCCCGGCCGTGAGGTCAACATCAGGTTCTCGTCCACCGCGTCCCGGCGGACGCCGCCGGCCGACGAGATCGCCCGGGCGAGGCCCTGCACGCCGGTCAGCCTGAGAGGCGCCGCCTTGATCGCGCGGGCCAGGGCGCCGGGCTCCGCCGGCAGGTCCTTGCCGTGCGCCTCGCGTAGCAGGTTGGTCTCGACCGGAGAGAGCTTCAGCGCCTTGCGCAGATGGTTCGACAGGCTCTGGCTTCCCCGCGGCTTGGCCAGTCGGGCGGTCAGGGCGCCGACGCTCATGTCGGGCCGAAGGTCCACCTCCAGCACCGCCGCCCCGTCGGCCGCGATCGCCTTGCGAAGCGCCGCCGAGATCGCATAGACCGCGCCGCCCTCGAGGCCGTAGCGGCTGACGACCGCCTCGCCGCGCACCGTGCGACCGCCGTGGGTCAGCGCGATGCCCTTCAGCGGCTGCCCGGCGAAGCCCTGCATCACCGGGCTCCAGGCGACGTCGACGCCCATGTTCGCCGGCGCAAATGGCGTCACGTCCCGGGGCAGGAACTCCGCCCAGCCGCCGTCGGTCCCCAGCTTCGGCCACGAGGCGCCGCCCAGCGCCAGGATCGCGGCGTCCGGCCGGACCTCCTCGTCGCCCAGCACCATCGCGCCGTCGGCCGTCCAGCCGCGCCATTCCGAGCGGACGCGCACCGCCACGCCCAGCCCGCCCAGCCTGGTGAGCCACGCCCGCAGCAGCGGAGAGGCCTTCAACGCCGCGGGGAACACCCGCCCCGACGAACCCACGAAGGTCGGCTGTCCCAGGCCTTCGGCCCAGGCGACCAGCGCGGTCGGCGGGAAGCGTTCTAGGTAGGGCCGCAGCCACGCCGACGCCTCGCCATAGCGTGCGACGAACGCCTCGAAGTCTTCTGAATGGGTCAGGTTCAGGCCGCCGCGTCCGGCCATCAGGAACTTGCGCGCGACCGACGGCATGCGGTCGTACACCGTCACAGCCACACCCGCACCGGCCAGCCGCTCGGCGGCGAAGAGCCCGGCGGGCCCCGCGCCGACGATCGCGACCTGGCTGGACATCGGCGGCTAGCGGTTCGCCATGGCGATGAGGGCCGCCAGGCCGACGCCCATGCCGCGCACGCTCTCGGGCTTGGCCACGTCGATCCATTCGTCCGGCGCATGCGCCCGGCCGCCCTTGCCGCCGGACCCGA
>NZ_JAPSKZ010000212.1 GCF_031181185.1 Phenylobacterium sp. | reverse complement strand
CGAAGACGGTGCGGCCGTTGATCGTGCCCCAGCCGGTGACCACGCCGTCGCCCGGGATGCGCTGCTTCTCCATGCCGAACTCGGTCACGCGGTGCTCGACGAACATGTCGAACTCCTCGAACGAGCCTTCGTCCAGCAAGAGGTCGATGCGTTCCCGGGCGGTCAGCTTGCCCTTGGCGTGCTGGGCGGCGATGCGCTTCTCGCCGCCGCCCTGGCGGGCTTCCTCGCGGCGCTTTTCGAGCTCTTCCAGGATCTGCTTCACGAACGACCTCTCTGTACGCCGGCCAAGGCGTAGTCGGGACGATCCGCCCACGCAAGCTCACGCGAGGTGAGCCGCGCGCACCTTACGCGAAGGTGTTGATCCGGAAGAGGTTCGGGCCGCCGGCGGCGCCATACGCCTGCATCTGCGCCGCCTGCAGCAGCACGAGGCCGGCCTGGCCCTGGCTCACCGTCCGCATGGCGCCGGCCTGGGCCTGGGTGAACACGCCCGGGGTGTAAAAGGCGCCGAGGCCCGCCGGGGCGGCCGGCTGCGGCGAGGTCTTCTGGTCGTTCCGTTGCGAGAACGGCTTGTCGGGGAACTGGCTGACCGGCTGGGCGCGCAGGCGCTCCAGCACGCCTTCCAGGTAGCGCACGGGGGCCGGGTCGTCGACGACCACCACCGGCGGAGGCGGAGGCGGAGGCGGAGGCGGCGGAGGCGGCGGCGGGTCGTGGGGCTTCGGCGGCTTGGGCTTCTTGCGCTCGAGGCGGTCCAGCAGGCGTTCCAGGACGTCCCCCAGAGCGTCCCAGGCCCGTTCGCGGCCGCCGTGCGCGTCGTGCCGTTCCTGGGCGCGCAGAAGCGCGGCCATGGCGGCCGACGAGAGTTCAGTCCCATGGCCGCTGTGGCCCTCGACCCGCCCGGCACGGGCTTCGGCCCCCCGGCCCGCCCGCGCCTGTTCCGTCTTCTTCGTGTCGTTGTGGGTCGTCTCGGGTTGGGACACGGCTTGCGGGCGCACGGAAGCGACCGGCCACCGGCCGGCGGAGAGATGCTTCAGGCTCGCGACGCTCGAAACCACGTCTCAGTCCCCGTTCCGAAGCGGCACAATCGCCGTCCGGACGGGGACCTCGGCGCAAGCGGGGCGCCAGCCGGGAGTCGTTAAGGTTACGCCGCCAGGCCGCGGAACCACCGTTCCAGCATCAGCGCCTCGCCGCGGAGCCGCGCGGCGCGCTCGGCCGCCTCCTCGTCCACGCCCCACTTCTCTTCCTGGAACGTCTCGTCGATGCGCGAGAGCTCGAAGGCCGCCTCACCGCCGAGCCAGCCGCGTTGCAGGGCGATCGCCAGCACCGCCGAGCCGAACAGCGGCGCGCCGAACGCCAGTCCCGCCAGGCCGAAGTCGTCGAGCTCGAGCGCCAGGGCGCGGACGCGGGCCAGGGTCTCGGGGGGCTGGTCGCGGTGCACGATGCCGGTGGCGCGCACGAAGGTCAGGCCCTCCTCCGCAGCCGCCCGTTCCAGAACGGGACCCCAGGCGGCGACCTGGCGCTCGACCAGGGCCTGCGGATCGTCGGCGTAGTAGCAGGTCAGGTCCGTGCCGGCGTACTGCGCGATCTGGTCGGCCACGGCCTCGCGGCTCTGCGGGATTGACTCGACGGCGGTGTTCGCCAGGCGGTTGGCGTGCATCTCGGCCAGCTCGATGGTCTCGCCCTGCCCGGCCCACTCCTCGGCCACCTGCTCGGCGATGGCGCGCGTCGGCGCGCGGAACACCCGGCCCTGCGGCGTGCGCAGGCTGCGGCCGTCCAGAAGGATGCCGAAACCATCGTCCGCCTCGGCCACCGTCACGTCCTTGTAGAACCGGCGCGGCTTCTCGACCGGCTCGTGGAAGCCCTTGTTGCGCAACATGCGTCTCCTGCTAACGGCGGCGGCTGAACGGCTCGGGATCGGCCTCATGCTCGTCGAAGCCAAAACGCTCGAACCCCGCCTTCATCTCCTTGCCGATGGGCGCTTCCAGCAGCAGCGTCCCGCGCGAGGGATGCGGAAGCACCAGCCGCCGCGCATGCAGCTGCAGCCTGAGCTCGCCCGAGATCGCCTCGGACGCCTCGGTCTTGTACTTCGGATCGCCCAGGATCGGGTGCCCCATGGCCAGCATGTGGGCGCGCAGCTGGTGGGTGCGGCCGGTGTGGGGCCACAGCGCCATCCACGCCACCTTGTCGGCGGCGCGCGCCAGCGTCACGAATTCGGTCTCGGCGCTCTCGGCGCGCGGATCCTTGGGATCGGCTGGGACCATCATCTCGCGGTCGCCGACTCCCTTCTTGGCCAGCGGCAGCTCCAGCACGCCGTCGCCGGGCTTGGGCAGGCCCGCCACCAGGGCCCAGTAGATCTTCTGCGTGCGGCGCTTGGCGAAGGCGCCGGCCAGCTTGGCCGCCGCCGCCGGGCTCTTGCCCAGCACCAGCACGCCCGAGGTGTCGCGGTCAAGCCGGTGGACCAGCCTGGGCCGCTCCATGCCCTCGCCCCAGGCCGACAGCAGTCCGTCGATGTGCCGCGTCGTTTTGGTGCCGCCCTGCACCGCCAGGCCCGACGGCTTGTTCAGCGCCAGGACGTCCTCGTCCTCATAGATCACCAGGCTCTTGCCGTAGGCGATGTCGCGCGGGTCCAGCTCGCCCTTGGCTCTCGGCGGCGGCGCATCCGGCAGCGGCGGCACGCGCACCTGCGCCCCGGCCGTCAGCCGCGTGTCGGGTTTGGCGCGCGCCCCATCGACGCGGATCTGGCCCGAGCGCGTCAGCTTCTGCAGCTGGATGTGGTTCAGGTGCGGCCAGCGCCGCTTGAACCAGCGGTCCAGGCGTACCCCATCCTCAGCCTTGTCGACCCAGAGGGTCTTCACTTCCTTCATGCGAACACCCGCCGGGCCAGCATCAGGCCGGCGAACAGCGCCCCGACCGACAGCGCTGCCGAACCCGCGCCGTAGGCCAAGGCCTGGCCCAGCGCCCGCTTCTCGATCATCAGGGCCACCTCCAGCGAATAGGCCGAGAAGGTGGTGAAGCCGCCCAGGACCCCGACGCCCAGCAGCAGGCGCCAGGTCTCGCCGCCTTCGCTGCGATGGGCGAGCGCACCCGCCAGCAGCCCCATCAAGAAGCCGCCTAGGACATTGGCCGTGAAGGTCCCGACCGGCCAGGCGGGCCCGAACCAGCGAAGGGTCTGGACGCCCAGGAGGTAGCGCGCCACGGCGCCGGCCGCGCCGCCGGCCCCGACGAGCAGGAGAGCTTGCATGGCGCCCTTATGCGACGGGCGCGGCGCAGACGGAAGCTCAGACGCGGCTTTAGACCCGGGGCGCCAGGTTCTGGCGCAGCGAGCGGGCGTCGTAGGTGTCGGCCATCCGCGGCCGCTCGCCCTTGCCCATCATCACCTCCAGCGTGACCGATAGCGAGGGGCCGCCGCCCAGGTTGAAGCTGGTGCCGAGGCCCAGGCCCACGCTGGAGCGCCTGCCGAATTCGGCCCCGCCGACGCCGAGGCCGATGCGCGGACCGTTGTCCGGCCGTCCCTGCACGAAGCGGTCGGTCACCCGGAACCAGTCGTAGCCGTTGGCCAACGCCAGGTCGGCGGCCCGCAGCAGGGCCAGGTCCGTGACGTGCTGCGCCGAAGCGCCCGGCCCGCCCTGGAAGGTGACGCGGAAGCGGTCGCTCTCGATGCGATAGTCCGAGTACCCGACGGCGCTGGGGCCGGTCGCCGGCTGGTAGAGGGTGGGCTGGGTGGCGCACGCGCCGAGCGCGAGCGCGGCCAGGGCGGGAAGGATCAGGCGTTTCATCGGGGCCTCTGCGGGCGAAAGTCTTTTCGGTTCCGTTGCTTGTAGCCGAAAGCGCGAAACCCCGAACGGCGTTCCGAGATCAGCCGAGACCCAGGGCGGCGATCAGCGCCTGCATGTCCGCCGGCGGCTCGGCTTCCAGCCGCTTGGTCCCGCCGCCGGGGTGCGGGAACGCCAACGCGCACGCGTGCAACATCAGCCGCGGCACGGGCCGTCCCGCGGCCATCAGCGCCCCGCCGTAGCGCGCGTCGCCCGCGATCGGGCGGCCGATGGCGGCCAGATGGACCCGCAGCTGGTGCATGCGCCCGGTCTCCGGCTCCAGCTCGAGCAGCGCCGCGCCCTCGCCGGCCGTCAGCGTCCGATAGCGAGAGACGGCGGCCTCCGCGTCAGGATGGTCGGCCTTGCAGACCCGCATGAACGCCTCGCGTCCCTGCTCGTCGCGGCGGAGGGGCAGGTCGATCACGCCCTTCGCCGGCTCGGGCGCGCCCGGCGTGACGATGGCCTGGTAGGTCTTGGAGAAGCTTCGCTTCATCAAGGCCTTGCCGAGGAAACCTGCGGCCGGCTTGGTCTTGGCGGTGAGGATGACGCCCGAGGTGTCGCGGTCCAGCCGGTGGATCAGCCGCGGCCGCGCCTTGCCGGGCTTGGCGAAGGCCCACAGGAGCTCGTCGAGGGTGTTCACCTGCCCCCGCCCGCCCTGGCTGGACAGGCCCGCGGGCTTGTTCAGCGCCAGGATCTCGGCGTCTTCATAGAGGACCAGGCTCCGGACGAGGGCGACCTCGTCCGGAGTGAGCTGGACCGGCTTGAACTTGTCGGACTTGGCGGGCTTCACACCGCCATCTAGCGGAGGACTCCTCGCTTCGTCATCGTCCAGGCGTACCAGACGAAGAACAGGCAGCCGGCCAGGATGGCGATGTTCATCGGCAGCATCGACTGGCCCATGGCCGCGAGGCCGTCCGTCAGCACGTAATAGTAGACCAGGCTCAGCAGATACGCCGCCAGCGAGACCACGAACACCGGCAGCGCCAGCTTGCGCCGGACCAGCAGCAGGATCGCGCCCAGCAGCCCGCCCCACACGCCGATCGCCCAGACCGCCATCATCCACGACGGCATGGCGTTGAAGTAGGTGATCTGGCCCTCGGTCATCCCCGCCTGGCGCAGCCACGCGTCGCCCTGCAGGTTGGTCATGGTGTAATCGAACGCCCCGAAGCCGTTCCACAGCAGCGCCACCACGCCCACCACCCACAGGTGCCAGGGCGCACGGCCCGCGGTCGTTTCCGTTGCAGCAGTCATTGTCGCTCCCTCCCAAGAGTCTGAGGAGAGCCTAGGCTGCGGCCACTCGGATAACAATGATCGGCGTTCAGTCGCCCTTCTGGCGGCGCAGCGCGGCCCACCGGTCGAGGCGCTCCTTGATCCGCGCCTCCGAGCCCTCGCCGCGCGGCCGATAGAACTGCCGGCGCTCCATGCCGTCAGGGAAGTAGTCCTGGCCCGAGAAGCCCTCGGCCGTGTCGTGGTCGTAGGCGTAGCCCTTGCCGTAGCCCAGGTCCTTCATCAGCCGCGTGGGCGCGTTCAGGATATGGCTGGGGGGCATGAGCGAGCCGGTCTCCTTCGCCGCCCGCATCGCCTCCTTGTAGGCGACGTAGACCGCGTTCGACTTGGGCGCGGCGGCCAGGTGGACCACCAGTTGCGCCAGCGCCAGTTCGCCCTCGGGCGAGCCTAGGAAATCGTAGGTGTCCTTGGCGGCGTTCGCGAGCACCAGCGACATCGGGTCGGCTTCGCCGATGTCTTCCACCGCCGCGCGGATCAGGCGCCTGGCGATGAACAGCGGGTCCTCGCCGCCGTGCAGCATGCGGGCCAGCC
>NZ_JAPSKZ010000211.1 GCF_031181185.1 Phenylobacterium sp. | reverse complement strand
ACATGCGGGTTCAGCATGCGCTCGACGCTTTCGCCGGCGATCACCACCGCGGTCACCGCCAGGACCACGCCGTTCGCGAACCCGGCCAGGTAGCCCAGCTTGCCGGTGCCGAAGCTGAAGGCGGGATTGCCGGCGTGGCGCCGAGCCAGCGCATAGGCCCCGGCCGCCACCAAGAGGGCCACCACGTGGGCGGCCATGTGCAGTCCGGCCGCCATCAGGGCGAGCGAGCCCGTGGCGACGCCGCCGCCCAGCAGGGCGGCCAGAGTGACTGCACAGATCACCGTCACCAGCCAGGTGCGGCGCTCGTTCCGTCGATGGTCCGCGCCCAGATAGGTGCGGTCCTGGCGGAAGGAGTCCAGCTGCTCAGGGCGCTCGGCCGTCGTCATGTGTTACTTTATAACGCCTCAGCTTGAGAACGCCACTTCATAAGTCGGCGGCGTAGCCCTACATGGTCGCCCATGAGCGAAAAGACCCCCGTCACCGTCCTGACCGGCTATCTCGGCGCCGGCAAGACCACCCTTCTGAACCGCATCCTCTCCGAGGACCATGGGAAGAAGTACGCCGTCATCGTCAACGAGTTCGGCGAGGTGGGCATCGACAACGACCTGATCGTCGGCGCCGACGAAGAGGTCTTCGAGATGAACAACGGCTGCGTCTGCTGCACGGTGCGCGGCGACCTGATCCGGGTGCTCTCGGGCCTGATGAAGCGCAAGGGCAAGTTCGACGCCATCATCGTCGAGACGACGGGCCTGGCCGATCCCGCGCCGGTCGCCCAGACCTTCTTCGTGGACGACGACGTGCGCGCCCGCACCGAACTGGACAGCGTGACCACCGTGGTCGACGCCAAGCACCTGCCGTTGCGGCTGAAGGATTCCAAGGAGGCGGCCGAACAGATCGCGTTCGCCGACCAGATCATCCTGAACAAGACCGACCTGGTCGACGAGGCCGAGCTGGCCGAGGTGGAACGGGCGATCCGCACCCTCAATCCGCTGGCGCCGATCCGCCGGGCGCAACGGTCGAACGTGCCGCTCGATGCCATCCTGGGCCGTCACGCCTTCGACCTGGGCCGCATCACCGAGCTTCAGCCGGACTTCCTGAACCCGGCCCACGGCGAGCCCGGCCACGTGCACGACGAGCACTGCGATCACGACCACGATCACCACCATCATGATCATGACCACGGGCATGGGCACATCCACGACCACGTCGCCGAGAGCGGCATCAGCTCGATCTCGCTGACGTCGGACAAGCCGATCGACGCCAACAAGGTCACGGCGTGGCTGAACAACGTGCTGCAGACCCAAGGCGTGGACATCCTGCGCGCCAAGGGCATCCTGGACATCAAGGGCGAGAACCGCCGCCTGGTGTTCCAGGCCGTCCACATGATCCTGGAAGGCGACTTCCAGGGCGAATGGCGCGAGAACGACAAGCGCTACTCGCGCCTGGTGTTCATCGGCCGCAAGCTCGACGAAGCCGGGCTGCGCGCCGGCTTCGAGAGCTGCATCGCCGCCTAACTGAACCGCTTCTGCAGCGCCGGGGCGCCGTTGGCGGCCTCGGCGAGCGCGGTGGGGTCGCCGTCGCGCAGGAACGCCTCCATCGACCGGGCGAGCGCGGCGTAGGCGACGCGGAACGGGTTCGTCGCCGATGACAGCCGCCGCACGCCCAGCGCCTGCAGGCGCGCGGCGTCGGGCACGCCGGTCCAGCCCATGACGTTCAGCGGCAGGCGGATCTCGCCCGCCAGGCGGCCGATCAGGTCCGGATCGGACGGGCCCGGCACGAAGACGCCGTCGGCGCCGGCGGCGCGATAGCGCTCGGCCCGGGCGACGGTCTCCAGATAGGCGGCGTGCCCTTCGGCGAGGCCGGCGAGGTAGACGTCGGTGCGGGCGTTGACGAACACGCGGTCGCCCAGGGCCTTCTTTACGGCTTCGATCTTGGCGGCGTGCAGCTCAGGCGCGCGCTTGCCGTCCTCGAGATTGATCCCGACCGCGCCCGCCTCGACGACGCGGGTGACGTTCTCGACCAGCCGGCCCAGGTCATCGGTGTAGCCGCCCTCGATGTCGGCGGTGACGGGCAGGTCGACGACGCGCACCACCTCGGCCACCGTCGCCACAACGGTCTCGATCGGCAGGACGTCGCCGTCGGGATAGCCGTGAGCCCAAGCGACCGCCGCGGACGAGGTGGCCACCGCCTTCGCGCCCGCGTCAGCCATGACGGCGGCGCTGGCGGCGTCCCAGGCGTTCGGCAGCACGAGGATCTCGGCGCCCCTGTGGAGATTGCGGAAGGTCTCGGCCTTTGCGCTCTGGCTCATCTGGTTTCCTCGTCACGGTAGAGCTTGTACGACGCACATATGGGTACGCTTGTGACACCGCGCTCGCGGAAATCGGACGCAATCGGCGCGTTAGGCCACGACGCCCATCCCAACTCGAACCGCGGAGACTTCTAGATGGCCTCAGGCCTCGTGGCCCTGCTCGACGACGTGGCGGCGATCGCCAAGGTCGCGGCCGCCTCCCTCGACGACGTTTCCGCCGCCGCCGGCAAGGCGGGCGTCAAGGCGGCCGGCGTGGTCGTGGACGACACCGCGGTGACGCCCGGCTACGCCATGGGCTTCACGCCCGACCGCGAGCTGCCGATCGTCTGGAAGATCGCGCTGGGGTCGCTGAAGAACAAGTTCGTGTTCCTGCTGCCCGGCGCGCTGCTGCTCAGCGCGTTCGCGCCCTGGGCGGTGACGCCGCTGCTGATGATCGGCGGGGCCTACCTCGCTTTCGAGGCGACCGAGAAGATCATCGAGGCGGTGCGTCCGCACGACAACGCGGTCGAGCTGGACGAGCTGGCGCTGTCCTCGACCGAGCTCGAGAAGCAGAAGGTCGCCGGCGCCATCCGCACCGACATGATCCTGTCGGCGGAAATCATGGCCATCGCGCTGGCCGAGGTGTCGGACCTGTCTCTGGCCCTGCAGGCCGCGGCGCTGGCGCTCGTGGCCATTTCCGTCACGGCGGGCGTCTACGGCGTGGTCGCCCTGATCGTGAAGATGGACGACATCGGCCTGCACCTGGCCAAGAGCCCACGCGCCGCGTCGCAGCGGCTAGGCGCGGGCCTCGTGAAGGGAATGCCCGTCATCCTCGCCTGGCTGGCCACCATCGGCACCGCGGCCATGCTGTGGGTCGGCGGCGGGATCATCGTGCACGGGCTTGAGCACTACCACGCCCCGGTCATCCCTCACGTGGCGCACGCGCTCACCGAATGGGCGCACCGTCTGCCGGGCGTGGGCGGCGTCGCGGCCTGGCTCGCCTTCGCGATCCTTTCCGCGATCGTCGGCCTGATCGTCGGCGGTCTGATCGTGGCGGTCGTCCATCTGGTGAAGCACCGGCGCCACCGCTAAGACCGCAGGGTGCGCACGGCCCTCACCCGCCTGACCCTGACCGACTTCCGTTCGTATGCGACGGCCGAGCTCGCGCTGGACGGCCGGCCGGTCTGGCTGGCCGGTCCGAACGGGGCGGGCAAGACCAACCTGTTGGAGGCGGTCAGCTTCCTGATCCCCGGCCGCGGCCTGCGCGGCGCCAGCATCGCCGAGGTCGGCCGCAGGCTGCCGGGCGAGAAGGCGGGGCGCGCCTGGGCGGTGTCGGCGACGCTCGCGGCGGGCGGCGAGGAGACCCGGCTGGGGACGGGCGTGGAGCAGGCGGGCGCCGCGCGCCGCGTCGTGCGCGTCGAAGGCGAGGCCGCGCCGCCGGGGCGGCTGGCCGAGCACGTCCGCCAGGTCTGGCTGACCCCGGCGCAGGACCGGCTGTTCCTGGAGGGCGCGGGTGACCGGCGCCGCTTCGTCGACCGGCTGGTCTTCGCCGCCGAGCCCAGCCACGCGGCCCACGTCCAGGCCTATGAGAAGGCGCAGCGCGAGCGGATGCGGCTGCTCACCGACGGGCCGCCCGACCCGGCGTGGCTGGACGCCCTGGAGTCCCGCCTCGCCGAAGCCGGGACGCTGATGGCCGAGGCCCGCGCCCGCACCCTGGCGGCCCTGCAGGCCGAGATCGAGACCCGTGGCGAGCGGCCGTTCCCGCAGGCGCGGCTGTCGCTGACCGGCGAATGGGAGCAGCTGGCCGGCTCGGGCGCCGACTTCGCCGAGATCGAGGCCCGGCTGGCGCGCGCGCTGGCCGCGGCGCGGGACCGCGACGCGGCCGCCGGCCGGGCGCTGACCGGACCGCACCGGGGGGACCTCGCCGTGGTCCACGCCGAGAAGGACCGGCCCGCCGCCGAGTGCTCCACCGGCGAGCAGAAGGCCCTGATCCTCAACCTGGTGCTGGCCCAGGCCGCACGGCTGGCCCGCTCGGACGCCGCGCCGACCCCCATCCTGCTGCTGGACGAGGTGGCCGCCCACCTGGACGCCCGGCGCCGCGCCGCCCTGTTCGACGAAATCGAGGCGCTGGGCCTGCAGGCGTTCCTGACCGGCACCGACGACCACCTGTTCGAGGCGCTGGCCGGCCGCGCTCAGGGGTTCCGCGTCGAGGGCTCGGGGTTCGCGGCGGCGGGCTGAGGCGGGGGCGGCGTGCAGTCGTGCGCACGGCAGAAGATTTTCCCCGCGTCCTCGGAGATCGCGTCGGTGTAGTACCTGGCGAGCGCCGCCATGGCCGCCGTGAACTCGGGCAGTCGCGCCTGGATGCCGCGACTCACTGGACCGCGGGCGTAGATGGCGGCTTCCCTAAGTTGGACCTCGCTGAAGCTCGCGGCGTAGATGCGGGCGAGTTCGTCGCGCGCGGCGGCCGCCGCGAGCAGCATCCCCTCACGCAGGGCCGAGCGCGCCGCAGCCCAGGCCTCGGGGTCGGATCCGGACTGCGGCTGAAGCTCGGCAATTTGGGCGTCGATGCTGCGCACGTCATCCGCCTCCGTGTCGCCGGCGCTGACCAGTTCGCGCGCCATCGCCAGAGTCACGTCTGACCGGGGCGGCGGGGGCGTGAAGACGCCTTCGTCCAGCTCGGGCGCCGGGAAAGCCTGGATGACGGCCACGGTTTCGCCTGCAGCCCCCTGGGCGACCTGAGCGCCGGCCAGGCGGTAGGCGTCCACCAGCTGCAATGCGGCTACGCCGTAGCCGAGACCCGCCGGCGCTTCGGCGGCCACCTTGCACGCGTCGAGGAGGCCTTCGCCGGTGGCGCGGCATGTCATGCGTACATAGCCGGTCAGGCCGAGCGCGGCGCCGATCGGCGGCATGACGCGCGCAATCTGCGCCTCGCTAGGCGTCTCGGACCACACCGGCGAGGGCACGCCGACGCCGTCCTCGGGAGTTAGCAGCTTAATCACCTGAGCGTCGGACAGGCAGCGGCCGGTCCGACAGAAGGCCGCCCGGCCAGCCTTCTGGGTCGCCGGCCAAGCGTTGCGCGGCAACATGTCGATCATCGCCGCGACGTGCGCGTCGGGGACGATCACCGCTCCCGCCGGCGTCTCGGCCAGCGCCACCAGCGCCTGCAATTCCGCCTCGCTGTAGAGTGACGCGAACAGCTCGCCATATAGGCGCCGCACCTCCGGCAGTCGTCCCGAGCCCGCCGTCCGCAGGGCCTCGGCGGCCCGGCGGGCGCTTAAGCCCGGCAAGTGGACCAAGCCGATTAAAACGGAAAATGGATATGCCGTTGTAATGCTCCATGAGCATTTAAAGGGAGAAAATTAT
>NZ_JAPSKZ010000210.1 GCF_031181185.1 Phenylobacterium sp. | reverse complement strand
AGCCCCTGCGCGTGCTGAAGCAGGAACTGCACCTGATGACCGCCCTGGCGGACCTGGGCGGCGCCTGGGATCTGGACCAGGTGACCGGCGCGCTGACGCGCTTCGCAGACGCGTCGGTGACCGCAGCGCTCTGGTCGGCGGCGCGGGGCGAACTCGACTCCGGGCGGCTCACGCGGCTGGGCGAGGGCGCGCGCGGCCCAGTCCCCGGCTGGTTCTGCATCGCCATGGGCAAGCAGGGCGCCTTCGAGCTGAACTACTCCAGCGACATCGACGTGTCGGTCTTCTTCGATCCCGAAGCGCTGGCGACGGTGCTGGCCGACGATGTGGAACCGCAGGCATTCGCCGTGCGCCTGACCCATCGGGTGTCCGACCTGATGCAGGCGAAGACCGCCGACGGCTACGTCTTCCGCATGGACCTGCGGCTGCGGCCGGATCCGGCCTCCACACCACCCGCGGTGCCGGTGCCGGCCGCCCTGGAATACTACGAGAGCGTCGGCCAGAACTGGGAGCGCGCCGCCTTCATCAAGGCCCGGCCGTGCGCCGGCGACCTGGACGCCGCCACGGGCTTCCTGCGCGAGCTCGTGCCCTACATCTGGCGCAAGAACCTGGACTTTGCCGCCATCGCCGACATCCATTCGATCAAGCGCCAGATCCACGCCCACAAGGTGGACGAGCGGGTCTCGGCCAAGGGCGTGGACCTGAAGCTGGGCCGCGGCGGCATCCGTGAGATCGAGTTCTACGTCCAGACGCAGCAGCTGATCCTGGGCGGCCGGCATCCGGAACTTCGGAGCCCACGCACGCTGGAGGCGTTGCAGGCCCTGGCCGAGGCTGGCCATGTCACGCCCGAGGCCGCGGCCGAACTGACGGCGTCCTACCGCACCCTCCGCGCCGTCGAGCACCGCATCCAGATGCTGGCCGACGAGCAGACGCACCGGCTGCCCGAATCGGACCCGGAGCGGCGCCGGGTGGCGGCGCTCTCGGGCTACGAGCGCCTGCAGAGCTTCGACGCCGCGATCACCCGGATCCTCAAGGGCGTGAATGCGCGCTACGGGGAGCTGTTCGCCGAGGAGGAGCCGCTTTCATCGCGGTTCGGCAGCCTGGTGTTCACCGGCGTCGACGACGATCCCGAGACGCTCGCCACGCTGCAGCGGATGGGCTTCTCGAACCCGCAGCGGGTCTCGCAAACCATCCGCGGCTGGCACCACGGCCATATCCCGGCGACCCGCACCGAGCGCGGCCGGGAGCTGTTCACGAGGCTCGCGCCCAAGTTGCTGGAAGCCGCCCAGGCGACGGGCGCGCCCGACCCTGCCTTCAACCGGTTCTCGGACTTCTTCGCCGGGCTTTCCACCGGCGTGCAGCTGCAGTCGCTGTTCCTGGCCCAGCCGCGGCTGTTCGAGCTGATCGTGCAGGTGATGGCGTTCGCGCCGCGGCTCGCCTCAACGCTCGCGCGTCGCCCCGCCGCCATCGACGCCATGCTGGATCCGGCGTTCTTCCAGCCCATCCACGTGGCCGAGGACGAGGCGGTGATGGCCCAGGCAGTCGCCCGCGCCGACGGCTTCGAGGCGGCGATGGACGTGGTCCGCCGTATCCATCGCGAGCAGGCCTTTCGCGTCGGCGTGCAGGTGATGAGCGGCGCGGCCAGCGCCGAGGCGGCCGGCAAGGCCTTCGCCGACCTGGCGGATGTCTGCATCCGGGCGCTCGCACCGGCTTCGCTGGCCGAGGCCGAGCGGCTGGGCGGCGCCTTTGAGGGCGAGGTCGCGGTCGTGGCGCTGGGCAAGTGCGGATCGCGGGAGATGAGCGCGAGCTCGGACCTCGACCTGATGACGCTCTACCGCGCCGCCGATCCGGCCGGGATGTCCGAGGTGAAGGGTTGGGACGCCTCCACCTTCTACGGTCGCTTCACCCAGCGGCTGATCGCGGCCCTGTCGTCGCCGACGGCGGAGGGCACGCTCTACGAGGTCGACATGCAGCTGCGGCCGTCCGGCACCAAGGGGCCGGTGGCGGTGTCGATGGCGGCGTTCGAGCCCTACTACCAGGGCGAGGCCGAGACCTGGGAGCTGCTGGCGCTGACCCGGGCGCGGGTGGTGTGGGCGACCTCGGACGGGTTCGCCGCCGAGGCCCAAGGTGCGGTGGAGGCGGCGCTGCGGCGGCCGCGCGACCGCGCCCGCACCGCCGAGGACGTCCGCGACATGCGCGCGCTGATGGAGCGCGAGCGGCCGCCGAAGGGCGAGTGGGACCTGAAGCTCTCACCCGGCGGGCTGGTGGACATCGAGTTCGCCGCCCAGTTCCTGCAACTGGCGCATGCCGCGCAGGGTGGACCGCTCGCGGCCAACACGGCCGAGGCGCTGAGCGCCATGCACGCGGCGGGCCTCGCGGCAGCTGAACCCCTGAAGGCGCTGATCGGCGCCTGGCGGCTGCAGCAGGACCTGACCCAGCTCCTGAAGGTCGCCCTGGAGGAGAACGCCGACCCCGGCGACGAGCCGAAGGCCTTGCGCGCCCTGCTGGCCCGCGCGGGCGGCGCGCGCGACTTCCGAAGCCTGACGAAGAAGCTGGCCGAGGCGCGGACCAAGTCGCGGAGCGCTTACGAGGCGGTGGTGCGCGGCTAGGCCGCGACGGCCGTCTGGGTCTGGCGCACGGGCAGGGCGAAGCTGGCGGTGGCGCCCAGGCCCGGCCCCGGGCTCTTCAGGTCCAGGAGGCCGCCGTGCATCTCGACGAAGGCCTTGGTGAGCGCGAGGCCCAGGCCCGTGCCCTGCTGGGTCTTGGCGTGCTGGGTCTCGACCTGTTCGAACGGCCGCGCCAGCCGCTCGAGATCGGCCGCGGCGATACCGATCCCGGTGTCGGCGACGCTGATCCGCACCCGCTGGCCCAGGGCGTCGTCCCAGCGTTCGGCGCGCACGGTGATGCGGCCGCCGCGTGGCGTGAACTTGATGGCGTTGGAGAGCAGGTTCAGCAGGATCTGCTTCACCGCGCGGTAGTCGGCCTCGACGTCCGGCAGCTCGACAAAGTCCATGAGCAGGGTGAGGCCCGCGCTCTCCGCCCGGTTGCGGACGAGGCGCAGGGCATCCTCGGCGATCTCCTCCATGGAGACGGGCTCGAACCGCAGGGTCATCTTGCCGGCTTCGATCTTGGACATGTCGAGGATGTCGTTGATCAGCGCCAGCAGGTGCTGGCCGGAGTTCAGGATGTCCCGGGCGTAGTCGCGATAGCGGGCGTCGCCCAGCGGGCCGTACATCTCGCCGACCATGATCTCGGAGAAGCCGTTGATGGCGTTCAGAGGCGTGCGCAGCTCGTGGCTCATGTTGGCCAGGAACTCGCTCTTCGCCTGGCTGGCGCCTTCGGCCCGGATCTTCTCGGCCTCGTATTTGCGGGCCAGTTCCGACAGCTGCTCCTGGCTGCGCTCGAGGTTCACCACAGCGCGTCGCAGCTCCTCCTCCTTCAGCCGGCGGGCCTCTTCCTGCGCCTTCAGCACCGTGATGTCCGCCGCGGTGACAACCAGGCCGCCTTCGGCCGTGGGCCGCTCGGAAATCTGCACCCACCGGCCGTCCGACAGCTCAGCCTCGCGCACGCCCGGCCGGCCGCCGGGCGCGGGGTATTCCTGACGGATGGCGTCGCGGGCGGCGCGCTCGATCTGCTCGCGGCTGATGCCGGTGGCGAGCAGGATCGGCTCCAGCCGGAAGAAATCACGGAAGTTGTGGTTGCACATCAGCAACCGGCCGTGGCGGTCCCACAGGACGAACGCTTCCGACACGCTCTCGATGGCGTCGCGCAGGCGGGTCTCGGCCTGCTGGGCGCGGGCCTGGGCCAGGCGCTCCTCGGTGACGTCGAGGGCCACGCCGATGATGCGGGCGTAGCCGCCCTCGGGCGCCTCGCCGAAGCCGCGGCCGCGTGCGTCGATCCAGACCGGCCGGCCGCCGGCTAGGCTGGGCACGCGAAACGACACGTCGAAGTCGCCGTAGATGGCGGCGTTGGCCAGCGCGTCGCGCAGCCCGTCGCGATGGCCGGGCGAGACGCGGTCCAGCACCGCCTGACCGTCCACCACCCCGCCGCGCCAGCCGAAGAGCGCGGCGGTGACCTCGGACATGAAGATCTTGTCCTCGGCGAGGTCCCACTCCCAGATGCCGCAGCGCGCCGCCTCGACGGCCATGCGGAAGCGCTGCTCGGAATCGGTGAAGGCGGCGTGAGCCCGTTCCACCCGGCGGGATTCCACCAGGAGCAGCAGGCCCAGCGCGAAAGCCACGGCCAGCGGCGCGGCCAGCCACACCAGCTGCTCCTCCGCGCTTTGCGGTCCTGCCCGAAGTCGGCCGATCGCGAAGGCCGTGTAGACCGCCAGCAAGAGCAGGGCCGAGAGGATCCCGATGCGCGCGAAGCGCTGGGTCGGCGGGCGCGCAGGCGCGAGTTCGGCCGGCCGCCGATCCTCCGCCAACCTACGCCCCCCGCCTCTGGCCAAGGCCCCGCGCTCCATCCCCGACGCCGGCGAACACCCGACGCAAATCAGGAGTCTAAGCGAAGTCGAGTCGCGGCGTAACCGTGACTAGCCCCCGTCGCCGCCTTCGAGCGCACGTGTCGCAAGCTCGTAGACGTTCTTGGACAGCCCCTCATGACGGGCGATACGCTCCAGCTCGGCCTTCATGAGGCTCGCAAGCTCGGGCCGATAGCGCCGCCAGCCGCCCAGCGGATCCACGAGGCGGGCGGCGGTCATCGGATTGAAGCCGTCGACGGCCAGGATCTGGTCGGCGAGGAACCGGTAGCCCGCGCCGCTCGGGTCGTGGAAGCGCACCGGGTTGAAGTTGGCGAAGGTCGAGACCAGCGCCCGCAGGCGGTTGGGGTTCTTGGCGTCGAAAGCCGGATGGGTGGTGAGGCCCAGCACACGGCCGAGCGCCCCTTCCGACCGGTCGCGGGCCTGGACCGCGAACCACTTGTCGATGACCAGGGGTTCGGACTTCCAGCGCTCGTAGAAGTCGGCAAGCGCGGTGTCGAACGTCTCGCCGCCGATCTGGGCGAGGGCCGAGAGGCCGCCCATGGCGTCGGTCATGTTGCCGGCGGCGCGGTAGTGGCCCAGCGCCAGGTCGGCGATGTCGTGGCGCGGATTGGCGGCGAGCAGGTCGAGGGCGGCGTTACGCAGAGCCCGCCGGCCGGCGCCGGCGGCGTCGGGCGAGAACTCGCCCAGGTCCTGCAGTCCAGTGTGCAGCCGTCTCAGTTCGTGCTCCAGGTGGACCGACAGCCGCTCGCGCAGCGCCTCGCGCGCGGCATGAATGGCCGCGGGGTCGGCGGACGTCATCTGCAGCGCCAGGTCGGTCTCGGAGGGCAGGGCCAGCAGCAGGGCCTTGAAGGCCGCGTCCGAGGCCTGGTCGCTGAGGGCCCGGCCGACCGCTTCGGCGTAGCGCTCCTCGTTGACCTCGTCGGGGCGACCCGCCGCGCGCGAGAGCATCAGCTCGGCGGCGAGGTCCTGGCCGGCCTCCCAGCGGTTGAACAGGTCCGGGTCGGCGGCGAGCTGGACGTAGCGGTCTTTGGGCGGCGCGTCGGTCTTCAGCACCACGGGGGCGGAGAAGCCGCGCAGCGCCGAGACGACCGGCGGCCGGTCCACGCCGGCGAGCCTCACGGTGGTGCGGGCCTGGTCGAGGACGACCACGGTTTCGTCCATGGCCTTGCCGTCGCGTTCGAAGGCGAGGGCCGCACCCTCGCCTTC
>NZ_JAPSKZ010000209.1 GCF_031181185.1 Phenylobacterium sp. | reverse complement strand
TGACGGACTACGGCGGCTCCAACTTCCTGCGCGGCGGGGACGGCAATGACTCGCTCTCCGGCGGGCATGCCTTCGACGACCTGCACGGCAACTGGGGCGAGGACACGGTGCGCGGCGGCCTGGGCGGCGACTGGGTTGTCGGCGGGCAAGGCAACGACATGCTGTACGGCGAGGCGGACAACGACGTCGTCTACGGTAACCTCGGGAACGACACCCAGGAGGGCGGCGCCGGCGCCGACTGGGTGCGCGGCGGCCAGGGCTCGGATTCCATCTCGGGCGGGGACGGCGACGACTACATGGCCGGCGATCGCGGGGCCGACACCATCTCGGGCGGCGCCGGCGCGGACCTCTTCCACACCTTCTCGGGCGCCGGCCTGGACCGGATCCTCGACTTCAACGCCGCTCAGGGGGACCGGGTCAACGTGCTCGCCGGGACCACCTACACCCTGCGCCAGGAAGGCACCGACACGATCGTGGACATGGGCGGCGGCGACCAGATGGTGCTGGTCGGCGTCGACCTCTCGACGCTGCCGGCCGGTTGGATCTTCACGAGCTAGTCGCCTGCCACGGGGTCTGGCATCAGGGGCGCTTCGCAGGAGGTCCCGATGTCCGAGCCGGTGGTGATGCTGTCGCACGAGATGCTGTCGCCGGTGCGCCAGCCGCTGGAGGCCGGCGGCCTGCGGGTGGCGGAGCGGTGGACCCTTTCGGATGCGGATCGCCAGGCTGTCCGAGTGATCGTGCACGCGGGCGAGATCCCGCTGCCGCCCGAGTTCCTGCAGAGCCTGCCGAACCTGGGCCTGATTGCCTGCGTCAGCGTCGGCTACGACGGGGTGGACGTGCCCTGGTGCCGCGCGCACGGCATCGAGGTGACCCACGCCAAGGGACTGAACGCCGACGACGTGGCCGACCACGCCATGGGCCTGGTGCTCGCGTCCTGGCGCAAGATCGCGCTTGGCGACCGGATCGTGCGCGAGGGCGGCTGGCGGGACGATCCGCGGATGCGGCCGGGGCCCGGCCTGAAGGGCCGCCGCCTGGGCGTCATGGGGCTTGGCGCCATCGGCGAAGCCGTGGCGGTCCGCGCCGAGGCGTTCGGTCTGCAGGTGGCCTGGTGGGGGCCGAACCCCAAGTCGGCGCGCTGGCCGCGGGCCGAGAGCCTGCTGAAGCTGGCGCAGGACAGCGACATCCTCGTCGTCGCCTGCCGCGCCGACGCCTCGAACCGCGAGGCCGTCTCACGTGAGGTGATCGAGGCGGTTGGGCCGAAGGGGCTGATCGTCAATGTCGCCCGCGGCTCGGTCATTGACGAGGACGCCTTGATCGCGGCGTTGAAGGACGGCCGCCTGGGCCGCGCCGCCCTGGATGTGTTCGCCGAGGAGCCGACGCCGGCGGCGCGATGGGCCGACGTGCCGAACACGGTGCTCACTCCGCACAGCGCCGGCGGCACCGTGGACTCCATCCCCCGGATGGTGGCGCAGGCCGTCGAGAACGTGCGACTGTTCCTGGCCGGGGAGCCCGTGGCGAGCCCGGTCGCAGCCTAGGAGGCCCCAATGGCGCAGGTTCTTGGCATCGGCGGTGTCTTCTTCAAGGCCGACAACGGCGCCGCCGTGGGTGAGTGGTATCGCCGGGTCTTGGGCATGGACGTTTCGGAGTGGGGCGGCGCTGTGTTTCCGCCCTTGAAGCGGGGCTATCACGTGTGGAGCCCGTTCAAGGCCGACACGACCTACTTCGAGCCGAGCGCCGCCGCGTTCATGGTCAACTTCGTGGTCGACGACCTGGATGGCGTGCTGGATAGGGCTCGCGCCGAAGGTGTCGAGCCGGTGGGCCGGGACGATGCCGATCCGAACGGGCGGTTCGCCTGGTTGATGGATCCGGTCGGCGTGAAGATCGAGCTCTGGGAGCCGAACGAAACCACGCCTTTCACTTGACTTAAAGACATAAAGATATCTTTATATGGGCCGATGAAACTCTCGGCGGCCCAGGCTGTGGACGTGCTGCGCGCGGCAGGCGAGCCGACGCGCCTGCGCATCCTTGCGCTGCTGGCGCGGGAGGAGCTGGCGGTGCTCGAACTGTGTCGGGTGCTGGACCAGTCGCAGCCCCGCGTCTCACGGCACCTCAAGCTGTTGGCCGAAGCGGGCCTGGTGGAACGCTTCCCTGACGGAGCGTGGGTCTTCTACCGGCTGGTCCAGCAGGGGCACGCCGGCGAACTTGTCGCGGAGCTCCTGGGACGCATCGACGGCGCCGATCCGGTCTTCCTGCGCGACGCCGAGCGCCTGATCGCCGTGCAGTCTGAGCGCGCCGCCGACGCCAACGCCTACTTCGCGCGCAATGCGGCGCGCTGGGACGAAATCCGTTCGCTTTACGTCTCTGAGAGCGATGTAGAGGCGGCGATCGTGGAGGCCGCGGGCGCCGGGCCGTTCAAACGGCTTGTCGACCTGGGCTCTGGCACCGGCCGCATGCTGACCCTGCTGGGGCCGCGCGCCGAGCATGCCCTGGGTCTGGACCTGTCGCAGCAGATGCTGAACATCGCGCGCAGCCACGTCGCCGAGGCCGGCCTGGAACGCTGCGAGCTGCGCCACGGGGACATCTTCGGCACCCGGCTGCCGGACGGCTGCGCCGACCTCGTGATTGTCCACCAGGTGCTGCACTACCTGGGCGACCCGGCCGCCGCCGTGAAGGAGGCCGCGCGCATCACCGCGCCGGGCGGCCGGCTGATCATCGTCGACTTCGCCCAGCACAACCTCGAGTTCCTGCGCGAGCAGCACCAGCACCGCCGATTGGGCTTCTCGGACGCCGAGATCAGTCGGTGGCTGAAGGACGGCGCCTTCGCCGACATCGACGTCGACTCCCTGCCGCCGACCCGCGAACAGGGCCTGACCGTGAAGATCTGGACCGCCGAACGCCTCGGCCAGCGCCAGAGGAACGCCGCATGACTTCGAACCCGACCGCCCTTGGCCCGATCGCTCGCGCCGGCGTTGGCGGCGCCCCGCGCCCCAACGTCTCGTTCGAGTTCTCGCCGCCCAAGACGCCCGAAGCCGAGGAGAAGCTTTGGGAGGCGATCCGCCGCCTGGAGCCGCTGAGCCCGTCGTTCGTGTCCGTGACCTATGGCGCCGGCGGCTCGACCCGCGACCGCACGCACCGGACCGTGCTGCGCATGCTGTCGGAGACGACGCTGAAGCCCGCCGCGCACCTGACGTGCGTCGAGGCGAGCCGCGAAGAGGTGGACGAGGTCATCCGCGACTACTGGGCGTCCGGCATCCGCCACATCGTGGCCCTGCGCGGCGATCCGCCGGGCCAGATCGGCGGGGTCTATACGCCGAGGCCCGACGGCTATCACAACGCCACCGAATTGACGGCCGGCATCCGGGCCATCGGCGACTTCGAAGTCAGCGTCGGCCTATATCCGCACGTGCATCCCGAGAGTCCGTCGATCGACCACGACATCGACGTGCTCAAGGCCAAGATCGACGCCGGGGCGACGCGGGCGATCACCCAGTTCTTCTTCGACGTCGACGGCTTCCTGCGGTTCATGGACCGGGTGCGCAAGGCCGGGGTGAACATCCCGATCTCACCGGGGATCATGCCGGTGACCAACTACGCCGGGCTGAAGAAGATGGCCGGGCCGATCGGCATCGAGCTGCCGGCGTGGCTGGGCAACCTGTTCGACGGGCTGGACAAGGATCCGGAGACCCGTCGTCTGATCGCCGCGTCGGTGGCCAGCGAGATGTGCGCAAGGCTGGCCGAGGAAGGCTTCGGCGACTTCCACTTCTACACCCTCAACCGCGCGGACCTCACCTACGCCATCTGCCGGGTGCTGGGCGTGCGCGACACCGGACCTGAGCCGAAGGAGGCCGCGGCATGACCCGGCAGGAACGCATCGCGGCCCTGAAGGCCGCCGCCAAGGAGCGCGTGCTGATCCTGGACGGATCGTGGGGCGTCATGATCCAGAAGCGGGGCCTGGCGGAAGCCGACTACCGCGGCGAGCGGTTCAAGGAGGCGCCTGGAGAGCTGCGCGGCAACAACGACCTGCTGTGCGTCACCCGGCCCGACATCATATCGGAGCTGCACGACGCCTACTTCGCGGCCGGCGCGGACATTTCCGAAACCAACACGTTCTCGGCGACCGCCATCGGCCAGGCCGAATATGCGTGCGAAGCCGCCGTTTGGGACATCAACTTCGAGGGCGCCAAGCTGGCCCGCGCCTCGGCCGACCGGTGGACGGCCAAGGAACCGCACAAGCCGCGGTTCGTGGCGGGCTCCATCGGCCCCCTGCCGGTCATGCTGTCGATGAGCTCGGACGTGAACGATCCGGGCGCGCGCAAGGTGACCTTCGAGCAGGTCTATGCGGCCTACAGCGAGCAGGTGCGGGCGCTGCACGAGGGCGGTGTGGACCTGTTCCTCGTGGAGACCATCACCGACACCCTGAACTGCAAGGCCGCCATCAAGGCGATCATGGACCTCGAGGATCAGGGCTACGAGCCGCTGCCGATCTGGATCTCGGGGACCATCACCGACCGCTCGGGCCGGACGCTGTCGGGCCAGACGGTCGAGGCGTTCTGGAATTCGGTACGGCACGCCAAGCCGTTCGCGGTCGGCCTAAACTGCGCCCTGGGCGCGGAACTGATGCGGCCGCACATCGCGGAACTGGCGCGGATCGCCGACACCCTGGTCAGCGCCTATCCGAACGCCGGCCTGCCGAACGCCATGGGCGAGTACGACGAGCAGCCGCACGAGACCGGCCACATGCTGCATGAGTGGGCCGAGCACGGGCTGGTCAACATCCTGGGCGGCTGCTGCGGCACGACGCCCGAGCACATCAAGCACGTGGCCGACGCGGTGCGTGGGCTGAAACCGCGGCAGGTCCCGGAGCGCCCGACGGCCATGCGCCTGGCGGGTCTCGAACCTTTCGAATTGGTCTGAATGCGTCCCACTTTCGTAAACGTCGGCGAGCGCACCAACGTCACGGGCTCCGCCAAATTCCGGAAACTGATCGCCGAGGGGAACTATCCCGAGGCGCTGTCCGTCGCGCGTCAGCAGGTGGAGGCCGGCGCCCAGGTCATCGACGTCAACATGGACGAGGGCCTGCTGGACTCGGTCGCCGCCATGCGGACGTTCCTGAACCTCGTGGCCGCCGAGCCGGACATCGCCCGCGTGCCGGTGATGATCGACAGCTCGAAGTGGGAGGTGATCGAGGCCGGGCTGCAGTGCGTGCAGGGCAAGTCGATCGTCAATTCGATCAGCCTGAAGGAAGGCGAAGCCAAGTTCATCGAGCAGGCCAAGGCCTGTCTGCGCTACGGCGCGGCGGTCGTGGTGATGGCCTTCGACGAGGTGGGGCAGGCGGACACCGCCGACCGCAAGGTCGAGATTTGCCGGCGGGCCTACAGGATCCTGACCGAACAGGTGGGCTTCCCGCCCGAGGACATCATCTTCGATCCGAACATCTTCGCCGTGGCGACCGGCATCGAGGAGCACGACAACTACGCGGTCGACTTCATCGAGGCGACCAAGCGCATCAAGGCCGAGCTGCCCCATGCCCGCGTCTCGGGCGGCGTGTCGAACGTCAGCTTCTCGTTCCGTGGCAACGAGCCGGTGCGCCGGGCGATCCACTCGGTGTTCCTGTAC
Source organism: Phenylobacterium sp. (assembly GCF_031181185.1). Classification (GTDB taxonomy): domain Bacteria; phylum Pseudomonadota; class Alphaproteobacteria; order Caulobacterales; family Caulobacteraceae; genus Phenylobacterium. The sequence continues at coordinate 99 of NZ_JAPSKZ010000209.1, read as the reverse complement.
CACGCGATCGCCGCGGGCATGGACATGGGCATCGTCAACGCCGGCGACCTGCCGGTCTATGACGACATCGAGCCCGAGCTGCGCGAGGCCGTCGAGGAC
>NZ_JAPSKZ010000013.1 GCF_031181185.1 Phenylobacterium sp. | reverse complement strand
GGGTCAGGACCACGGCCAGCTTGAACTTCGCCGGATCCGCCAGGAAGCCGTAGCTGTAGACCATCATCAGCCAGGGCATGGCCAGTTGGCAGACCACCGTCAGCAGGACGGTGAAGGCGGCGACCGTCACCAGGGCGTCCGAGGCGTAGCGGTCCGCCGCTTCCTGGCCCTCAGCCTCGAGCTTCTTGGCGTAGTCCGGCACGAAGGCGGCCGCGAAGGCGCCCTCGGCGAACATCCGGCGGAACAGGTTCGGGAAGGTCAGCGCGGTGTAGTAGGCGTCCGCGGCGATCGTCTGGCTGGCGCCCAGCTTCGCGGCGATCACCAGGTCGCGCGCCAGCCCCATGAACCGGCTGACCAGCGTCAGGCCCGAATAGATCATCGAAGAGCGGATCAGGCCGCCCTTCTTCGGGGGGATGTCGCGAACGGTCTCGGTCACCGGCCGTTGGTCGGCTGCATCGGGAAGGCCGTCAAGCGCGCTCGCGCTTGGGGCCCTTGCGGCCTTTCGGCGGGGGGCCGCGGTGGGGCGGCGGGCCCTTGCGATGGGGCGGACCCTTGGCGTGCGGCGGGCCGTTCCGCGGTGGGCCGCGGCGAGGCGGCGGGCGCTCGCCGGGCGGACCGGACGGTTCGACGCGCATCTCGGCCCGGTCGTTGTTGGCCACCGCCTCGCGGAAGCGGGCCTCGACGTCGGGGCTGATCTCGAACTTCGTCTCCCGGTCGAAGATGCGGATCTGACCGATGTCCTTCTTGGTCACGTGGCCGAGGCGGCAGATCAGCGGGACCAGCCACTTGGGGTCGGCGTTCTGGCTGCGGCCGACGGGCAGGCGGAACCAGACGCCGTCGCCGACCGTGACATTGGCCTCCCGCGGCGGCCGTTCGCGCGGGCCTGCGGGACGATCGGGGACGACCTCGAACATCTCCTCCGGCTCGGGCAGCCGGGCGCGGTAGAGGCGCACCAGCGCCGCGGCGACGGCCTCCGGGGCGCGGCCTTCCAGCACCTTGCGCGCCAGGGCGAGGTCCTCGTCGGACGGCGCCTCGGTCAGGATCGGGTCTTCCAGCATCCGCTGCTGGTCGCGCTCGCGGATCTCCTCGGCGGTCGGCGCGCCGGACCACTGGGCGTCGACGCCGGCCGACGCCAGCAGCATCTCGGCCTTGCGGCGGCGCGTGTAGGGCACGAGCAGCACCGAGACGCCCTTGCGCCCCGCCCGGCCGGTGCGGCCCGAACGGTGCAGCAGCGCCGCCTTGTTCACCGGCAGCTCGGCGTGGATGACCAGGCCCAGGTCCGGCAGGTCGAGGCCGCGGGCCGCGACGTCCGTGGCGACGCAGGCTCGCGCATGACCGTCGCGCAGCGACTGCAGGGCGTCGGTGCGCTCCTTCTGGCCCATCTCCCCCGACAACGCGACGACCGGGAAGCCGCGTTCGCGCAGCGCGCCATAGAGGTGGCGCACGGCCTCGCGCGTCGCGCAGAAGATCAGGGCGCTGGGCGATTCGAAGTAGCGGAGGATGTTGACGACGGCGTTCTCGAGCTCGTTCGGCGCGACCCGGACGGCCCGGTACTCGATGTCGCCGTGCGGCTCGTCTCGGCGAACCGTGTCGATGCGCACGGCATCGGTCTGGTACCGCTTCGCCAGGGTGACAATGTCCTTGGCCAGCGTCGCCGAGAACAGGAAGGTGCGGCGGGTGTCCGGCGTGGTGTCGAGGATTTCCTCGAGGTCCTCGCGAAAGCCCAGGTCGAGCATCTCGTCGGCCTCGTCGAGCACCACGACGCGCAGGGCCGAGAGGTCCAGGTTGCCCCGTTCGAGGTGATCGCGCAGGCGGCCAGGCGTGCCGACCACGATGTGGGCGCCGGCCGACAGCGCGCGTTGCTCGCGGCGCGCATCCATGCCGCCGACGCAGGTGGCGATCCGCGCGCCGGCCTCGGCGTACAGCCACTCCAGCTCGCGGGCGACCTGCAGGGCGAGTTCGCGGGTGGGCGCGATGGCGAGCGCCAGGGGAGCGGCGGCGGCCTCGAACCGCTCGGCCGCGCCCAGCAGCACCGGGGCGGCGGCGAGCCCGAAGGCGACGGTCTTGCCCGACCCGGTCTGGGCCGAGACCAGCAGGTCGCGGCCGGGTTCGGCCTCCAGGACGGCGGCCTGGACGGGGGTCGGTTCGGCATAGCCGCGTGCGGCGAGGGCCCGGGCGAGGGCCGGGTGGGTGTCAGGGAACGGCATTCAGGTCCTTTAACGCGCGACGCTGGCGCGCGCGCGCTGAAGATTGGCCCGGCGCGCCTGGGCCGTCTCGGCCTCGGCGTCGGTCAGGGCGGTGAGGAGGGCGCTCTTTAGCGCATTCCCCTTGCGCGCGTCGGTAAGTTTTCCGCCTGCGGCATCGACGACATAGAAGGCGTCCACCGCGCGCTCGCCATATCCGTCGATGTGGGCGGAGACGATCGAAAGGCCAGCGTCGGAAATCCGCCGGGCCAGCGCGGCCAGCAAGCCCGGCCGGTCACGGCCCGACGCCTCGACCACCGTGGACGTTTCGGAGGCCTCGTTGTCGAGCATGACGGTGGGGGTGATGGCGAAGGCGGCGGTGCGGCCCAGGTCCTGCGGCCGGCGCGGCTCGCGGGCCTGCGGCTCGCCGCGGGCGGCGGCCGCCAGCGCCTCGGCTAGGCGCGGCAGGGCGCGGGGGTCGTGGGCCCCGAACGGCGCGCCCGTGGCGTCCTGCACATAGAAGACGTCCAGCGCCTGGCCCACCCGCGAGGTGAAGACGCGGGCGCCCACGACGTTGGCGCCCGCGGCGGTGAGCTCTTCGGCCAAGTCGACGAACAGCCGCGGCCGGTCGGCGGCGGCGACCACCACCTCGGCGGCGTTCAGGTCGACCCGGATGCGGCCCTCGGCGGCGGCCCCGCGGTGGGCGGCCTTGGCGAGCCGGGCGTGCGCGGCCACCTCGGCTTCCGAGAAGGCGGTGAAGTAGGCGTCCTCCATGGCGTCGGCCCAGGGCTCGGCCTCGGGGTCGGCCTTGGCCAGGGCCACGCGGGCGTCGTAGGCGGCGTTCTCCTGATACCGTTTGAGCGCGGCGGCGGCGTCCGAGCCGCGGCCGCCGCGGAACACCGCCTCCGTGGCCGTATAGAGCTCGCGCATCAGCTGGCCCTTCCAGCCGTTCCAGACGCCCGGGCCCACCGCGCGGATGTCGGCCACCGTCAGCACCAGCAAGAGGCGCAGCCGTTCGGGGCTCTGCACGATGCGCGCGAAGTCGGCGACCGTGCGCGGATCGGAAACGTCGCGCTTCTGGGCGTAGTCGCTCATCACCAGGTGGTGCTCGACCAGCCAGGCCACGAGCTCGATCTTGGAGCGCTCGAGACCCAGACGCTCGCCGGCCTGTCGGGCGGCGCGAGCGCCCGCCACCTCCTGGCCGCCGGCTCCGCCCTTGCCGGTGTCGTGCAGCAGCATGGCCAGGAACAGCGCCTCGCGGTCGGCGATCAGCGGCATGATCTGGACCGCCAGCGGATGGTCCTCGGCCAGGCGGCCCGCCGCGATGTCGGCGATGACGCCGACCGCCCGCAGGGTGTGCTCGTCCACCGTGTACGAGTGGTACATGTTGAACTGCATCTGGGCGACGATGCGGCCCCACTCGGGGATGAACCGGCCCAGCACGCCGGCCTCGTTCATCAGCGTCAGCGTCCGCTGCGGATCACGGCCCCGGGCCAGGATGTCCAGGAACACCTTGGCGGCGTGGCGGTCGCGTCGGACGGCCGAGGTGATCAGGCCGGTCGCCCGCGAGGCGGCGGTGAAGGCGTCGGGGTGCAGGTCGAGGTTGCGCTGGTCGGCGATGCGGAACAGGCGCAACAGGTTGACCGGATCGCGCTCGAAGACGTCGGCATCGACGTCCAGACGGCCGCCCACTTCGTGGAAGCCCGGCTCGTCGAGGGGTTTGCGCTTCTGGTTGCGGCCCGGGAGGAAGCGGCTGATGCCCTTGGGCGCGGACTTCACCCGGTCGGCTTCCAGCTTGGCGGCGAACACGCGGGTGAGCGAGCCCACGTCCTTGGCGAAGAGGAAGTAGCGGCGCATGAACCGCTCGACGGCCGGCGCGTCGCCGCGGTCGCCATAGCCCATCCGCCGCGCGATCTCGGGCTGCAGGTCGAAGGTCAGGCGCTCTTCCGGCCGGCCGGTGGCGAAATGCAGGTGGCATCGGACCGCCCACAGGAAGTCCAGGGCCCGGATGAACGTCGACACCTCGCGCCGCTCGAAGATGGCGAGCTGCATCACCTTCTCCAGGCTCTCGCCGGGATGCAGGTACTGGGCGATCCAGAAGAGGGTGTTCAGGTCGCGCAGGCCGCCCTTCCCCTCCTTCACGTTCGGCTCGACCATGTAGCGGCTGGCGCCGGCGCGGGCGTGGCGGTCGTCGCGCTCCTTGAGCTTGGCGGCGACGAACTCGGCTCCGGTGCCCTTCACCACCTCCTTGCGGAAGCGCCCGACCAGCTCGTCGGCCAGCTTCTCGTCGCCGGTGAGCCGGCGGCCCTCCAGAATGGAGGTGCGGATGGTGAAGTCCTCGCGGGCGAGCTTCACGCACTCCTCGATGGTGCGCGAGGCATGGCCGACTTTGAAGCCCAGGTCCCACAGCGCGTAGAGCATGTACTCGATCACGCTCTCGGCGTGCGCCGTCTGCTTGTAGGGGCGTACGAACAGGAGATCGATGTCCGAGAACGGGGCCAGGGTGCCGCGGCCGTAGCCGCCCACCGCCATCAGCGCCAAACGCTCGCCCTCGGTCGGGTTGCGGGCGCGGAAGACGTGGACCGTCGTGAAGTCGTAGAGCGCCGAGACCACCTCGTCGGTGACGCCCGACAGCAGCCGGGCGGTTTCGATGCCGCCGGCGCCGTTCTCCAGCCGCTCCTTGGCGATCATCCGGCCGCGGAACAGCGCGCCCTTTAGGATCTCCAGCGCCGCCTTGCGTTGGGCGAGGTCGTTGCCCGCGTGCTCCAGCGCCGCGGCCGACAGCTGGCTCCGCAGCTTCACGCCGTCGACGACGTATTCCAGGTGGGTGGGCTTGAGGCGCGGCGGCATGGTTTTGGAGATATAGGCGATCTAGAGCGTCCGCGCCTCCGGTGCGAGGCGGGTCCAGACCTCCTCCAGCATCGGCCGGAACGCTGCGTAGGACCAGGCTTTCGCGGTGGAGAAGCCGGCCTCCCGCATCCGCTGCAGCGCGGGGCCGCCGCCGACGACGAGGTCCGCCGCCTGGGCCAGCGCGTCGGCCGCGGCCATGCAGTCGTCGTCCTCCACCCAGAAGCCGTTGCTGGCGTCCGAGTGCTCGCGTCCGCCCACGCCACGGAAGCCGGCGCAGATCGCCCCCGAGGCCATGGCCTCCAGCGGGGTCATCGGGGCGGCCTCCAGCCGGCTCAGGCAGAGGAACAGGGCCGAGGTTCCGAAAGTCTCGGCCACCTGCGCCTCGGGGGCCTCGTTGAGCTCCGACCAGGGAATCTCGGCGTGGCGGGGATGCATGCGCCGGAACATGTTGCGGATGATCTGCGCCTCGGCCGGCCGCTTGCGAGGCGTCAGGGCGATCTGCAGGCGTCGCGGCTCGCGTGGGCGGAAGACCCGCTCGTCGGCGAAGGACTGCACCACCTCCACCTGGGCGCCAGGATAGAGCCGGCGCACCGTCTCCGCGCAGACCCGGCCCGGCGTGATGAACACCGGCGCCCGCGCCGACGAGAACCTATCGACACCCGCGACGCCCACGTTCGCGAGCCCGAACTGGTTCTGGCAGAAGATCACCGCTCGGTTGGGCAGCCCCGCGACGTGGGCGATGGCGTTGGGCGCGTCCTCCGGCAGCACCAGGATGTCGTCGGGCCGGAAGGGCGTCCCCACCTCGACCGGGCAGCGGTGTTCGATCCAGGCGAAGCCCTGGCGACTGGTTGAGCCAGAGCACCGCGTCGAAGCCCAGCTCCCGCAGGGTCTCCACGTGCCGCAGGATCATCTTGTGGCCGCCGGCCACACGACCGGCCGGGAACGCGAGATAGACGATCCGGCTCATCTCCCGGGCAGTAGGAGACCCATAGCCTGCCTGCAAGCCTTCCCGCCGCGGCCGCCCGGCGTTATGCCCGCCCGATGGGCAGAGGATCATACAGGGGCGGCTCCACGCCGGTCGGCTGGAACGCCAACCTCTACGTGGCGCCCAGGCTGACCGGCCGCACCCGCAAGGGCAAGGCGCTGATCAAGGACCTCACCGCCCGGACCGCCCAGAGCCGCGCCGAACAGGCCGAGCAGGACGCCCGCGCCCGAAAGCGCCACGGCATGGCCCAGGGCAAGGCCGCCAAGCCCGCGCTCGTCACGACGACGGCCGCCAGCGTCGGCAAGTCGGGAATGGCGGACAAGGCTCGCAAACGGCTCAAGGCCGGGGGGCGTCAGGCGTTCAAGGTGACGGTCGTGCGGCGAAGGCGGTCGAAGACTCAGCCGCCGAGCAAGCCCTTGAGCCGATAAAGGGCGTCCATCGCCTCGCGCGGGCTCATGCCGTCGACGTCGAGGGCTTCCAGCGCTTCTTCGACCTTGCTGGGCCCGTACTTGGCCTCGGGCTCGGCGACGGCGGCGAACAGCGGCAAATGCTCTAGGTGGGCCGGGGCGCCCGCCTCCCGCTCGAGACGCTCCAGCACCTGCTTGGCCCGGGCGACCACCGCCGGCGGCACGCCCGCGAGCTTGGCCACCTGCACGCCGTAGCTGCGATCGGCGGGGCCGGGACCGGCCTCGTGCAGGAAGATCAGGTCGCCGTTCCACTCCTTGGCCTTCAGGGAGAGGTTCGAGACGTAGGCCAGCCGGTCCTCGAGAACGGCGAGCTCGTGGTAGTGCGTCGCGAACAGCGCGCGGCAGCGGTTCGTCTCGTGCAGCTGCTCGACGCACGCCCAGGCAATGGCCAGGCCGTCGTAGGTGGCCGTCCCGCGACCGATCTCGTCCAGGATCACGAGGCTGCGCGGCGTCGCCTGCGTCAGGATGGCGGCGGTCTCAACCATCTCCAGCATGAAGGTCGAGCGGCCGCGGGCCAGGTCGTCGCCGGCGCCCACGCGGCTGAACAGGCGGTCCACGATGCCGATGCGCAGGCGCTTGGCGGGCACGAAGCAGCCGGCCTGGGCCAGCACGGCCAAGAGCGCGTTCTGGCGCAGGAAAGTCGACTTACCGGCCATGTTCGGGCCGGTGACGATGGAGAGCCGGGCCGCGACGACGCCCGCGCCGTCGAGGCGGCAGTCGTTCGGCGTGAAGGCTTCGCCGACCCGGCGGACGGCGGCCTCGACGACCGGATGGCGGGCCGCCTCGGCCTCGAAGGCCGTGGAGCGGTCGACCACCGGCCGGGTGGCGCCCACGTCCTCGGCCCACTCCGCCAGGCCCGAGGCGACGTCCAGGCGGGCGGCGGCCTCGGCGGCGGCCTGGATGTCGGCGGCCACGGCGCAGGCGGCGGCGCGCCACGCCTCGAAGGTGTCGAGCTCGATGGCCAGCGCGCGCTCGGCCGCCTGGGCGATCTTGGCGTCCAGCTCGGCCAGCTCGACGGTCGTGAAGCGCACCTGGTTGGCCAGCGTCTGGCGGTGGATGAAGGTCGCGTTCAGCGGCGGCGCCATCAAGGGCTCGGCCGCCTTGGCGGTGGTCTCGACGAAATAGCCGAGGACAGCGTTGTGGCGGACCTTCAGCGCCACGCCGCTGTCAGCGGCGAGCCGGGCCTCCAGGGCGGCGATGACCCGGCGGCTGTCGTCGCGCAGCGCGCGCGCCTGGTCGAGCTCGAGACGCACGCCGTCGGCCACGAAGCCGCCGTCGCGGGCCAGCGCCGGAAGGTCGGGCCCCAGGCCCGCCACGAGCAGGTCGCGGAAATCGGCCAGGGCCGGGCGGCGGGCGAGATCCAGCGCCTCGACCGCCTGGGCGATCTCGGCCGGCAGCTCGACGAGCGGATTGGTCTTGGCAAACAAGCCGGCCACCGCGTCGGCCGTCGTCAGGCCGTCCCGGAGCGCTCCCAGGTCGCGTGGGCCGCCGCGGCCCAGCGCCAGGCGGGACAGCGCGCGCGCCATGTCCGGCAGGCGTTGCAGCGCCTCGCGGAGCTTCTGGCGGGTGGGCCGCGCCTCGCAAAACCAGGCGACCGCATCCAGACGCGCGTCGATGGCGGCGGGGTCGAGCAGCGGCCGGGCCAACCGCGAGGCCAGCAAGCGGGCGCCGGGCGCCGTCACCGTGCGGTCGATGGCCGCCAAGAGCGAGCCGTCGCGGGCGCCCGACGTGGCGCGCTCGATCTCCAGGCTGTTCCGCGTGGCCGGGTCGATGACCATGACGTCGGCCTCGCCCGCGCGGCGCGGCGCCGACAGCACGGGGAGCTTGCCGGCCTGGGTGGTCTCGAGATGCGCGGCGATCAGGCCCAACGCCGAGACCTCCGCGCCCGACAGCGGGCCGAAGCCGTCCAGCGTCTCGACGCCGTAGAGCCGCTTCAGCCGCGCCTCGGACGCGGAGGGCTCGGCCAGGGCGGAGGGCAGCGGCTGGACGAAGCCGCCGGCCGTCTTCAGGGCGGCGTTCACCGCCTCGTCGGCGAACAGGCGGTCCGGCACGAGGATCTCGGAGGGCCCGAGAGCGGCGAGCGTCGAGGCGAGGCCCGCGACCGTGATCGCCATGCACTCCACCTCGCCGGTCGAGAGCTCGACGCTGGCGACGGCCGCGGCGCCGGCGCGAACCGAGACGGCGGCCAGGCGGTTGGCCCCGCGGGCGTCCAGCAGGCCGTCCTCCGTCAGGGTGCCGGGCGTGACCACGCGGACGACGTCGCGGCGGACCACCGCCTTGGAGCCGCGCTTCTTGGCCTCGGACGGATCCTCCAGCTGTTCGCACAGCGCGACCTTGAAGCCCGCCCGCACCAGCTTGGCGAGATAGGCCTCCATGGCGTGGGCGGGCACGCCCGCCATGGGGATCGGCGCGCCGGCGTGCTGGCCGCGGGAGGTGAGCGTGATGCCGAGCGCCGCGGCCGCCTTCTGCGCGTCCTCGAAGAACAGCTCGTAGAAGTCGCCCATGCGGAAGAAGACCAGCGCGTCGGGCTGGCGCGCCTTGGCCTCGAAGAACTGCGCCATCACCGGCGAGGCGCCGGCGGCGGGATCGGGCAGGGTCTGGGGAGCTTGGGCGTTCATGCGAGCGCCGGACGTTAACGGTTGCAAGTGAGTCCCGCACCCCCTTGAACCCGCGCGAGAGAACGCCAAGCTGTGGATTGATGCCGCAGCCCGCCGTGGCGAACCCGCACGTGATCTTCCCCGCCGGCCCGGCGGACGCCGAGGCGCTGGCCTATGTGCACGTGACCACCTGGCGCGAGACCTACAAGGGCCTGCTGCCGGACGCCTTCCTGGCGCGGATGTCCGAGGCGGGCTTCGCCCGGCGCTTTCGCCGACAGTTGGCCGGGGAGGCCGGCGTGACCCTCGCGGTGGCCGACCGCTTCGGCCTGGTGGGCTACGCCCAGGGGGGACCCTCGCGGCGCGGCGTTCCGGGCGAGGGCGAGATCAGCGTGCTCTATCTGCTGCGGCAGGCGCAGGGCCGCGGGCTCGGGCGCGCGCTCCTGACCGAGACCGCCCGCGCGCTGGCGGCGCAGGGGGCGACCTCGCTGATGATCTCGGTGCTGCGCGAGAACTTCGGCGCGCGCGGCTTCTACGAGCACCTGGGCGGCGTCGCCGAACCGGCGCGACGCGAGCCTGGCCCCGGCGGGACTCCGTTGTATGAGGTGGCCTACGTCTGGCCGGACATCCGCGCCGTCGTCGGGTAAGGCTGCTGACAGACTGCTGTCAGCAGGGCGCTGCTAAGCCGTCCTTCAACGAAGGAGGGCCGACATGCTGAAGACCTATCACGGCAGCTGCCACTGCGGCGCGGTGCGCTTCCAAGCCGACATCGATCTCGCGGCCGGCACGGGCAAGTGCAACTGCTCGATCTGCACCAAGACGCGCAACTGGGGCGCGCTGATCAAGCCGGACGCCTTCCGGCTGCTGGCCGGCGAAGACGCCCTTTCGGACTATCAGTTCGGGGAGAAGCAGGGGCATCACCTGTTCTGCCGGACCTGCGGGGTGCGCCCGTTCGGCCGCGGCCACGTCGAGGCGATCGGGGGCGATTACGTCTCGATCAACCTGGGAGCCCTCGATGACGCCGATCCCACGGAGCTGGCCGAGACGACGGTGAGCTACGCGAACGGCCGCGACAACGCCTGGTGGGAGCCGCCCGCCGAGACGCGCCACCTCTAGACCTGCGCCGCCTCCTCGGCCGCATAGGTCAGGGACACGAAGACGTCCTCGAGATCGGGGTCCTCGGTCGAGATGTCCTTGATGTGGAGGCCCGACGCGCGGATTGCGGCCAGCACCTGCTCCACGCTGGACTGGCCGGTGCGGTAGCTGACCGAGAAGCCGCCGGATTTCAGGAGCTTGGTCTCGAACCCGGGCAGCGCCGGCGCGGCCGCCAGCGGCTCTTCGGGCGTCACCAGCACGTTGCGGGTGTCCATCCGGCGCAGCAGCGTCGTGGTGGGCTCGCAGGCCACCACCTGACCGCGGTTGATGATGGCGATCTGGTCGCAGAGCTCCTGGGCCTCTTCCAGGTAGTGGGTCGTGAGCACGATGGTCACGCCCTTGCGGTTCAGCTCCAGCACATAGTTCCAGAGCTGGCGGCGCAGCTCCACGTCGACGCCGGCCGTCGGCTCGTCGAGGATCAGGACCGGCGGGTTGTGGACCATGGCCTTGGCGACCATCAGGCGCCGCTTCATGCCGCCGGACAGTTGGCGGACGTAGGCGCCGGCCTTGTCCGCGAGGCCGAGGGCGGCCAGCAACTCGTCGGTGCGGCGCTCGGACTTCGGCACGGCGTACATGCCAGCCGCGACCTCCAGCGCCTCCCGGGGCGTGAAGAAGGGGTCGGCGGCGATCTCCTGGGGCACCACCCCGATGGCGGCGCGGGCGTCGCGCGGACGCTCGTCGATGTCGCGGCCCCAGATGGCGACCGAGCCAGAGGTCTTCCGCGTCAGGCCGGCCAGGATGTTGATGAAGGTGGACTTGCCGGCGCCGTTCGGACCCAGCAGGCCGAAGATCGCACCCCGCGGGATGGCGAGGTCGACGCCTTTCAGCGCCCGCATTTCAGGCGTGGTCTTGGTGGCGGCGTAGGTCTTGACCAGGCCCTTGGCCTCGATCGCGTATTCCGGAAGGTCCATGATCACCTGTCGTTGACGGCGAAAGCCGCGGTCGCATACCTAGGCGCGCGTCGCGCCTGAGCCAAGGACGCGGCTTCAGAGGTTGGTTTTTCGATGGCCCGCAAACTCGTCAGCGCCAAAAGCGCCAAGGTGCAGAAGAAGCCGGAGCCGGCGCCCGCAAAACCGGCGCTCACGCCCGACCTGCCGCCGCCCGAAGTGGTGCGCGTGCGTTCGAAGCGTGTCGCCTGTGACGGCGTCGGCGGCGCCCTGGGCCACCCGCGCGTCTGGCTCGAGATGGGCGAGGCCGACTTCGTCGAGTGCACCTACTGCGATCGCCGCTTCGTCCTGGCGGACGGTGCGAGCGGCGCCGAAGACGAACGCTTGGCGCCGGGCGTGTACGAAGGCAGCCACGGGCACTGAGCCCTAGCGGCCGAACACCTTCCTGAGGAACAGCGTCTCGGCCTCACGCTGGGCGTCGACGTTCTGCTTCTTGCGGAAGCCGTGACCCTCGTCCTTGGCCATCATCCACCAGACGTCGACGCCGTTCTTCCGCGCCTCGTCGGTCATCTGGCGCCCCTCGGTCCAGGGCACGCGCGGATCGTTGTAGCCGGCGATCACGAAGAGCGGCTTCTTCATCTTGGCGACTTGGCCGATGGGCGAGTCCTTCTCGAGGAACGCCCTCATCTTCGGATCCCGCTCGTCGCCGTACTCGACCCGCCGCAGATCGCGCCGATAGCCTTCGGTGTTGGCGAGGAAGGTCAGCCAGTTGGAGATGCCGACGATGTCGACGGCGCCGGCAAGACGGTCGTTGTAGTCGGCGAAGCTGGCCAGCGTCATGTACCCGCCGTACGAGCCGCCATAGACGACGACACGGCTGGCATCGAGGTCCGGCTGCGTGGCGATCCAGTCCAGCAGCGCGCCGATGTCCTTCACCGAGTCCCGACGCTTGAAGCCGTTGTCGAGGCTGACGTAGGTCTTGCCGTAGCCGGTCGAGCCGCGGACGTTCGGGACGATCACCGCGGCCCCGAGCTCGTTCACCCAGTATTGGACGCCGGACGAGAACTGCGGCCGTGACTGGCCCTCTGGCCCGCCGTGGATGCTGATGATGACGGGGGCCTTGCCGCCGCGCTTGGGCTTGTAGACCCAGGCGGGCACCTCCAGGCCGTCGAACGATTTGAAGCGCGCAAGGGTCGGCTCGACCATCGCCGCGGGATCCAGGCCGCCCATCTCGGAATAGGTCCAGCGGGTCAGCTTCGCGGGCTGCAGGTCCCAGACCCAGACATCGGCCGGCGAGGTCGCCGAGGCGAGGCCGACGGCCAGCCGCTGGCTGTCCGGGGAAAAGCCGAGGCCGGTCAGCACGCCGAGCGGCAGCTCCGGCTGAGGCAGCGCGCGGCGGGTGACGAAGTCCCGGACGACAACCTTGGACGCGCCGTCCTCGTTGACGGCGTAGGCCAGGGTGCGGCCGTCGTCCGAGAGGTCGAAAGCCTCCACGTCCCAGCGGCCGCCGTCGGCGACGACGGCGAACTTCCTGCTCGCCAGGTCATAGCTGACCAGCCGCGAAACCTCCGACCCTTCGTCCGACAGCAGCAGGATGGCCCGGCCATCAGGTGTGAACTCGCCGCCGGCGTAGGCGATCTGCTTCTTCGACGGGTTCAGCTCGACCGCCTGACCGCTCGCCAGGTCCAGAAGGAAGATCTTGGACGAGGTCACCGAGATGCGGCGGACGAGGAGCAGCTTCGAGCCGTCGGGCGAGAAGGCGACCGGAGACATCGCCCCCGTGCCTTCCAGCGCAACGCGGCGGGTGGCCACGTCGGCTCCGTCCATCACCATGATGTCGTAGTCGCCCGAGCCTGGCGTCGTGCGGCTCCACGCCAGTCGCTTGCCGTCGCGCGAGAACACGAAGCCGCTGTTGCGGGTCTTCGGCTCCGTGATCGCCGTCTCCCGACCCGAAAGGTCCATGAGGTAGGCTTGGTAGTATTCGGCGCCGCCGACGTCCCGGCTGAGGAGATAGCGCTCAGGCGCGTGCGGCACGCCGGCTGCGCCCGCGACCGGCTCGTCGAAGAAGGTCAGCTGCGTGCGCTGGCCGGCCGGCGCGGTGACGCGGTGCGCCTGGACCGTCTGCCCGAACCGCGTCGAGATCAGCATCGAGCCGTCGGCCATCCAGTCCAGGAAGCCCGCCGAGCGGGTGTTCTGGTAGCGCCGCAGCGCCTCGCGCACCTCGGGCGGCGTGACCGGCACGTTCTCGGTGACGATCTGCCCCTGTTCCCGCACCTCGACGGCGGGCTGGGCCTGGGCGCCGCCGACGACCGACAGCAGGACGAGCGCCCCGAGGGCGGCTGCGCAACGGAGCATTGTTTGGTCCCTTAGTGGAAGCCGCGCCTCACACCCGCAGCGGCATCAGGATGTACTGGACGTCGACGTCGGCCGGGTCGAGCACCAGGGCCGGATCGTTCGGGCCGCCGAAGCGCAGCTCGGCCTGCTCGCCCGAGATCTGATCGGTGATGTCCAGCAGGTAGCGGGCGTTGAACGACAGTTCGAAGGGCTCGCCGTCGTAGTCGATCTCGAGCTCTTCCACGGCCTGGCCGGCTTCCATGTTGCGGACGGTCAGCACCACGCGGCCGGGTTCGATGGCCATGCGCACCGAACGGCTCTTCTCGGCCGAGATGGTAGCGACCCGGTCGACCGCCTGGGCGAACAGCTTGGCGTCGACCATGACGACGCGGTTGTTGTCCTTGGGGATCACCCGGCCGTAGTCGGGGAAGTTGCCGTCGATGACCTTCGAGGTCAGCGCCGCGCCGCCCAGTTCGAAGCGAATCTTCTGCGGACTGACCTGCAGCTCGACCGACTCCCCGGCGTCCTCCAGCAGGCGGCGGGCCTCGCCGACCGTCTTGCGGGGCACGATGACGCCAGGCGCGCCGGCGGCGCCCTCGGGCGCCGGCATGTCGGCCAGCGCCAGTCGCGAGCCGTCGGTGGCCACCGCCCGCAGGCGCGGCGAGCCGTCGATCATGACGGTGTGGAGGTAGAGGCCGTTCAGATAGTAGCGCGTCTCCTCGGCCGAGATGGCGAAGCGCGTCTTGTCGATCAGCCGGATCAGGTCGTTGACGTCGACGCCCATGGCGCCGCCGAAGCCCTCGGCCGACATCACCGGGAAGTCGCCGGCCGGCAGGACCGGCAGGTTGAACCGCGAACGGCCCGCCTGGACGGTCAGCCGCGGGTCCTCGCCCGTGAAGCTCAGTGAGACGTCCGCGCCTTCGGGCAGCTTGCGGACGATCTCGTAGAGGGTGTGGGCCGGCGCGGTGATCTGGCCCGGCTGGTCCACCTGCGCCATCGCCTCGTCCACGATCTCCATGTCGAGGTCGGTGGCCGAGAACGTCAGCCGATCGCGTTCCGCCGACAACAGCACGTTCGACAGGATCGGAATGGTGTTGCGGCGCTCCACCGCGCTCTGCACGTGGCCGAGGGCCCGGAGCAGCGCGGCGCGTTCGATCGTCAGCTTCATTCTTAGGTCCCGGCTCGCCTCGGCCGCCCGCGAATCAGCCGGGGCGGCCCAAACCCCCGAAAGGAAGGGACTTGCGACATTAGCCAGATTTCCCCTCGGGGGAAGGGGCCGGGAGCCTGTTTAGGCGCGGGTATCCACAGAGCCGCCCTGATCGCCGTCCTCGTTGGCGGCGTAGGGGTTCTGCTGACCGCCGCCGTCAGCGCCGCCCGAGGCCGCGGCGGCCCCCTTGGCCGCGACCACCACCATGGCCGGACGAACGAGGCGGCCCAGCAGCTCGTAGCCGGGCTGCAGCACCTGGACGACCCCGCCGGGGGCCACGTCGGTCCCGGGCTGTTCCATCATCGCCTGGTGCTTGTGCGGATCGAATTTCTCGCCCTTGGCCGGGTCGATCTTCTTCAGGCCGTTGCGCTCGAACGCCGCCAGGAGCTCCTTGGCGGTCATCTCGACCCCGACGACGAAGTTCTTCACCGGCGCGTCGGCGTGGTCCGCCGGGGCGGCCGTCATCGCACGGTCGAGGTTGTCGGCGACGCCCAGAAGGTCGCGGGCGAACTTCTGGATGGCGTAGGCGCGGGCGTCGTTGGCCTCGCGCTCGGCCCGCCGCTTCGTGTTCTCGGCCTCGGCCGCGTAGCGGAGCACCTGCTCCTTCAGCGCCTGGTTCTCGGCCTTCAGCGCTTCGAGATCGGCGCCGTCGAAATCGAAACCGTCCTCCGCGCCAGCGGGGGCGCCCTCGGGCGGGGTGTTGTCTTCGGACATGTCCTACCTGGTCTTACGCGTTCATCACCTGGCCAAGCACGCGGGCGGTGTAGTCCACCAACGGAATGACCCGGGCATAGTTCAGCCGGGCGGGGCCGATCACGCCGATCGCGCCCACCACCCGCTGCGACCCCGTCATATAGGGCGCCGCGATCACCGCGGAACCTGAAAGCGAGAAGAGCCGCGTTTCGGCGCCGATGAAGATGCGCACGCCCTGGCCCTCGCGCACGCCGTCCAGCAGCTGGATAAGCTGCTCCTTCTGCTCCAGGTCCTCGAACAGCGATCGGACCCGCTCCAGGTCCTCGATCGCCTCGCGGTCCTCCAGCAGGTTCGCACGTCCCCGGACGATCAGGGCGCGCTCGTCGCCGTCGCCGCCGCTCCAGGCGGCCAGGCCGTCCTCGACCAGCCGGGCGGCGGTCTCGTCCAGCTCGCGCTTGGCCCGGTCCAGCTCGGTGCGGAGGTCGACCTTAGCCTCGGCCAGGGTGCGGCCGCGCATGCGCGCGTTCAGGAAGTTCGACGCCTCCTGCAACGCGGACGGCGTCACGCCGACCGGACGGCGGATCAGCCGGTTCTCCACCGTGCCGTCGTCGAAGACCATGATCGCCAGGGTCCGCTCGCCCGACAGCGGCACGAACTCGACATGGGTGACGCCTGCGTCGCGGATCGGCGTGACCACCACGCCCGCCCCGCCGGCCAGGCCAGACAGGATCTTCGAGGCCTCGTTGAGGGCGTCTTCGTAGTTTCGGCCGTGGGCGCGCAGGCGGGCCTCGATGTTGCGGCGCTCCTCCTCGGCGACGTCGCCCACCTCCAAGAGACCGTCGACGAACAGGCGCAGACCGGCGTGCGTCGGCAGCCGCCCGGCGCTGACGTGCGGCGCGCCCAGCAGGCCCAGCTGGGTCAGGTCCTGCATGGTGTTGCGGATCGAGGCCGGCGACAGCGGCAGGCCGGTCTTGGACAGCGTGCGCGAGCCCACGGGCTCGCCTGTTTCCAGGTAGCTCTCGACGATGCGGCGGAAAATCTCCCGGGCTCGCTCGTCGAGTTCGGTGAGCGTGGGCCCGCGGGCGAGGAACGGATTGGTCACGTCAGCTTGCGCACGGGTTGCGGCGCCCCATGGACGGCGCCTTGCGGGTTAGGATAAGCGCGGCCACCACCGGCGCAAGACGCCGAAGCCCCACTGGAAGTTCCCACGCCATGCGCCCCTCCGAACGCCGCCCCGACCTGCTCCGCCCGGTGACCCTGGAAACCGGCGTCAGCCGCTACGCCGAGGGCTCGTGCCTGGTCAGCTTCGGCCACACCAAGGTGCTGGTCACGGCGAGCCTGGAAGAGGGCGTGCCGGGCTTCCTGCGCGGCAAGGGCCAGGGCTGGGTGACGGCCGAGTACGGCATGCTGCCCCGAGCCACCCACACGCGCGGCCGCCGCGAGGCCGCCGCCGGCAAGCAGTCGGGCCGGACCCAGGAGATCCAACGCCTGATCGGCCGCAGCTTGCGCGCCGTGACCGACCTGAAGGCGCTCGGCGAGCGGCAGATCACCGTGGACTGCGACGTCATCCAGGCCGACGGCGGCACGCGCACGGCGGCGATCACCGGCGCCTGGGTCGCCCTGCGGCTCGCCACCCGGTACCTGCTGGACGAGGGCGTGATCGCGGCCGACCCGATCCTGGACCAGGTGGCGGCGATCTCGTGCGGGGTCTTCGCCGGAACGCCGGTCCTGGACCTGGACTACGAAGAGGATTCCAACGCCGAAGCGGACGCCAACTTCGTCCTGACCGGCCACGGCGACATCGTCGAGATCCAGGCGACGGGCGAGAAGCGCGGCTTCTCGGAAGCCGAGTTCGAGGCGCTGTTCAGCCTGGCGCGCAAGGGCATCGGCGAGCTGTGCGCCATGCAGCGGACGGCGACCGGCGGCTAGGCCTCGTCGTCCTCCAGCGGGTCCTCCGGGCCGGCCTCGTACACCAGCAGGTCACCCGGCTGGCAATCGAGCTCGCGGCAGAGCGCGGCCAAGGTCGAGAAGCGGACGGCGCGCGCCTTGCCGGTCTTCAGGATCGACAGGTTGGCGATCGTCACGCCCACCCGGTCGGCCAGCTCGGTGAGCGACATGCGGCGGTCCAGCAGGACGCGGTCGAGGTTCACGCGGATCGGCATGTCAGATGGTCAGCTCGGCTTCGCGGCGCAGGCGCGCGCCTTCACGGAACACCTCGGCCAGGACGAAGACGACCAGGACCGAGAACCAGGCGGTAAGGCTGAAGTTGGGCTCCACGTCCGTGACGTCGGGCAGCACCCAGGCGCCCACGGCCCAGAGGGCGTAACGGCCGAGCTCGAGGCCCGCGAGGATCGCGCCGATCAGGCGCAGGCGGGCGACGTTGTCCGGGTGGAAGGGATCGCCGGCGGTGAGCGTGGCGAAGATCCGGCGCAGGCACCCCACGATGACGAGGACGCCGGCCAGGTAGATGGCGAAGGCCAGGAGGCCCGTGGCGAGCACCGGTCCGCGGCGGAAGACCTCGTCGGCCTCCGGATCCACGGTGACGCCGGCCAGAAGGTCGGGATTGAAGCTGAGCAGCACGGCGGCGACCGTGATCAGGCCGGTGAGCGCCAGCAGCACCCAGAGCGCGGCGAACACCACGTCCAGGATGACCTTCAGGAAGCTGGAAACCGATCCCGGACCCAAGGTGCGCATATTAAGCCCCGCTTTGCGTCTGAACCCGCTGCGGCCGACATCAGCCTGGCCGTCAGCGGGTCGGACGAACCCCACGCGCCGAACCTAGATTTGCGCGGCGGCGATGGCCAGCATGGGGAAGGCGCCCAGCACGACGATGAAGCTCATGGCGGCGCGGTCGAGGAAGGACATGGCGTTGGCGAACATCTGAACTCTCCTTGGCTTTGATGCTGCGCTGCAGCATCTGTGTGGATCGGATACGCTTACTTGTTGTGATTATCGATATGGCCGCATCGTTTCTCGATCAAATGAATATCGAGTAACGATATTAAACTTTTGCAATGCAGCGCGGCGGGGGCGCGCTATGGTCCGCCGCTGGTAAAGACGGAGTTAAGCCGATGGCCTTGCGACTGGAGCCCGGGACCAAGCTGGTGGTCGCCACCCACAACCCCGGGAAGGCGCGCGAACTGGCCGAGATCCTCGAGGGTCGCTTCGAGTTGGTGACGGCCGGAGAGCTGGGTCTGCCCGAGCCCGACGAGACCGAGACCACCTTCGTCGGCAACGCCCTCTTGAAGGCCCGCGCGGCGGCCGAAGCGTCGGGCCTGATCGCGCTGGCCGACGACTCGGGCCTGTCGGTGGCGGCGCTGGACGGCGCCCCCGGCATCTATTCGGCGCGCTGGGCGGGACCGTCGAAGGACTTCACCGCGGCCATGCGCAAGGTGGAGGAGCGGCTGGAGGAAGCGGGCGCCGAGGATTTCGCCGCCTGGTTCACCTCCGCGCTCGCGGTGGCCTGGCCCGGCGGCCCGGCCGTGGTGGTCGAAGGCCGTGTGGACGGGACGCTCGTGTTCCCGCCGCGCGGCGACAGGGGCTTCGGCTACGACCCGATCTTCCGGCCCGAGGGGCTGTCGCACACGTTCGGCGAGCTGGAGCCAGCGGCCAAGGACGGCATGAGCCACCGCGCCCGGGCGTTCGAGAAGCTGAAAGCGGCGCTGTTGTGACCACCCCCGAGCCATTGGGCGTCTACGTCCACTGGCCCTACTGCGCGCGGATCTGTCCCTACTGCGACTTCAACGTCTTCAAAGCGCGGGGCCGTGAGGCGGAGGCCGAAGCGCTCGCCCGCGCCATCACGCTCGACCTGCAGGCCCAGCGCGAGCTGACCGGCCCGCGCGAACTGGTGTCGGTGTTCTTCGGCGGCGGCACGCCCTCGCTGATGGAGCCCGCCTGGGCGGCCCAGATCGTCGAGACCGCCGCCCGGCTCTGGACGCCCGCCGCCGACCTGGAGGTGACGCTGGAAGCCAATCCCACCGACGCCGAAGCCGGCCGCTTCCAGGCGTTCCGCGACGCCGGCGTGAACCGGCTGTCGCTGGGGCTACAGTCGCTGGAGGACGCCGCCCTGAAGCTGCTCGGCCGCAACCATGGCGCCCTCGAGGCGCGCCGGGCGGCCGAGACCGCGGCCGGCGTGTTCCCGCGGCTCTCGATCGACATGATCTATGCGCGACCCGGCCAGACGCCCGAAGCCTGGACAGAGGAGCTGCAGGCCGCAATCGACCTGGGCGCCGAGCACGTCTCGCCCTACCAGCTGACGATCGAGGCCGGCACCGCGTTCGACCGCGCGGTGCGGCGCGGGACCCTGGTTCCACCCGCGGAGGAGCCCGCGGCCGAGCTCTACGAGATGACCCAGGCCGTGCTCGACGCCGCGGGCTTCGAAGCCTACGAGGTCTCCAACCACGCCCGCGGCCCGGCCGCGCGCTCGCGGCACAACCTCGTCTACTGGCGCGGCCATGATTACGTCGGCGCAGGCCCCGGGGCGCACGGGCGCATCACCCGGGACGGCGCCCGCATCGCCACCCACGCCGCCGAGCGGCCGGCCGACTACATCCAGGGCGTGGGCGGGGCGCGCGAAACCCTGACGCCCGAGGAAGCCGCCGAGGAGCGCCTGCTGGGCGGCCTGCGCATCGCCGAGGGCGTCGGCTTCGAGGAGGTGGCGGCGCTGGGCCTTTCGCCGCGCAGCGCCGTCGTGCGCGATCTGATCGGCCTGGAGCTCCTCGTGGACGACCCCGCGCGACTGCGCGCGACCGGAGCCGGCCGGCGCGTCCTGGACAGCCTGACGGCGGCGCTGATCACCGCCGCCGAGTCGGAAGCGTACACCCTCACCCAGTCCACAAGCATCGTCGCTGGGAAAGCCGCCTCGTCCACGCCCTTGCGGCCGGCGCCTTCCGGCCAGCGGCCGCCGACCGCGAGGTTCAGGATCAGGTGGAAGCGCTGGTCGAACGGCGGCCGCGTGGGCTGCTGGAAATAGGGCTCCCCGTCCACCGACCAGGTCATCCGTTCCCTCGTCCAGTCGAGGGTGAAGACGTGGAAAGCGTCGATGTCCGGCAGCGGCGCCTTGCCGGTCCAGTGGCGGGTGGCCGCCAGCGAGCGGCCGTGGTGCAGAGCGCCGTGCACCTCGTCGCGGCAGCCCCGGCAGCGGACACCGAGGTTGACGGCCTCGGCGATGTCGATCTCGCCCGACAACGGGTAGGGCCCGTAGTTGTCGTGCTCGGGCAGCATCCAGATGGCGGGCCACATCCCCTGTCCCGCTGGCAGCTTCGACCTCACCTCGATGCGGCCATACAAGAACGACGCCTTGCCGCGGGTGGAGATGCGCGCCGAGGTGTAGGCCTGGGTCCTGCGCCCTCCGCCACCCAGCCTTGCCGGCAACGCGGGCCCGGTCATCCGCTCGCGCCGGGCAGTGATCCGCAGCAGGCCGTCGGACACCGCGACGTTTTCGGGCCGGTCCGTGTAGCACTGGCGTTCGTTGTTGCCGCCGCCCCAGCAGTCCACGTCGGCGGACCATTTGGCCGGGTCCAGCCCGGGCCCCTCGAACTGGTCCGACCAGATCAGGCGGGGCTCGGCCGTGGCCACCGCGGCGGCGGCGATGATCCCGATCATGGCGCCGTCCGCCGGGAAAGCTCGTGCGCCATCGTCACCGCCAACTCCAGAGCGCCTTGTCCGCCCGACCGTCAACGAGACAGACCGGGCGGCGGGTTCCGGCGCCGCCCGTCCGCTTGATCGCGGTTGCGCATCTTGCCTTCCAGGGCCGGACCGGCGAAGCCTCGGCCATGGCACGAACCCTGCCCCCGCCCGCCCTGGACGACGCGCCCCTGGCGCCGGGGCTCTATGTGGTCGCCACCCCGATCGGCAACCTGCGCGACATCACCCTGCGGGCGCTGGACGTGCTGGCCCAGGCCGAGCTGGTGCTGGCCGAGGACACCCGGGTCGCCGGCAAGCTGCTGCAGGCGTTCGGCCTCTCGGCCAAGCTCGAGCGTTGCGACGAGCACGGCGAAGCCCGCGCGATCCCGCGCGCCCTGGCAGCCCTGGAGGCGGGACAGCGGGTGGCGCTGGTGTCGGACGCCGGCACGCCGCTGGTCTCCGACCCCGGCTACCGCGTGGTGCGCGAGGCCGCGGCCGCGGGTCATCCGGTCATCCCGATCCCCGGCGCCTCGGCCCTGCTGGCGGGACTGTCCGTCTCCGGACTGCCGACCGACCGCTTCCTGTTCGCCGGCTTCCCGCCGCCGAAGTCGGCCGCGCGCCGCACCTTCCTGACCGAGCTTGCGGGCCTCCGGGCGACGCTGGTGTTCTTCGAGGGCGGGTCACGGCTGGCGGCGAGCCTCGCCGACATGGCCGAGGTGCTGGGCGACCGGGAGGCGGTGGTCTGCCGCGAACTGACCAAGCTCTACGAAACCATCGTGCGCGGGCCGCTGTCGGCGCTGGCGGCCGACCCGCAGTTCGAGGCGCCGAAGGGCGAGATCGTCGTGCTGGTCGCGCCCGGCCGAGAAACTGAGGCCAGCGCGGCCGACGCCGACGCCGCGCTCGCCGAGGCGCTCAGCCGGCTGAAGCCCGCCGACGCCGCCGCCGAGGTGGCCAAGGCGCTGGGCCTGCCCCGCCGCGACCTCTACCGCCGGGCGTTGGAGCTGAAGCGGTGAAGGCGCGGGCCGCCCGGGGCGCGGCGGCGCGGCTGTCCGGCCGGCGCGGCGAGGTGCTGGCGGCGCTGTGGCTCATGGCCAAGGGCTACCGCATCCTGGGCTTCCGGCTGAAGACGCCGGGCGCCGAGATCGACCTGCTGGCCAAGCGCGGCCGGGTGCTGGCCGTCGTTGAGGTGAAACGCCGCGCCAGCCTCGAGGCGGCGCTGGACGCGGTGGGCTTCGACCAGCGCGATCGCCTGCGCCGGGCCGCGGTCACGCTGGCCGCCCGCCGGCCGGGTCTTCAGGGTGCGTCGGTTCGCCTCGACCTGCTGGCCCTCGCGCCCGGACGCCTTCCTATGCATATTCCCGACGCCTGGAAGGGCGCCTGAGGGACGGATTCTCAGTTCTAGCCGCATGGACCGTGAAGAGGCCGAGACGATCCTGCTTGAAGCAGGGGCCGCTCCCGAGAGCGAATTCCCGTTGTTGGACGCCGCGATCGCGTGCGCCATGCACGAGGATCCCGCGCGCGATGCGGGCGTGGTGCGCGACCTGGCCCAGGCCGGCGTCCAGCGCCTGTCCGACCGCCTGAAGCGCGAGAGCGCCGAGGAAGCCCTGGCCGAGGCTATGGCCGGCGACCTGCGGCTGGCGGGCGACCTGTTCGCCACCGAAGGGCTCGGCAACGCCGACATCATCACCGTGGCCGAGACCCGCCGCGGATTGGCAGTGACCCTGGGCATCTTCTACCTGCACGCCGCCCGCCGTTGCGGCCTGACCGTGCAGGGCGTCGACTTCCCCGGCCACTTCCTGCTGCGGATCGAGACCGAGGAGGGGCCGCTGGCGCTGGATCCGTTCTCGGAGGGGCGGGTGGTCCTGCCGTCGGAGTTGACCCGGCGGGCGCTGCACGCGGGCCTGACCCCCAACGTCGCCGACCGGCTGGACCGGCTGATGGCGCCGGTCAGCGACCGGGCCGTCCTGATGCGGCTGCAGAACATCATCTACGCGCGCGCCAGCAACGTGCGCGACTACCCCCGCGCCGAACGCGCCGCCCTGCGCCGGGCGCTGCTGGATCCAGGCGACCACCGGCCGTGGCTCGACGTCGCTGCGGCCCGCGAGGGCCAGGGCGCTCTGGCCGGGGCGCTGGAGGCTCTGCAGCGGGCGACCTCGATCGACGGTGGGGCGGCGCTCGCCGCCCGCGCCCAGCGCGAGCGCGTCAGGCTCCGTCTCAACTAGCCTTGCCTTAGCTGGACCCCGCCGACACGCTCATCGAGATCGACGGCGCACGGCTCGTCGTCGTCGGCGTGAAGGCCGAAAGCCTGGGCTCCGGGACCATCGGCAACCGCTGAGCCGCTGGCGCTTGGGCGTCCGACCGCCTATCTCGCTGAACCTGAGCCGTCACGCGGGGAAGCGCATGTCTCTGAAAGTCGCCGTCCAGATGGATCCCATCGAGGGCGTGAACATCGAGGGCGACACGACCTTCCTGATGATGGAGACGGCGCAGGCGCGCGGGCACGCCCTGTTCGTCTACACGACCGACAAGCTGGCGATGGAAGACGGCCGCGTCTTCGCCCGCGGCCGCGACGTGCGGGTGCAGCGCGTGGCCGGCGAGCATGCCGCCCTCGGCCCCTGGCGCCGGGCCGAGCTGACCGAGTTCGACGTCGTGCTGCTGCGGCAGGACCCGCCGTTCGACATGCACTACATCGACACGACCTTCTTCCTGGAGGCGGTCCATCCGCAGGTGCTCGTGGTCAACGACCCGCGGGAGGTGCGCAACGCGCCCGAGAAGCTGTTCGTGACGAAGTTCCCAGGCCTGCAGCCGCCGACGCTGATCACCCAGGACAAGGAGGCGATCTACGACTTCCGCGCCCGGCACGGCGACATCGTCATGAAGCCGCTGAACGGCCGCGGCGGTTCGGGCGTCACCCGGCACCTGGCCGACGACCCGAACATCGACGCCATGCTGGAGCTGCACGCCCAAATCGGCCGCGAGCCGGTGATCGTGCAGAAGTTCCTGCCCTCGGTGACCAAGGGGGACAAGCGCATCCTGATCGTCGACGGCGAACCCGTGGGGGCGATCAACCGCGTGCCCGAGAAAGGGCAGATCCGTTCGAACCTGGCCGTCGGCGGCAAGGCCGAGCCGGTGGAGCTGACCGCCCGCGACCGGGAGATCTGCGCCACCATCGGGCCGGAGCTGAAGGCGCGGGGCCTGATCTTCGTCGGCATCGACGTGATCGGCGACTACCTGACCGAGATCAACGTCACCTCCCCGACCGGGGCGGTGGCGCTCAAACGGTTCACGGGGATCGACGCCACCGAGGCCATGTGGGCGCGGATCGAGGCTCTACGCGCCTAGCGCCGTGTTTGAACGGCTTGCCCGCGTCGGCTAGCCGACACCATCAAAAGAGGCCGCCAAGCCGCGGAGATGGCTGACTTTCTCAGAAAGTTCTATTTCTGTTCTTGATCCAGGCCAAGCTTCGTGCTGCTGTTTGTGGATAAGTCGCGGACACACACAAGGGGTTGAGGATGGCGGCGCGGGTGGTGACCCTGGCGTTCTCGGGCGTCGAGGCCGTGCGCGTGGACGTCCAGGTGCAGTTCACCGCCGGTTCGTTCGCCTTCATCGTCGTCGGCCTGGGCGACAAGGCGGTGGCCGAAAGCCGGGAGCGGGTGATCGCCGCCTTCACCGGCATGGGGCTCGCGATGCCCGGCCGCCGCATCGTCGCGAACCTCGCGCCCGCCGACCTGCCGAAGATGGGCAGCCACTATGACCTGCCGATCGCGCTGGCGGTCATGGCCGGCATGGGCATCCTGCCGCCGGACGCGCTCGACGGCTGGGCGGCCATGGGCGAACTCGCCCTGGACGGCCGGATCACGCCGGTCGCGGGCGCCCTGCCCGCGGCTGTCGCCGCCGGCGGCCTGGGACTGGGACTGATCTGTCCCGAGGCCTGTGGGCCCGAGGCCGCCTGGGCCGGCGACACCCGGGTGCTGGCGGCCCCGTCGCTGATCGCCCTGGTGAACCACTTCCGCGGAACCCAGGTGCTGTCGGCCCCGAAGCCTGGGCCCATGCTGGACGCCGAGCGCGTTCCAGACCTGCGCGACGTGAAGGGCCAGGAGAACGCCAAGCGGGCGCTGGAGATCGCCGCGGCCGGGGGCCACAACCTGCTGTTCTCGGGGCCGCCCGGCTCGGGCAAGTCGATGATGGCGGCCCGGCTGCCGGGGCTCCTGCCGCCGCTGACTTCGGAAGAGCTGCTCGAGACCTCGATGGTGCATTCCGTCGCCGGGCTGATCGCCCGCGGCCAGCTCACCCGCGCCCGGCCCTTCCGCGCGCCCCACCACTCGGCCAGCATGGCCGCGCTCACCGGCGGCGGGCTGAAGGCCAAGCCCGGCGAGGTCAGCCTGGCCCACAACGGGGTGCTGTTCCTGGACGAGCTGCCCGAGTTCGGCGCCCAGGCGCTGGACAGCCTGCGCCAGCCGCTGGAGACCGGCGAGGTGGTGGTCGCCCGGGCCAACGCCCACGTGCGCTATCCGGCCCGCTTCCAGCTGGTGGCGGCGATGAATCCCTGCCGCTGCGGCCAGGGCGGCCCGGGCCGCGGCGCCTGCGGACGCGCCCCGCGCTGCCAGACCGACTATCAGGGCCGCATCTCGGGCCCGCTGATGGACCGCATCGACCTGCAGGTGGAGGTTCCGCCGGTGACCGCCGCCGACCTGGCGCTGCCGCCGCCCACCGAAGGCACCGCCGAGGCCGCGTCGCGGGTCCACGGCGCCCGCCAATTGCAGATCGAACGCGGCGGCGGCCTGAACGCGCAGGCCGAGGGCGACTTCCTCGAGGTAGCGGCCGGGCTGGACGAGCCCGCGCGCGCGCTGCTCACCAGGGCGGCGGAGAGCGGCGGCCTCACGGCCCGCGGCTGGACGCGCACGCTCAGGCTCGCCCGCACCATCGCCGACCTGGAAGGCTCGGACGCCGTGCGCCGCGTGCACGTGGCCGAGGCGCTGATCTACCGGCGGGTCGCGCCCGCCGGCGTCGGCGCCTTCGCCTAGGCGATCAGGCGCTCCATCTCGTCCAGGGTGCGGCTGAACTTGGTCAGCATGGCGCGGTAGGGCTCCGGCCCGGTCATGTCCACGCCGGCCTTCTGCAGCACGGCCACCGGATAATCCGAGCCGCCGGCCTTCAGCACGCCCAGGTAGGCGTCCCGCTCGCGCGCGCCGCCGCCCAGGATCTTCTCGGCGAACGCCGAAGCCGCCGTCACCGAGGTGGCGTACTGGTAGACGTAGAAGTTCAGGTAGAAGTGCTGGATGTAGGCCCACTCGATCCCGTACAGCGGATCGATGGTCACGCGCGGGCCGTGATAGCGCTTCAGCAGGTCGAGGTAGATCTCGGTCAGCCGCTTGCCCGACAGCGCCTCGCCCTTCTCGGCCACCTCGTGGATGGTCAGCTCGAACTCGGCGAACATGGTCTGACGGAAGAAGGTGCTGCGCATCATCTCGCAGACCCGGTCCAGGTAGAACAGCCGCTCGTCCCGGCCCTTGACGCCCTTCAGCATGTGGCTGACCAGCAGCTGCTCGTTGACCGTCGAGGCGACCTCGGCCGTGAAGGTCGGATAGCCGTAGAGTTCGTAGGGCTGATGCTTCACCGCCAGCACCGTGTGCATGGCGTGGCCCCACTCGTGGGCGTAGGTCGACAGGCCCTCGTAGTCATCGGTGTGGTTCAGCAGCATGTAGGGATGTACGTCGTAGGCGCCGCCGTTGACGTAGGCGCCGGTCCGCTTGCCCTTCTGCGGATAGACGTGGACCCACTTGGCCGCGGAGGCCTCGGCGAAGAGCTTGCCGTACTCGGGCCCCAGCGGACGTACGGCCTCCACAGTCAGCCGCCGCGACGCCGGCACGTCGAACTTCAGGTCCAGCTTGGTCAGCGGCGGGTAGATGTCGAAGTAGGCCATCTCGGACAGGCCCAGCATCCGGCGGCGGATGTCGAAGTAGCGGTGCAGGATCGGCAGGCCGCGGTTCGCCTCGGCCACCAGCGTGCGGTACACGCCTTCGGGGATGTTCGGCCCGCCCAGCGCCGCCGCCAGCGCGCTCGGGTACTTCCGGGCCTTGGCCTGGAAGATGTCGCCCTGCACCTGCGTGGAGAGCGAGGCGCCCAGGGTCGATTCATAGGTCTTCAACGCGCCGAAGAAGCGGTCGAACACCAGCTTGCGCTCGGTGCGGTCGGGCGAGGAGCGGGCGGCGGTATAGCCCTGCTGGTCCAGGCGCACCTTGCCGCGCTTCAGCTCGACTTCGGGCCACGGGAGATCGGACGAGACCAGTTGCTGGCGGATCTGCTGGGGTCCCGACAGCGTCTGCGTCGCCTGGGCGATCAGCGCCTCGCCGGCGGCGTCCAGCGTGTGGGGCGCGAGCCGCAGGGTGTCCTCCAGGCCGAAGCGGAACTTCGCCAGGCCCGGGTCGGCGGCCACGAAGCCGCGGATCTTCTCCGCGCCGAGGGCCAGGACCTCGGGGTTGATCCAGGACGTGGCCTCGCCGAACTCGGCGAACAGGCCCACGGCCACCTGGCGGCGCTCCTGGTTGGCCGCGACCTGCAGATCCTCGTCGGCCTTGAGGCTGGCGTAGACGAACAGGCGGGCGCCCCGGCGGGTGAGGTCCGACACCAGCTGCAGGGCGGTGCGCAGCGTGGCGGCGCTTTCGCCCAGGCGGCCGCGGTACAGGGCGATTTTCGGCAGCTCGGCCATCAGGGCCTTGCGCTCGGCCTCCCACGCCGCGTCGCTCGCGTAGAGGTCGGTCAGGTCCCAGGTCATGGAAAGCGGCGGCTCGCCGCCCTGTGCGCGGGCCGCCGGCGCGGCGGCTACGGCGGCGGCGAGGAACAGCGCGTCGCGGCGCGAAAGCGTGGTCATGTCGGAAGCTCCCCCAAACGTCGGGCGAGCTTAGCGGCGCGGGCGGCCACGCCAAATTACGGAACTTTCAGGTTGGGCCGGTGACGGCAGACCGCTTCGGCGCGGTCCAGGCGCCGTAGCCGATCGAGAAGACCAGCAGGTAACCCCAGATGATCTGTGCCGTGATGTAGGCCCACCCGCCCACTGTAGGATCGACTGTACGAGCGAGATGGGTCACGAGCGAGAGGAGGTGGAAACCCGCCGCAAACATCGGCCAGTGTCGTTGGCTTCGAAGCGCGATTTGCACGAACACCGCCATCGCGCCCAGATCGACCGCCAGGATGCCCCACTCTGTCTGACCGCCCTGGTAGCGGTAGAGCAATTTGGTGAGCAGCCACGCGATGACCACGGTGTAGGCCGCCAAGCGTTCGTCGGCGCCGCCGCGCCGTGCCGTCAAGCCGAACATGGCCAGTACGGCGAGGGTCCACGGCAGATGGGCGGGCGAGAAGAACTGCGAAAGCAAGAAGGCCCCCGGTGCGTAGCCGAGGGCCTAAGATCGCAAAATCGCTGCGTGGGAGGAATGGTTTACGCGACGCGCACTTCGCGCAGGCGGCGGCCGCCCCGGTCCAGCGCGGCGGTGGCGGGCGGCTTATCACCCGGATCGCCGAGCGCCACGGCGCCGAGGCCGACCTGGCCTTGGGCGACGCTGAGCTCCTTGTGGGTCTCGACGATGGCCCGGCGGGCTTCGGCCAGCGCGAGGATCGCCTGGCTGGCGCGCTCGACCGCGTCCTGGCCGACGAGGGCCGAGGCGCCCGCCATCTTGCGCAGGGACGGCATGACGCCGGTGAGGTGGGCGGTCTTGGCCAGGGCCGCGTCAATGGCGGCTTCGGCCTCGAACAGGGCGCCGGCGATCTGCTCGGCGGCCATGCGACGTTGCTTAAGCATGAGTCATCTCCATGCGCGCCGGGGGTGCAGGGCGCGCCTATAGGTTTCGCAGAACAGGATTACGTGGCCGTTCAGGCCTTAGGTTAAGTTCGCGGCCAGGTTCTGCAGCGCGTGGAGACCCGCCAGCATCCCTCCGAAGGCGAGGGCGGTCAGGATCGCCACGGCCACGATCGCACCAAGCCGCGCAGCTGGGCCTAGCTCATTTGCGCCGAGCCCTCGCCCAAGTCGGCGTCCGGCCGGAAGTTCTCGTCCAGGAGAACCCAGGTCAGACACAGGATTTCGCGCAGCACCATCTCCGGCGGCTTGAACGGCGCCAGCTTGCGGGTCGCGGAGACCAGGTGCCGGGCCATGTCCGCCTGGGCGGGCGTCGCCGCGAGATCGACGAGCTGCCGCTCGAGCTGCGTCCAGGAGAAGCTCGGAAGCGTCTCCTCCCGCTTCGCGGGGGTCGGCCACCTCGCCTCGAAGTCGTCGATCTCCCGGCGCAGGCGGAGCGCTTTGCCGATCACCGCGCGATTGTCGAAGTTCTGCCAGTCGCCCATGGGGTCCCCCGTTGGTTGCGGGGTCATCCAGCCCAGGGTCGGCCGGGTTGTCTGTCCTGATCGCGTCCTGTCCTGATCCGGTCAGGACAGCCGCCGGATCGAAGCGCCGCAGCATCCGCGCCGCCTCGTACCGGTCGGGCACGCCCAGCTTGCGGCGGGCGCGGTCGCAGTAGGTGTCGACCGACGTCTTGGACATGCCGAGCTCGCGGGCGATCTGCTTGGAGCTGAGATGCTGGTCCACGAGCCGCAGGCATTCGCGCTCGCGCTGCGTGAGCAGCTCGGCGGGGTTCGTCGGGGCGTCGGTCCGCGGGGCCATGACAGCGCTAGTAAACGACGGCTTTGGTTCCGCGTCTACTTTAGCGCCAAGAGCGATAGCGCCTCGCGTCCTTTTGCGGCATGCGGGCGCA
This sequence comes from Phenylobacterium sp., assembly GCF_031181185.1. Taxonomy (GTDB): domain Bacteria; phylum Pseudomonadota; class Alphaproteobacteria; order Caulobacterales; family Caulobacteraceae; genus Phenylobacterium. Next base: position 7,505 of record NZ_JAPSKZ010000013.1, on the reverse strand, counting down.
GGTTTGACCGACCGTTAAGCCGTTGCGCTTAAGCCTGCGCCGGATGCGCAAACCGCTGAGACCCCTTTCCGAGCGCCGCCCGACGCGCGCCCAGATCAGCGCCGAACAGCTGGCGTCGCTGAGTCACGAATTCCGCACGCCGCTCAACGGCGTCCTGGGCATGGCCCGGCTGCTGGAGGGGACCAAGCTGACCGCCGAGCAGCGCGCCTATGTGGCGGCCCTGCGCGAGAGCGGCCAGCACCTGCTGACCCTAGTGAACGACGTGCTCGACTTCGCCAAGCTGGGGGCTGGGCGTGTCGAGCTGCACCCGGACGTGATGGACGTTGAGAGCCTGCTGCGGAGCGTCAGCGAACTCCTGTCGCCTCGCGCTCGCGAGAAGGGATTGGAGATCGCCTGGGCCGCCCCGGCCGGGGTGGGCTCGGTCCGCGCCGACGAAGGCCGGCTGCGCCAGATCCTGCTCAATTTCGCCGGCAACGCCGTGAAGTTCACCGAGACCGGCGGCGTGCTGCTGGCGGTGTCGGAGCCGGAACCCGGCCGGCTGCGCTTCACGGTCGAAGACACCGGACCCGGCGTCTCGGCCTCGGCCCGCGACCGCATCTTCGAGGCCTTCACCCAGGCCGAGGCCAGCCACGCCGACCTGGGCGGCGCCGGCCTGGGACTGGCCATCGCCCGGCGGCTCGCCCGGGCCATGGGCGGCGAGGTCGGGGTCGAAACCGCCCGCACGGGCGGCGCCTGCTTCTGGTTCGAAGCTGCGTTCACGTCCGTGCCGGAGGCGCACGGGCAGCCGACCCTTAGGGGTCGCACCGTGGGCGTCGTCTCGCCGAACCCCATCGTGCGTGAGGCGGCGCGCCGCCAGGTGCGGGCCAGCGGCGGCCGCGCCGTGGCCGCGGGCGACATCGCCGACGCGCTCGACAAGACCAGCGCCGCCGACGTGTTGCTGATCGACGCCGCCGTTGCCGGCGACGGCGCCCACCTGGAGCCGCCGGCCGGCCGCACCGCCATCGTGCTGCTGGCGCCCGACGAGCGCGAACGCATCCCCGGCCTGCGCCGCGCGGGCTTCGCCGGCTATCTGATCAAGCCGCTGCGGCGCGCCTCGCTGGCCGAGCGCGTGCTGATCGCCGCCGGCGCCCAGAGCGCGCCCACCGACATGCGCGACGACGAACGCATCGCCGCCGCCGCGGCGCCGGGCGCCCGCGTGCTGCTGGTGGAGGACAACCCGATCAACGCGCTGCTGGCCCGCGCGCTGCTGACCCGCGAAGGCTGCACCGTGGAGCACGCCGTCGGCGGCGAGGAGGCGCTGGCCGCTGCCCGCGTCGGCGTCTTCGACCTGGTGCTGATGGACATGCGGATGCCCGGCCTGTCGGGCGAGGAGACGGCCCGCCGCATGCGCGACGCCGGGGTCACCGCCCCGATCGTGGCGCTCACCGCCAACGCCTTCGAGGACGACCGGCGCGCCTGCCTGGCCGCGGGCATGAACGACTTCCTGGTCAAGCCGCTGTCGCCGGACGCCCTGCGCGCTGTCCTGACGCGGTGGACCGGCCCCGCCGCCGGCTGGACGAAGCCCGCGGCGCGCGCCAAGGTCGGCTGACCGGGCGCCGGGGGGCGCCTCCTAGGCCGGAGACCCCATGACCGCCGAAGCTGCGGAACCCAAACGCGGCGCCGTTCAGGCGTTGGCCGTCTTCCTGGAGCGTCGGTCGCTGGTGATGCTGGCCCTGGGGTTCGCCTCCGGTCTGCCGAACCTGCTGATCTTCGACACGCTTTCGCTGTGGCTGCGGGATTCCGGCCTGTCGCTGAAGGTCATCTCGATCTTCGCCCTGGCGACCCTGTCCTATTCGCTGAAGTTCCTGTGGGCGCCGCTGATCGACCGCACCGCGGTGCCCGGGCTCACGAAGCTTCTGGGACATCGGCGCAGCTGGATGCTGGTGCTGCAGGTGCTGGTGATGGCCGGCCTCTGGATGATCTCCGGCGTCGACCCGGCGAAGAACCTGGCGCTGATGGCCGCCTTCGCGGCGTTCGTGGCCTTCGTCTCAGCCTCGCAGGACATCGTCATCGACGCCTGGCGGATCGAGGCAGCCGAGGTCGAGAAGCAGGGGGCGATGGCTGCCTCGTACCAGTGGGGCTACCGCGTCGCCATGGTGGTGTCCGGCGCCGTGCCGCTGCTGCTGGCGGAAGCCTACAACTGGAATTTCTCGTACGCGGTGATGTCGGGCCTGATGATCGCCGGCGTGCTGGGCGTGCTGGGCGCGCCCCGCGAGAAGGCACACGTCATCCGCTCGATCCACGCCGAGGGGGTGCCGAAGCGGCCGCTGCTTGAACTGCCGGAATGGGTGACCCGGATGGCGATCTTCCTGCTGGGCGCGCTGCTCCTCGGCTCGGGTCTCGCCGCCGACGCCTCCATGCTCTCGGCCCTGTTCAGCGCCCAGGGGGCGAAGGACGCAGCCGACATGGTGCGCAACGCTTGGGAGATGAAGCCCGAGGGCGTCTATGTGCAGCTCGCCTCGGTGCTGGCCGGCCTCATCGTCATCGTGCTGGCGGTCTGCCCGATCCCCGGCGTGCGCACCCGGCCGGGCGTCTATCTGTTCGCCGCGCTAGGCGAGCCCCTGATCGTGTTCCTGCGCCGCTACCGCGGCGTCGCGGGCCTGATCCTGGCGCTGATCTGCCTCTACCGGCTCTCGGACTTCGTGCTGAACATCATGAACCCGTTCTACGCCGACCTCGGCTTCTCCAAGACCGAGATCGCCGAGGCGCGGAAGGTGTTCGGCGTCGTCATGACCGTGATCGGCGTGGGCATGGGCGGATACCTGGTGGCGAGGCTCGGCATGATGCGGGCGCTGGTCGTCGGCGCCTTCGCAGGCCCCTTGAGCAACCTGGCGTTCGCCTGGCTGGCGCTGCAGGGGCCCGAGCTCTGGGCCCTGTTCGTGGCGATCGGCATCGACAACGTCGCCGGCGGCATCTCGGGGACCTGCCTGATCGCCTACATGTCCAGCCTGACGTCCGCCGGCTTCACCGCCACCCAGTACGCGCTGTTCTCGTCGCTGTACGCCTTGCCCGGCAAGCTGATCGCCTCCCAGTCCGGGCGGATCGTCGAGGGCTCCGCCGCGGCCGCCGACGCCGGGGGGCCGCTGGCCGCGCTGAAGGGCCTGTTCGTCCGCCTGCCGCCCGAGGCCTACGCCACCGCCATGGAGAAGTCGCAGGTGACGCCGCCGGCACTGGGCGCCGGCTACGTCATGTTCTTCCTCTATTCGGCGCTGATCGGCGTGGCCGCGGTGATCCTGGCCTTTATCGTCGCCCGGAAGCAGCCGGAGCTGCGGCCCGAGGATCCGGTCCCCTAGGCCGTCAGGCAGACCACCTGCGCCACGCGCAGGCCGCGGCGCAGCTCGTCGGCCACATAGAAGTAGTTCTGCGGCGTCAGAGCCGGACCCTCGGCGTTGGTCGCGAAGCGGCGCCCGCTCGCGGCGAGGGTGGCCGTCACCACCTCGGGCGCCGTGGTGTAGATCCGGCCCCGGCGCGGGCTCTCGGCGATGGTCACGCCGACGACGCGGCCCTGGGCGTCCAGCACTGGCGCGCCGGAAAGGCCGCCCAGCGTGCCCTCCAGGCCCTTGGTCCGGCCGGCCTCGGCCCAGACCAGCACCGGCTCGGACCGGGCGCCGCGGCCGCGCACGACCAGGGTCTCGCGGCCCAGCAGGCGCGAGGTCGCCTCGCCCGGCTCGCCCTGTGGGAAGCCCGGATGATAGCCCCGCTGCCCCCGGCGCAGGGGTTCGGCCAGCGCGAGCGGGAGCGGCTCGGCGCCGCCTTCGGTCAGCAGCATGGCCGCCTCGCCGCGCGGATCGATCTGCACCGTGGTCGCCACGCCCACGCCGTCGCCCACGACCAGCGCCGCCCGGGCGCACCCGTCGACCACGTGGCGGGCGGTCAGCCACACGCCGGAACGGGCGATGGAGAACGCCGTGCCCGTGGCGGGACCGTTCTCGTTGGGCACGTCGACCACGACGGACGGATCGAAGGGCGAGGCCGGGCCGACGGTGTCGCCCAGCGGCTCGCCCACCTCCGGCGGCGGCGCAGGCGCGTCGGCCCGCTCGCCGCGCCCGAGCGCCGCGAACAGCAGCGCGAGCACGACGGCGGCGTAGACGACCCAGTCCGGCAGCCTGGGGAAGTGCATCAGATCAGCCGGTCACCGCGGCGGCGACGATGACGGCGGTGGAAAGCTTGGCGCCTACCAGCATGGCGGCGGCCGACATCTCGCCGTCCTGGATGCGCCGGGGCAGGCCATGCAGCAGCACGTCCACCAGCCGGAACACCAGCAGCTGGACGACCACCGTGGCTGCGCCCCACAGGCCGATCTCCAGCAGGTTGGTGGAGGCCTGCAGCGAGACCGCCAGCGGAATCGACAGGCCCAGCAGCACCCCACCGAGCGACACGGCCGCGGCCGCATTGCCCTCGCGGATCAGGGTGATCTCCTTGTGCGGCGTCAGCAGCACGTACAGCGCCGCGGCCCCCAGGAGGATCAGCATGGTGACCGCAATGTGCAGCAGGGTGATCGGGAAGCCGGTGGCGAAGGCCTGGATCTCAGGCGACGGCGTAGGCATCAGGCGAACTCCCCCGAACTCGGAAGCGCCACCGTTAGCACGCGCCGGCGGCGGCGGTCAGCCGGCCTGCTCGATCTTCCGGCGGGCGCTGGCCCGCAGCTTCTCGCTCTCGCTCTTCAGCTGGCCGCAGGCGGCCAGGATGTCCCGGCCGCGCGGCGTGCGGATCGGCGAGGCGTAGCCCGCCCGGTTCAGCACGGCGGCGAACCGCTCGATCGTGCCCCAGTCCGAGCACTGGTACTCGCTGCCCGGCCACGGGTTGAACGGGATCAGGTTGATCTTGGCGGGGATGCCCTTCAGCAGCTGGACCAGCGCCTTGGCCTCGGCCGGGCTGTCGTTGACGCCCTTCAGCATCACGTACTCGAAGGTGACCCGCTTGGAGTTCGAGAGGCCCGGATAGGCGCGGATGGCGTCCATCAGCTCGGCGATCGGATACTTCCTGTTCAGCGGGACCAGCTTCTCGCGCAGCTCGTCGTTGGTGGCGTGCAGCGAGATGGCCAGCATCGCCTGGGTGCGCTCGCCCAGGTCCTTCAGCTGCGGAACGACGCCCGAGGTCGAGACCGTGATCCGCCGGCGCGAGATGGCGATGCCTTCGTTGTCGGCGATGATGTCGATGGCGGCTGCGACATTGTCCAGATTGTAGAGGGGCTCGCCCATGCCCATGAACACGATGTTCGAGAGACGGCGGTCCTCCTTCGGCGAGGGCCACTCGCCGAGGTCGTCGCGGGCCACCTGGACCTGGGCCACGATCTCGGCGGCGGTCAGGTTGCGGACCAGCGCCTGGGTGCCGGTGTGGCAGAAGGTGCAGTTCAGGGTGCAGCCGACCTGCGAGCTGACGCAGAGGGCGCCGGCCCGGCCGACGTCGGGGATGTAGACCGTCTCGACCTCGATGCCCGGGGCCATGCGGATCAGCCACTTGCGGGTGCCGTCCTTCGAGACCTGGCGCTCGACCACCTCGGGCCGCGAGATCGTGCAGACCTCCGCCAGGGCCGCGCGGGTCTCCTTGGCGACGTCGGTCATCTTCTCGAACTCGACGACGCCGTAGTGGTGCATCCAGCGCCATAGCTGCGAGGCCCGCATCTTGGCCTTCTCGGGGCGCACGACGCCCAGCTCGACCAGGCAGGCGGCCAGCTCCGCCCGGGTCATGCCCGAGAGGTTCGGCTTCTGGGCCGCAAGCGGCTGCGCCGCGGCGCGGCTGAGGTCGAGGGTCACGCCCACTGGAAGGTCCTTGTGCGAGGGCGCGGAATATAGGTGAGGCGGGCCTTCTCACCAAATCCGGGCTTTCAAACAGCCGTTCGACTGGCTAGCGTCGCCGCCTGCAACGAATGGGAGAGGCGCTCATGAAGGCCCTGTTGAGCAAGGAAGTCGGCGGTCCGGACACCCTGGTCCTCGAGGACGTTCCGGCGCCTGAGGCCAAGCCGGGCTTCGCCGTGGTCGAGGTGAAGGCCATCGGCGTCAACTTCCCCGACGTGCTGATCATCGAGGACAAGTACCAGTTCAAGCCCGAGCGCCCGTTCTCGCCAGGCGGCGAGATCGCCGGGGTCGTGAAGAGCGTCGGCGAAGGCGTGACACACGTGAAGCCGGGCGACCGGGTGCTGGGCAACACCGGCTGGGGCGGCATGGCCGAGGAGCTGGCGCTGGAAGCCGCCCGGCTGGTGAAGATCCCCGACAGCATGCCCTTCGACGAGGCGGCCGCCTTCATCATGACCTACGGCACCAGCTGGCATGCGCTGAAGGACCGCGCCCAGCTGAAGGCCGGCCAGACCATGCTGGTGCTGGGCGCCGCCGGCGGCGTGGGCCTGGCGGCCGTCGAGCTCGGCAAGGCCATGGGCGCGCGCGTGATCGCCGCGGCCTCGAGCCAGGAGAAGGTCGACCTCTGCATCTCGAAGGGGGCCGAGTCGGGCGTCGTCTATCCGCGGGGCCCCTTCGACAAGGACGGCCAGAAGGCCCTGGCCGGCCTGTTCAAGGACGCCACCGGCCCGAACGGCGCCGACGTGATCTACGACGCCATCGGCGACGCCTACGCCGAGCCGGCGCTGCGCTCGATCGCCTGGGAGGGCAAGTACCTGGTGGTGGGCTTCGCCGCGGGCGAGATCCCCAAGATCCCGCTGAACCTGGCGCTGCTGAAGGGCTGCGACATCGTCGGCGTCTTCTGGGGCGCCTGGGTCGGCAAGAACCCGCAGAAGCACCGCGAGAGCGTGGCCGAGCTGATGGCTATGTACGAGCAGGGCAAGATCAAGCCGTTCGTCTCGGAGCGCTTCCCGCTGGCGCGCGCGGCCGACGCCATCAAGCACCTGGCCAGCCGCAAGGCCATGGGCAAGGTGGTCGTGACCGTCGACTAGTTGCGGCGCCGCTCCGGCCCCTCTACTGATCGGCGATAACTAACAATCAGGGAGGGCGCCATGGGGGGTCGTCTGGACGGCAAGGTCGCGGTGATCACCGGGGGCGTGTCGGGGATCGGGCTGGGCACGGTCGAGCTCTTCGTCGCCGAGGGCGCGAAGGTGGTGGCGGCCGACATCCAGGACGAGAAGGGCAGGATGCTGGAGCAGCGCTTCGCCGGCGCCGTCCGCTACGCGCACTGCGACGTCACGGCCGAGGAAGAGATCGCCGCCGCCGTGACGCTGGCCAAGTCGGAGTTCGGCGGCCTCGACGTGCTGTTCAACAACGCCGGCATCTCCGACATGATGCGAACGGTCGCCGACATCGAGCCCGAGCGCTGGAATTGGGTGTTCGACATCCTGGTCCGCGGCCCGGCGCTGGGCATCAAGCACGCCACGCCCTTGATGCTGGAGCGCGGGGGCGGCTCGATCATCAACACCGCCTCGATCGCGGGCCTGCAGGCCGGCTGGGGGCCGCTGGCCTATTCCTCGGCCAAGGCGGCCGTGGTGCACATGAGCCGCTGCGCGGCGGCCCAGCTGTCGC
>NZ_JAPSKZ010000208.1 GCF_031181185.1 Phenylobacterium sp. | reverse complement strand
CAAGGCCAGCGATGCTGACAAGCTCATCGGCGCTGTCACTGACGCCGACGCCCCGCGCTATCTGGTCGTCGGCGGCGCCGGCAGCCTCGAGGTCGCGCCCGGAACGCTGCTGATCGATACGCCGGAGTTCCCGGCGGAGTACCGCGACGAAGGTCTGGCGGGCGCAGCCTTCCTGAACCGGCTTCGCGCCTCCGACCTGAACTGGACCTTTATCTCCCCGTCGGCCCTGTTCCTCCCGGGCGAGCGGACCGGTGAATTCCGCCTCGGCGGCGATCAGCTTCTGACGAACGAGAATGGCAGCAGCATCTCGTTCGAGGACTTCGCTGTGGCCCTCGCCGATGAACTCGAGACGCCCCGGCACATCCGTCAGCGGTTCACCGTCGGCTACTAGGGCCGCACCGCGCCTCGCAGAAAGAGATAGCGAGCCGCAGCCGGCGATCCGGGTGCAGGAAGGGGGTATCGCGCCGGTCGACCCGGTGGCGATGCCCCCTTCTCCCGGGCGTTTCGACGAGCTCGCTTTATGGCAGGAATGCCAGCTCGGCCGATGCCAGCAAGCGGCCAATCCCAAGGTCCGCTATGAGTCAGGAGCAGACGTTGACGCGCCGACGCTCCGAAGTGTCCGCTTCTGACTCAACGCGGACATTGAGGGGTAACGCATACGGCGTCAGCTCACCCGCCGCAAACGCTGGGCTTGACTGTATCGTTGAGACTCGCAGCCTGGGACGCGTGCAACCCAATCGACATTCGACTCACGGTAGCGATAAGAGCTCTGCATAGACGTTTGGGGAAGTGATTTTGGCCAACATCAATAGGTGGTGTGATGTCGCCTCAAGCAAGGTGAATGGCCATGATCTCCATCAGATCACGGTCAAGCCAGGCATGCTCGCCGACGGGCTTTCTGAAGTCGTCGCGTCGGTCCCGGATCACTATGTGTCCGAGCATCGACTGACGCGGGTTCTGAGTCGTCTCGGCAAGACGCAGGCCGCCGCGCTGCTGGAACAGCGCCTGCCGACGAGCAAGAAGATCCGCTCAGGCGATCTTGGCGAAATCCTGGGCACCGCCTACGTCAACGAGTTCACCACCTACCAGATCAGCGTGTTCCGCCTTCAATGGAAGGACCACCGGAACATGGCCATGCGGGGCGATGACCTGATCGGTCTGGCCGAAGATGATGACGGCGAGGCGCTGTTCTTGAAGGGCGAAGCCAAGAGCGGCGCCGCCATGGGCAGCGCGGTGATCACCGATGCGCGCAAGGCTTTGGCGTCAGCCGACGAACGGCCGACGCCCCATGCCTTGTCCTTTATGTCGGAGAAGTATCTCAGCGACGGCAACCATCACGCGGCCGACCTGATCGACAACGCGATCCTCGAAACCGGCGTGAAGCTCGGTCAAGTTGAGCACCTTCTGTTCACCTTCACCGGCAATTCGGCCGCAGGCCTGCTGACGACCGACCTGAACGCCTACGTCGGCTCGGTGCGGCAGACCGCGGTCAACCTGCGCATTCCGACCCATCAAGGTTTCATCAAAGACGTTTTCGACACGGTGATCGCCAATGGCGTCTAATATCGACGCGATCTCCGTCGCGATCCAGCGTGCGACAGAGGCGGGGTTTCGCAACCAGCTCCTGGCGCGAGGTCAGGCGCGCGCCATGATCTGGCGAGGCGGCGTGGTGCCGGACGGCGGCCCGCCTTTTGCCCGAGCCCGAGGCCTCAGTTATGATCTGCTGGCTTACGGGTACGGTCTCCTCGTTCAAGGGCTGCGGCTCCTTGAGGGCGAGGGCGACCGGGCGCTCGCCCGCACAGCCTGCGTGGCGGCGGCCGAGGCGCTCGAAGCGGTCGTTTCCAACGGTGCCGACAGTCCCGAGAAGGATTTCCATCGGCTGGTGGCGGCGGGCGCCTACCACATAGCGCGTTACTCGGCACGGGCGTATTCGCTGCTCTCACCCTTTGCCGATGCGGCGCGGGATGACGACAATCTGGCCCCTGTCGAGCGCGCCCTGTCGCTTCTGATGTTGCGCCGGCTCGACGACTTGGACCAGCTCATCATCGACTGGACCAACGGCGAGCATGTCAGCGACGACCAACTCGCCGACAGGCTGCAAGCGGCCTTGCCCGAGGAGCCCTGGGCGGATAAAGGCGACGACGACGGAGTCGCCGACGTTGCTGACCTGGCGTTGACCGAAGCCTTCATGGGCGCTCTGGGCGAGGCCATGCTCGCCTTCGAGCGCGGCGATCGTGCGTTGCTAGACCAGGCGCTCGAACGGCTGGATCTCGGCCTTGAGGATGCCGATGCGCTGAACCTGGTCGCCCAATGGTGGGCCCACCGTCTGGCGCGGCACCTATTGGACGAGCTTTGGGGCTGCAGCTTCCATGAAGTTCTGCCCCGCAACGCTCCGCCAGGACTGGCCGACTGGCAAGCCCTACGCGATCTGTTCACCGCTTCGCTTCACAGCCGGGCGCGGGCCGAGATCGACCTGTGGCCCTCGCAGATCGACGCCGCAGCGCGTGCGCTGAGCCTCGAGGACAACCTCGTGGTCTCCCTGCCGACGAGCGCCGGCAAGACTCGCATTGCCGAGCTTTGCATTCTCGCCTGTTTGTCAGCGGGAAAGCGCGTGATGTTCATCACGCCGCTGCGCGCCCTGTCGGCCCAGACGGAAGTCTCGCTCAATAGGACGTTCAGGCCGCTCGGAAAGACCGTATCGGGTCTGTACGGAAGCATCGGTGTCAGCGACATCGACACGGGCCTGTTGACCGATCGCGACATCGTCGTCGCCACGCCCGAGAAACTGGACTTCGCGCTTCGCAACGACCCTTCGCTTCTGGATGACATCGGCCTGATCGTCCTCGACGAGGGTCATATGATTGGCTTGGGCGAGCGAGAAGTGCGGTACGAGGTCCAGATCCAGCGGCTCCTTCGTCGGCCTGACGCAGCGCAGCGGCGCATCGTCTGCCTGTCTGCGGTCCTGCCCGAAGGCGATCAGCTGGACGATTTCGTCGCTTGGCTGTCCAATGATCATGCGGATGGACTGATCTTCAAGGATTGGCGCCCGACCCGTCTTCGGTTCGGGGAAATCGATTGGGGTCGCGGGCGCGGCCAGTTGAACATCACCCTGGGCGACGAGAAGCCGTTCGTGCCCAACTTCGTGGTTGCGCGTGACCCGCCGCGGATCCCCGGGATCGGCCAGCGGCGCAAACAGTTCCCCGCCGACCAGCGTGAACTGGTTTTGGCAACGGCCTGGCGGTTGATCGAGGACGGTCAGACGGTTCTCATCTATTGCCCGCAGCGACGATCGGTCGAGCCCTTCGCTTCAACGATTGTCGACCTGCATGCCCGCGGCCTGCTGGATCCGCTGATCGATCCGGATGACCCCCGCCTGGACAAGGCGCTGACCATCGGGGCCGAATGGCTGGGCCCGCGGCACGCGCTGTTGCAGTGTTTGCGCCTTGGGGTCGCCGTGCACCACGGCACCCTTCCCACCCCCTATCGGCGGGAGGTTGAGGCCCTGCTGCGCGACGGCGTCCTGAAGGTCACGGTGTCGTCGCCGACGCTCGCTCAAGGCTTGAACCTGTCGGCGACCGCTCTGGTGTTTCAGGGTCTCAGCGGGCACGACGGCATCATCAAGCCGCACGAGTTCCGCAACATCGTCGGTCGCGCCGGACGCGCGTTCGTCGACGTCCAAGGGCTGGTCGTCTACCCAATGTTCGATCGTCACGGATCACGGCGAAACAACTGGACGACGCTGATTGACGAGACAGCCGGTCGCGAGATGGAAAGCGGCCTGTTGCGGCTGGTGATCACCCTGCTGCGACGCATGCAGCAGAAACTCGGCACCACCGACATCCAGCCTCTCATCAACTACGTCGCCGGCATGCCCGAATGGGGCTTTGAGCCGGTGGCCGGCGAGTCCGCCGAGGCGCGGCTTGCGGCGAAGCATGACTGGGAAACCTACATCACCTCGCTCGATACGGCTCTGCTGAGCCTGATCGGAAGCGAGGACGTCGCGGACGCTGACCTGGAAGCCACGTTGGATGCGGCGCTGACCCACTCCCTCTGGGGTCGCCGGGTCGCGAGACGTCGCGAACATATCCAAGCGCTCGTGCGAGAGACGCTGCTCAAGCGAGCGACCTATATCTGGGCCAATACAACGCCCCGCCAGCGGCGGGGCTATTTCCAGGCCGGCGTGGGTCTCGTGACCGGGCGTTTGCTGGACGCACGCTCCGATGAATTGATCGAACTGTTGGTCCGGACCAACAGCGCCATCAGCAGTAACGAGGCCGACGCGGCGATTGAGGCTCTCACGGCCTTCGCCAGGATCGTCTTCGAGATTCCGCCGTTTGCCCCTTGGGATCTGCCCGCGAACTGGGCTGACATGCTGCGCGCCTGGCTGCAGGGCTGCCCGATGAACCAGTTCGCCGGCGCGGCGGACGACGCTCTGCAATTCGTAGAAGACGCCTTCCTCTACAGGCTGCCGTGGGCGCTGGAATCGGTGCGCGTGCACGGGTTGGCGATCGGATACACTACGGCTGCAGGGCTGGAGTTGAGTGATTTCGAGCTCGGGCTGGCGGCCGGTGCGGTTGAAACCGGGGTTCTGAACTGGTCGACCATCCGTCTGATCCAGGCCGGATTTGCGTCGCGCTCCGGGGCCCAGATCGCCGTGGCGGACGGCGCTGGTCAGTTCGAGACCCTCGCGGAGCTTAGAGCCTGGACACGATCGCCTGCCATAGCCGCACGCAGCCAAGACCCCGCCTGGCCAACGCCGGAGACCCATGAGCTCTGGCGCGAGTTCCTGGAAGGCTTGCGGCCCGAACGCATCCAGACCTGGTCGCGCCAGGAACACCATGGCAGCGTGGCCTGGAAGGCCGGCGCGCCGCCTGACGGCAAGGCTCTGCGTATCGCTCCTGGCTCGGACAGGCTGGTGACGGACTCGGCGCACCGTCCGATGGGCCAGCTAATTGGAAACGTTAACTCCGCGCGCCGCGGTCTTCTGCAGGTTACGGCGCGCAACCGAGGCATCGACCTTGTCTATTTCGGACCGGACGACCTCAAGGCCGACCTGCTCTAGCGGACCACCGCCGACCTCCGGCCCCTCTGTCCGAAGGCGCCGCTGATGTCGGACTGCCAGTCCGGACGATGGTGACCGTAGACCTTCTCCAAGGTTTGCCGGGTCATGCCGAGGTACTGCGCCGCCCGGCGGATCGGCACGTCCACCTCCATCAATCAGGTGGCGCAGGTGTGACGCTGTCAGTGGGGCGTCACGACCCATTTCGCGGAGCGAGCCGGCCTCGATCTTGAAGTTTTCCGCGCCCTAGTTGACGCAGGCTCCATGTCGAGCGCGGTGTCGCGCGGCAAGCTCGACAAGATGCTTTCCCAGGACTTGTCCGTCCAAGCCTCGATCCGTGATGTGCTGAAGAACAGTCGCCTCGTTGAGGCCGCCGCCATCGATGCCGGCGTGGACCCTTCGCGGATCAGTGCCGTCTGCTGTAGAGCGCTATCGAGCTCGGCGTCGGAGAAATGGACATGGCGGCGGTGCTACGTTCATTCGAAGTGAGATGAGGGAGCCGCAAGGGCGATCGCTTAAGAGTCCGGATCTGGGCCGGGGGCCAATGTCCGCTGATGGCGCGGAGCAGTACTGCTTCGCGCCGCCAAGGAATGGCCCCGGTTAGCTGGCCGCGAGTTCGACCAGCAGAGCTGCTATCGTGGCCCATGCGGCCAAGCTCGTGGCGCAAATAGCTATGACCCAT